>DATBSU010000201.1:0-8316 GCA_036559585.1 Methyloceanibacter sp.
CGGCTTGAACGGGACCTGCTGGTCTTCGCCATTACCGATTACGATCTCGGCTTCCATAACCGTATCGGCTAGACCATGGCTGAACTCCTTCTCGAACTATTTTCCGAAGAGATCCCGGCGCGCATGCAAGCCCGCGCCGCCGATGAACTCGCGCGGTTTCTCGGCGACGCGCTGAAGGATGCTGGGCTCGAGTTCAAAACCGTCCGCCCTTTCGTCACGCCGCGCCGGCTGACCGTGGTCATCGACGGCCTGCCGAAGCGCTCGCCGGATATTTCGGAAGAAAAGAAAGGCCCGCGAATCGGCGCGCCCGACGCCGCGATCCAGGGCTTCCTCAAATCGGCTGGACTGAAATCGATCAAACAAGCCGAGGTGCAACAAGACAAGAAGGGCAATTTCTACGTCGCCCGCATCGAGCGCCCCGGCCGCGCCACTGAAGAAGTCGTGGCCGCTGTGGTGCCCGCGATCGTCGCCAGCTTCCCCTGGCCGAAATCGATGCGCTGGGGCAACGGTACGCTCCGCTGGGTACGTCCCCTTCACTCCGTCCTCTGCCTGTTCGACGGCAAGGTCGTGCCGTTCGAGATCGACTCCATTGCCACTGGCAATGAGACGCGCGGCCACCGCTTCATGGCGCCGAAGCCTTTTGCTGTGAAGAATTTCGCCGATTATGCGCAGAAGCTGCGCAAGGCCTATGTCATGCTCGACGCAAGCGAGCGCGCCAAGCTGATCCTGGAAGGCGCCCGCAAGCTCGCCAAGAAGGCGAAGCTCGACCTCGTCGAAGATGAGGCGCTACTCGCGGAAAATGCCGGCCTCACCGAATGGCCGGTGCCGCTGATCGGCTCCTTCGACGAAAGCTTCCTCGAAGTGCCAGCTGAGGTGCTTTCCACGTCGATGAAAGCGCACCAGAAATGTTTCTCGCTGAAGCGTGGAAAAAGCCTCGCTAACCGATTCATATTAATCGCCAATCTTGAAGCCGAAGACGGCGGCAAATCCATCGTCGCCGGCAATGAGCGCGTGATTGCCGCGAGGCTTTCGGATGCCAAATTCTTCTACGGCCAGGACCGCGATATCGGCCTCGAAATCTGGGTGCCGAAGCTGAAGGACGTCGTCTTCCACGAGAAGTTGGGCACGCAATATGAGCGGGTGCATCGCATTTGGCCGTTGGCCCGCGAATTGGCGCCGCTCGTCGGGGCCGATCCGGATCTTGCCGAGCGGGCGGCGATCGTGGCCAAGGCCGATCTCGTTTCCGGCATGGTCGGCGAGTTCCCCGAGCTGCAAGGCGTGATGGGCCGCTACTATGCGCTCGATCAACAAGAGGACCCGCTGGTCGCCGACGCCATCGCGGCTCATTACAAGCCGGTAGGTCCCTCCGATGAGGTGCCGCGCGAGCCTATCGCCATCGCTGTGGCTCTCGCCGATAAGCTCGACATGTTGACCGGCTTCTGGTCGATCGACGAGAAGCCGACCGGCTCCAAGGATCCTTACGCCCTTCGCCGTGCCGCGCTGGGAATCATCCGCATCGTACTGGAGAACGGCATTCGCCTTTCATTGCTGAAGCAACGCAGCGGCAAAGATCAACCGGTTACCGCCGACCTGCTCGCCTTTTTCGCCGACCGCCTCAAAGTCTATCTGCGCGAGCAGGGCGCACGGCACGATCTGATCGACGCCGTGTTCTCGCTTCCCGGGCAGGACGATCTCTTGATGATCGTTGCACGCGTCAATGCGCTGGGGAAATTTCTCGACACCGAGGACGGCGCCAATCTTCTCACCGGCACCAAGCGCGCCATCAATATACTCCGCATCGAGGAGAAGAAGGACGGGAAGAGCTACGACCAAGCTCCTGATGCCAAGCTGCTCGAGCTGAACGAGGAGAAGACGCTTGCGAAAGCCGTGGACGAGGTCGAGCACGCAGCCGCCGCTGCTATCTCCAAGGAAGATTTCGAAGCAGCGATGGCGGCCATGGCCAAGCTCCGCAAACCCGTCGATGCCTTCTTCGACAATGTCACCGTCAACGTCGACGACGCCAAGCTTCGCACCAATCGCTTGCGCTTGTTGAATCGCATCCGCGCCACGACCCATACCGTCGCGGACTTCTCCAAGATCGAAGGGTAGCATCGAAAGGTGAACCGATCGCTGCTGCGGGGTCTCCCATGTCAAACACTATTAGCCTGATCACTCTCGGCGTCGCGGACGTGGCCAAGTCAACCGACTTCTACGAACGGCTCGGATTTGTGCGCTCCAAGAAGGCTAGCCAGGCGGCGATCAGTTTCTTCCAAGCTGGACCCGTGGTGCTTGCCTTGTTTGGCAGGGAGGCCCTGAAGGACGACGGGCAGGCCGACAAACTCTGGAGTGGCAATGGCGGCATTGCGCTTGCGCAGAATGTCTCGAGCGAAGCCGAGGTCGACGCCATGATGGCGAAAGCCGAAGCCGCTGGTGCGAAAATTCTCAAACCCGCGGCGAAGACCGTCTGGGGCGGCTATGACGGTTATTTTGCCGACGAAGATGGCCATGTCTGGGAAGTCGCCTTCAATCCCTTCTGGCCTTTGGATGATGACGGCCGCATCAACCTGCCGGACTGAACATGCCGCAGCCCAAAATCCTCTTCGTCTATGGCAGCCTCCGAACCGAAAGCCCGCATCCCTTTGCGGTAAAGTTGCGGAACCAGGGGCGCCTGCTCGGCAAAGGCACTGCGCCCGGCATCCTCTACGATCTTGGCCGTTACCCTGCCGCGTTGTTCGGCGCCGAGCATAAGGGCCGCGTCATCGGCGAAATTTTCGAGCTGCCCCGCGACGGCCGTCTGTTGCGCGAGCTCGACTATTTTGAGGGGACGGAAGAACCGGCATCGCCGCTCTCACGGATCGAGATCGAGGTCCTGTTCGACGACGGCTCCTCGTTCAGGATCGAGACTTACTCGCTTGGCGCCCCGCCGCCGATCAAGCGCGTGGTCGCAAGCGGCGATTGGATCGCGCACAGTCTCAATCGATCGCGCATTCTTCGCTGAAACTCTTGATCGCATCCATCCGACCGAGATCGGAAAAACTCGTGCTCGCATCGCCGATCTTCAAGGTGACAGGACCCGTTTGTCCCAGAACGGCGAGGATCGGCTTCACCTGGATGTCGCTGGCTTCGGCGTAAGTCGTGCCTTCCTTGCCGTCGCCTGCGCCCTCAGCCTTGATTTCGACGGTTTGAGTTCCGGCCAAGAGCTGGATGGTCAGGGGCTTGCCAGCCTCTACGCCTTCGATGGCCGCGCGAATATCCAGCACTGCGACGCTCATGCCGTTGAAACAGGACAGCAGAAATTCCGGACTCTTGGTCGTATCGATCGAGCCGTAGCTCAAAGTGGCCAAGCCGCCATTGGCTTTGCCTGTCCACACCGATTGATTGTCGGCATGCGCTGAAAGCGCGATGGCGGCAAGCAGCGTGAGGGAGGCTAATGCGCGCGCTGGAAGCCTAAACATGCGGGAAACGCCTCGTTGTTGAGGGAAATGGTAAGAGGCCGTGATCTTAGCACAACGAAGGAAACATCGCGCCGTTTCCCGCCTTTTTGCTAAACGTTAGTTGAGCTTGCAGCCTTTGGCGAATTTGGCGAGCTCGGGCCCGCGGCCCTTGTCGGGAAGCTTGGTCACGATCGTTCCTGTCGTCACCGTCACTGGTCCCTTGGCCGCCAGGAGCTCAATCACCTTCTTGATCGGGAACTGTTCCGCTTTGGCGAAGAGAAACCCGCTCATCTCGTCGGTCGCCACCGCGCCCTGGATTGTCGCCTTGGTGTTGCCCGCCGAGAATTCGATCGCCACAGGCTGCCCGAGCTTGACGTCCTTCATGTCGACATAGACGACGAGCTCGGTCTTCTTGTCGCCGTTGCGGCAGACGATCCAGAATAGCTCGTCCTCCGCGGTCTCCGGCGAACCGTATATCAGCGAGAAATTGCCGTCGCCGCTGCCGCCCATCCAGGTATAGCCGGTCTCTGCGGCCGCGCCTGCAGCGCCGCAAGCGAGCATGCTTGCCAACAGCAGACCCATGCGGCGCATGAGAACCTCCGACTCAGGGGGAAGGGCAGTTTAGCGGTTGGTGTGTGGGCGCTCGGAGAGAGCCTCCGCCGTGCTCGCATGACCGAAGCCGGCGAAGCTCGGATCGAACTCGAAATAATTGCAGGTGATCTCTTCGCCCTTTTGGATATCGACCAACGCATAGCCGCGGTCGAACACGGTGAAATCGGTGTTCGGCCTCTCATTATGGTTCATGAACTTGCCGTGGTCGCAATCGACGATACGGATGCCCGGCCGCTCCAGATGCGGATAGCTGTAGCAATCGACGAAGTCCTGCATATGCGGCGCCAGCGCCTCATACACCTCAGGCGTGATGAACAGGTCGAATTTCGGATCGAGCCCCCAGAGCATAGTGCCCTTGGGGATAAACTCACCGGCAAACACGCCGAGGCCTTCAATGGCGCTCTGGGCGGCATAGGATCTAACCAGCATCATGTTCGTGGTTCCCGTTAAACCGGATTGCCTGTCACGGCGCCTGCTGACGCCGCCAGCACACGCTTACGCCTCCGCGTCGCTCGCCTGAGCGCCGCGATGCGCCGCTCGAGATAGGGCGAGAAGTGACCCGCATAGCGCTCCCACAGAGCGGGATTGCGCCAGTCGGCACCCGTCACCCGGCCGCGGCAGGTGGCCGTGCTGCAGGCGCACTCGAACTCGTCATAGGCCGTGCCGTCGCACATCGCATAATCGATGGTGACTTCTTCGCCCGCACGGATGGTATGCATGGCGACGATGGTGATCTGGCCCTTGAGCCCGGCGTTGGGGTCGCAGGAATGGTTGATGAAGTCGGGGGGCTCGGCAACACCCAGCGAGGCGAGGTAGAGGTTCTCCTCGACCTGTACGGTGTGGCGGCGGATCTCCTCCGGCAGAGCGTCGAGATCGTCGCCTGTGACGATCCGGCCGCTCCAGACACCAATCACCTCGCCGGGCTCAATCTGCTCCAGCGCGACGACGGTCTTGCCACCAGCCACATAATTGTTCTGAACTTCGCACTTATCGGTGAGGTAAGCCGTTTGACTTTCGCTCACGAGACCTCCGCGATGGCGCGCCGAGCGGGACGCTTCGCGAGTGAAGTTTCATAAGAGGCCGGCCGCTCACCGGTCCAAGCGCGCGAAATGATCATTTCGTGCGCCAATGTCAAGTGTAAGAGAAGCCATTGTGCCCATCTACAAAAAAAAGCGGCTGGACGTTTTGCTGGTGGAAAAAGATCTGGCGCCGACGCGGTCCCGCGCGGCCGACCTGGTCCGCCTCGGGGCTGTGAGCGTCGACGGCGTTAAGGCTGTGAAGCCCGGCATGCTGGTCGCCGCTGATGCCGGCGTCGAAGTGGCAAGTGAGGCGCTGCCTTACGTCTCGCGGGGCGGGCTCAAGCTCGAAGCGGCGCTGGAATCCTTTGGCTTCGAGGCGAGAGGTAGAGTGGCACTCGACCTTGGCGCCTCCACTGGGGGGTTCACGGAGGTTCTGCTCGCCCGCGGCGCGGCGAAAGTCTACGCCGTAGATGTCGGCAGCGGGCAGCTCCACGCCAAGCTCCGGGGCGATGCCCGCGTGGTCTCCCTGGAGGGGACTGACGCGAGAGCGGTCGATTCGGCGCTGATGAGCGAGGCGGTCGGGGCCATCGTCGCCGATCTGAGCTTCATTAGCCTGGAGAAGGCGCTCCCTGCGGCGCTTAGCCTCGCCGCTCCCGGCGCCTGGCTCGTCGTGCTGGTGAAGCCGCAATTCGAGGCTGGCCGTGAGACCGTCGGCAAAGGCGGCATCGTCCGCGATCCCGCCCATCGCCTTGCCGCACTCGCCAGCGTGCGCCGCTTCATCTCGGAGACGCCGGGCTGGACCGTGACACATGAAATGGTCTCCCCAATCCTGGGCAAAGACGGCAACGAAGAATTCCTGATCGGTGCGGTCCATGCGTGAAGTGACCATCGAAAGGCTCGGCGCCGGGGGCGACGGCGTCGCCGAGAACGGCACGCTGTTTGTCCCCTTCACCCTTCCTGGCGAGCGCGCCTACGTCGAGCTCGAAACTGACGGCAAGCATGCTCGCCTGGTCGAGCTGATCGAGCCGAGCCCTGATCGGATCGAACCCATTTGCCCCCATTTCGGCACTTGTGGCGGCTGCGCACTCCAGCATCTGGAGCAGGAGGCCTATCTCCGCTGGAAGCGTGAGCAAGTCGTCACCGCGCTTCGAGCCAGAGGTCTCGACGTGGAGATCGAGGAGGTCCGTGCGGTGCCGATCGGCACCCGGCGCCGCGCAAGCTTCGCGCTCGCTCGAAACAAGGATGGCCTCGAGCTCGGCTTCAAGCGCGTCCGCTCGCATGAATTGGTGAATATCGAAACCTGCCCTGTCCTCTCGTCTTGGATCGTGGCAGCCCTGCCGGGGCTGAAGGCAGCGCTGGCGCCCTTGCTGCATCCGAAGCGTGAGCTTCGGGTGACCCTCACCGAGACACGCCAAGGCCTCGACCTTGTTGTTGAGGGTGCAAAGACTTCGCCTTCGGCTTTGGCGCAGCTTGGGGCCGAGGCGACGAAGCTAGGGATCGCGCGCTGTACAATGAATGGTGAGCTCGTGGCGCAGTTCGCCGCGCCTAGGGTCGAGCTCTCTGGCGCGGCCGTGAATTTGCCGCCGGGCGCCTTCCTACAGGCGTCGATCGCCTCGGAAGCTGTCCTGGTCGATTTGGTCCGAGAATTCGTCGGCAAGGCGAAGCACGTGGCCGATCTCTTCGCCGGCCTCGGCACCTTCACCTTTGCGCTTGCCGCAAGCGCGAGCGTCGATGCCTTCGAGCAAGATGAAGCAGCGCTTGCCGCGCTCGCCGATGCCGCGCGCAAAATGTCAGGATTGAAGCCGATCAAGACGTTTCGGCGCGATCTATTTGGCTCCCCGCTCGGCCCGAAAGAGCTTCGCCGCTATGATGCTGTTGTGTTCGACCCGCCACGCGCCGGTGCTGTGGCTCAAGCCGAAATGCTCGCAAAGTCGGAGGTGCGGAAGATCGCCGCCGTCTCCTGCAATCCCGGGACGCTTGCCCGCGATCTCCGCACCCTCGTCGACGGCGGCTATCGCATCGGCCGGGTCGTCCCGGTCGACCAGTTCCTGTTCTCGCCGCATATCGAGGTCGTGGCCGAGCTAGGCCGCTGAGAGCCTACCCGCATTGTCCGCGATGGCGGAGGTAGTGGTCGGCAAGCACGATGGCGACCATGGCCTCGCCGATCGGCACGGCGCGTATGCCGACACAAGGGTCATGTCGCCCCTTGGTCGAGATCTCGGTGTCCTTGCCTTTGGCGTCCACGGTGCGCCGCGGATTGAGGATCGAAGAGGTCGGCTTCACCGCGAACCGCGCGACCACAGGCTGACCTGACGAAATCCCGCCGAGAATCCCCCCGGCATGGTTCGACAGGAATTCGATACTCCCGTCCTTCTTCATCCGCATCTCGTCGGCATTGCCTTCGCCGGACAGCGCCGCCGCGCCGAAACCTGCGCCGATCTCCACTCCCTTCACCGCGTTGATGCTCATCAGCCCCGAGGCGATGTCCTGATCGAGCTTGCCATAGATCGGCGCGCCCAATCCCGGCGGCACGCCGTCGGCGACCACCTCGATCACCGCGCCGACCGATGATCCGCGTTTCCGCACCTCGTCGAGCAGCGCCTCCCAGCGCTTCGCTGCTTTCGCGTCCGGACAGAAGAAGGGATTATTGCCCACTTCCTCCCAGTCCCAATTCTTCCGCTCGATGAAATCGTTGCCGATCTGGATCAGCGCGCCGCGAATGCTGACCCCCGGCACGACCTTTCGCGCGATGGCGCCGGCAGCGACCCGGCAAGCCGTCTCGCGCGCGCTCGCGCGGCCCGACCCCCGCCAGTCGCGCAACCCGTATTTCATCAGATAGGTGTAGTCGGCGTGTCCGGGACGGAACTTGTCTTTGATGTCTCCATAGTCCTTGGAGCGCGCATCGACATTCTCGATCTCGAGCGCGATCGGCGTTCCGGTCGTCACCTGCTCGCCGGCCTCGTCGGTAAACACGCCGGAGAGAATGCGAACTTGATCAGGCTCTTTCCGCTGCGTGGTGAAGCGCGATTGGCCTGGGCGCCTCTTGTCGAGGTCGGCCTGAATTTCGGCGTCACTGATCGGGATTCCTGGCGGACAGCCATCGACCACGCAGCCGATCGCGGGCCCGTGGCTCTCGCCCCAGGTCGTGATCCGAAACAAATGGCCGAACGTGTTGTGCGACATGTGGTTAATGTAGCCCGCTTCTAGTTGAGGCCGAGTGAAGGGTCAAATTGGCGCAGGGGCGCCTCATC
>DATBSU010000202.1:0-23903 GCA_036559585.1 Methyloceanibacter sp.
GCGAGATTTCCGATCTCGGGCCAAATTGAACGAAGCCGAGCAAGATCGATGTCCGGATAGGACAGCAACTCGTAAGCCGTTCGCTTCCGTCCATCGCGATTGATGGTGAGGCCGGCTCGCCCTGCCTCGCTCGGCGTGAGCGTGAGGGACTTGAGCAGCGCTTCGCCTTCAGCGAGCGCGCGCGATTTTGTATCGAAGGCGGCCGCTCGGTCGCGACCGACACAGCCAATGGCGATTCCGAGTTCGGTCAGGCGCTGATCGGCATTGTCGGCACGAAGCGTAAGGCGATATTCGGCGCGCGATGTGAACATGCGATAGGGTTCGGTGACGCCGCGGGTGACAAGATCGTCGATCATCACGCCGAGATAGGCGTCGGCCCGCGTCACCACGAAGGGATCGCTGCGCCCGGAGACGCTGAGCGCGGCGTTGAGGCCGGCGATCAAGCCTTGGCCGGCGGCTTCCTCGTAGCCCGTGGTGCCGTTGATCTGGCCCGCGAGGAAGAGGCCGACAATCGCCCTGGTCTGGAGGCCCGCGGTCAGCTCGCGTGGATCGACATAATCGTATTCGATGGCGTAGCCGGGACGAATGACGTGCGCGCGCTCTAGCCCGGGAATGGTCTTGAGAAAGGCGTGTTGTACGTCTTCGGGCAAGGAGGTCGAGATGCCGTTCGGATAAACGGTGTCGTCGTCGAGGCCTTCCGGCTCGAGAAAGATCTGGTGGCTTTGCCGCTCCTTGAAGCGGACGATCTTGTCCTCGATCGAGGGACAATAACGCGGGCCCACGCTCTGGATGTCGCCTGAGTACATCGGCGAGCGGGCGAGATTGGTTTCGATGATCTGGTGCGTCGCTTCCGTGGTGTGGGTGATGTGGCAGACGGTTTGCGGCGTCGTGATCGTTTCGGTCAGGAACGAGAACGGCATGGGCGGATCGTCGCCGTGCTGAACTTGGAGCGCGCTGTAGTCGATGGAACGGCCGTCGAGGCGGGGAGGGGTTCCGGTCTTGAGCCGCCCCATCCAGAGCCCGAGGTCATAGAGCCGCTCGCCAAGTCCAACCGAAGGCGCCTCGCCGATGCGGCCCGCGGGAATTTTCTTCTCGCCGATATGGATCAGGCCGCGCAGAAACGTCCCAGTGGTGAGGACGACCGCACCGACGCCGATGCGCGCTCCGCTCGAAGTGACGATGCCCGCGACCGCGCCATCCTCGACGATGAGATCCTCGACGGCGGCTTCGATCACTTCCAGATTTGGCGTCGCGACAATCGTGGCCTGCATCGCCTGGCGATAGAGCTTGCGGTCGGCCTGGGCGCGAGGGCCTTGCACGGCCGGACCCTTGCTCCGATTCAACACGCGGAACTGGATGCCGGCCGCATCGGCGACGCGGCCCATCAGCCCATCCAGCGCATCGATCTCGCGTACGAGGTGGCCTTTGCCAAGACCACCGATGGCGGGATTGCAGGACATCTCTCCGATGGTCGCAAAGTTATGCGTCATCAGCGCCGTCGAGGCGCCAAGGCGCGCGGCGGCGGCGGCGGCCTCGCAGCCGGCATGGCCTCCACCGATGACGATGACATCGAAACACTTGTTCATGGCCCGTACCTAGGGGTTTTGGGGCCTAGCGTCAAAAGGGGGATTGTTTCACGTGAATCAAGTTGAGGAACGACAGCCCTATTTGCCGATGCAGAATTCGGAGAAAATGGCGCCTAGGACCTCCTCCACGTCGATATTGCCGGTTAAGCGCCCGAGATGGCGGGCAGCAATGCGGAGTTCTTCGGCTTTCAACTCCGACGGCCCGGCGGTACGGGAGCGCTCTAGAGCAGCAAGGGCGCCTTCGAGCTCGGCCCTGTGACGTGCCCTGGTCACGGCGGGTGATTCAGCGTCGGCCACCAAAGCCTCTCGCGCCCTGGCCTTCAGCTCAGCGACGAGGGTATCGATACCCTCGCCAGTCTTGGCCGAGAGTGAAATACCCTCGGCAGCACCGACCGACGCGAGGTCGATCTTGTTGCGGACAGCAAGGAAGGGAACCCGACCTCTGGCGAGCGGCTCCGGCGGCGCCGAGACCGGCTTCTTCGCATCGATCAGCCAGACGACGAGATTAGCGGCTTCAACACGCGCAAGCGCTCGCCTGATGCCCTCGACCTCGACCTTGCCGCCGGCCTCACGCAAGCCGGCAGTGTCGGTAAGGATCACCGGCAAGCCGTCGAGGTCGAGATGGACCTCGATGATGTCGCGGGTGGTTCCTGCCTCCTCCGACACGATGGCCACGTCGCGGCGGGCAAGCGCATTCAGCAGACTCGACTTGCCGGCATTCGGCGCGCCGACGATGACCACGCGAAAGCCATCGCGAAGGCGTTCGCCGCGCCTGTCTGCGAGATGATTCGAAATCTGCAAAATGAGTTCGGCGACGATGGCCCCGACGTTGGTTGTTACATTGGCCGCGACATCGGCTTCGTCGGCGAAGTCGAGCCCCGCCTCGGCGAGAGCTTGGGCACGGAGCAACTGGCCGCGCCATGACTCGTAGAGCCTCCTTAAAGATCCTCCGGCCTGCGCCAGCGCTTGTCTCGCTTGAGCGTCAGTCTCGGCGTTGATGAGATCAGCTAGACCCTCGACCTCGGTCAGATCGATCTTGCCATTCTCGAAAGCTCTGGCCGCGAACTCGCCAGGTTCGGCCAGCCTCACGTCATCGATCGAGAGAGCCGCATCAAGGACGTTGGCGACCACCGCACGGCCGCCATGCACGTGAAGCTCAGCCATATCCTCGCCGGTGAAACTTGCCGGTGCCGGGAACCACAGCACGAGTCCCCGGTCGAGCAGCGTCTCCGTCCGTGGATCGCGTATGGTCCTGAGGCTCGCGTGTCGCGCCGCGGGAAGGCCGCAGAGTGCGCGCAAGATCTCGCCGGTCGCCGGCCCCGAGATGCGGATCACCGCGATGGCCGCGCGTCCGGCCCCACTCGCTTGCGCGCAAATGGTATCCTTCCTGCTCATCGCCTCATCCTAGGGCGCAGCGAAGCACGATCGGAAGGACAATGTCCGAACAGCCTGAAAACCGACTGGCGCGAGAAACCAGTCCCTACCTTCTCCAGCACAAGGACAACCCCGTGCATTGGTGGGCGTGGGGCGTGGAGGCGCTCGCTGAGGCCAGGCGGACCGGCAAACCTATCCTGCTCTCGGTCGGCTATGCCGCCTGCCATTGGTGCCATGTGATGGCGCATGAGAGCTTCGAGGATGAAGCCAGCGCGCGGGTGATGAACGAGCTGTTCGTGAACATCAAGGTCGACCGCGAGGAGCGTCCTGACGTCGACGCGATTTACATGGCCGCGTTGCATGAACTTGGCGAGCAGGGCGGCTGGCCGCTCACGATGTTCCTGACCTCCGAGGCGGAGCCGTTCTGGGGGGGCACCTATTTCCCAAAGGACCCGCGTTATGGCCGCCCAGCCTTCACGCAGGTGCTCAAGGAGATCGCGCGAATCTATCGCGAGGAGCCGAGCAAGGTCAGGCAGAATGCCGACGCGCTGAAGGCTCGGCTCCAACCCTCGCAGCCGCCCGCGGCGGAGTCCTTGCCGAACGATGCCATTCTTGCCGAACTCGCCGACCGGTTTGTACAAGCGGTCGATCCTGTTCATGGCGGGATCAGAGGCGCACCGAAATTTCCGCAAAGTCAGTTCTTCAATTTCCTGTGGCGCGCAGGGCTCCGTTACGGGCTCGCCAATCCGCTCAAGGCCGCGGACATCACGCTGACCAATATCGCCCAAGGCGGCATCTACGATCATCTCGGCGGCGGCTTCTCGCGCTATTCGACCGACGAGCGCTGGCTCGTGCCGCATTTCGAGAAGATGCTCTACGACAACGCCCAGATCGTCGAGCAAATGACCGAGCTCTGGCGCGAGAACAAATCGCCGCTCTACGCGCAGCGGATCGAGGAGAGCATCGACTGGCTGCTGCGCGAGATGGCGACCGAAGGCGGCGGCTTTGCCGCATCGCTCGACGCCGACAGCGAAGGCGTCGAGGGCAAGTTCTATGTCTGGGATGCCGCCGAGAGCGTGGACGTGCTTGGCCCCGACGACGCTCAGCTCTTCAACCAGATCTACGACGTAACGCCGTCCGGCAATTGGGAGGACCACACCATCCTCAATCGCCTCCATGCTACGGGACTTCGCGACCCCGAAACCGAAGCACGGCTTGCTTCGATGCGCGAGAAATTGCTGGGGCGTCGCGCATCGCGCATTCGTCCTGGCTTCGACGACAAGGTGCTCGCCGATTGGAACGGCTTGATGATCGCAGCGCTGACCAATGCGGCCGACGCGTTCCAGCGCGCCGATTGGCTCGAGGCGGCTAAGGGCGCCTTCACTTTCATCCGTGTACGGATGGAAATAGCTGGCCGCCTGTTCCACGCCTATCGCGCAGGTGCCACGAGCGCGCCCGGCACCGCGTCCGACTACGCCAATATGATCCGCGCCGCGCTGCAGTTCGCGAATGTCACGGGAGACCAGGCCTACGTCACCAAGGCACAAGCCTGGGCCCGTGTCCTCGACCGGCATTATTGGTCCGAGGACTTCAGCGGCTATTATCTCGCTGCCGATGATACAGCGGACCTCATCGTGCGTCCGCTCAACGCGCAAGACGAAGCGACGCCGAACGCCAATGGGGTGATGATTTCAAATCTCGCGGCGCTCTATCTCTGGACCGGCGAAGAGAGCTATCTCACGCGCGCCGAGCGGATCGCCAAGACCTTCTCGAGCGCGGCGATACAAAACATCTTCGCGCATAGCTCGCTGCTTGGCGGCGTGCTCGACCTGCTAGCGCCGGCGCATATCGTGATCGTGGTGCCGCAAGGTGCAGACGCAAGTCCACTCCGGCAAGCGCTCCGCCAAGTCTCTCTGCCCGGCGCGGTGGTGCAAGAAGTTCGTGAGGCCGATGCGGTTCCGGTGAGTTCACCCGCTCACGGCAAGACTACGATCGCTGGCAAGGCGACAGCCTATGTCTGTATCGGGCCGCAATGCTCTGCACCGGTGACCGAGCCGTCTGCGCTGATCGAGACCGTGAAGTTCGCGCGCCGCGCGTCGCCCTAGTGTTCGGGGCGCCGCTATGTATTCATCGAATCGAAGAACTCGCCATTGCCCTTGGTCTGCTTCAGCTTGTCGATCAGGAACTCGATCGCGTCCTGCGTGCCCATCGGATTCAAGATGCGGCGGAGCACGTACATCTTTTTCAGCTGATCGCCAGCGACCAGCAGTTCCTCTTTGCGGGTGCCGGAGCGGGCAATGTCGATGGCGGGGAAGATGCGCTTGTCGGCAACTTTGCGGTCGAGCACGATTTCCGAGTTACCGGTGCCTTTGAACTCTTCGAAGATCACCTCGTCCATGCGGCTGCCGGTATCAATCAAGGCGGTGGCGATGATGGTGAGAGAGCCACCTTCCTCGATATTGCGCGCGGCGCCGAAGAAGCGCTTGGGACGTTGCAATGCGTTCGCGTCCACGCCGCCGGTCAGCACCTTGCCGGACGACGGCACCACGGTGTTGTAGGCACGGCCCAAGCGGGTGATGGAGTCGAGCAAGATCACGACGTCGCGCTTGTGCTCGACGAGGCGCTTTGCCTTCTCAATCACCATCTCGGCGACCTGGACGTGACGTGACGCGGGCTCATCGAAGGTGGACGAGATCACCTCGCCCTTCACCGAGCGCTGCATGTCGGTGACTTCTTCCGGGCGCTCATCGATCAGCAACACGATCAGAAAGCACTCCGGATGATTGGCGGTAATCGAGTGGGCGATATTCTGCAAAATCACGGTCTTGCCGGTGCGGGGCTGCGCCACGATCAGTCCGCGCTGGCCTTTGCCGAGCGGGGCGACGATGTCGATGACGCGACCCGTCAAGTCCTTGGTGGTCGGTTTTTCGAGCTCCATCTGCAGCCACTCGTCGGGATAGAGCGGCGTCAGATTGTCGAAATGGATCTTGTGGCGTTGTTTTTCCGGGTCTTCGAAATTGATGGTGTTGACTTTCAACAAAGCGAAATAGCGCTCGCCATCTTTCGGGCTTCTGATCTGCCCTTCGATGGTGTCGCCGGTGCGAAGGCCGAAGCGCCGGATCTGACTTGGGCTGATATAGATATCATCGGGGCCGGCCAGATAGTTCGCGTCGGGGGAGCGCAAGAAGCCGAAGCCGTCTTGCAGCACTTCGACGACGCCGGTTCCGGTGATTTCGATCTCGCGGGCGGCGAGTTGTTTCAGGATCGCGAACATAAGCTCTTGCTTGCGCATGGCGCTCGCGTTCTCGACCTCGACCTCCTCGGCGAAGCTCAGAAGCTCCGTCGGCGATTTCATCTTGAGGTCTTGCAGTTTCATTTCCTGCATAGGCGGTAACTCCAAACGGGGAGAGGATAACTGGGATTCGAATTGAGGTTGCGCCGGTGCGCAGCCTTAAAGCGGTGGGAAGGATAGAGCCTCGGCGGCGACACAGGGCACACTCGCCTGCTCCGCTTCGGCAAACCGATCTTTGAGGAAATGCCGGGATGCGAAAGCGTCCCGGATCGGATGCGAGTCGCCTTATAGCAGACCCTGACGACGCGACAAATAGGATTCCGAGGGTCTGATCAGAAGGGCCGCACCACCGCCAAAATGACGATTCCGATCATCAGAAGCGTCGGAATCTCGTTAGCCACACGGTAGAAATGTGGCGAATGGGTGTTTCGATCCTCGGCAAACTCCTTGGTCCATTTGGCCAGAGCGCCGTGATAGGCCGAGAGCAGAAACACGAGAACGAGCTTCGAATAGAACCAGCCATCGGCAGACCAGTTGACCACCGAGTAGGCCAGATAGAGCCCGAACGCCCAGCTCGCCACCATCGCCGGCGTGGTGATGTATTTCAAAAGCCGCCGCTCCATGATCTTGAAGGTCTCAGATTGCGGCGAGCCCTTGGCGCTTTCGGCGTGATAGACGAACAGACGCGGCAGATAGAGCAGTCCCGCCATCCATGAGATCACGGCGATGATGTGAAAGGCTTTGATGTAGGCGAGCAGCATCGCTCTAGCCGCCTCGTACCAAGCTCACGAGCCGCTCAACATGGGCGATCGGTGTCTCGGGCAAGATGCCGTGGCCGAGATTGAACACGAAGGGTCGCGGCGACAAAGCTGCCAAGATCTCGCCGACCCGCTCGTCAAGCCGCCGGCCGCCGGCAACCAGCAAGACAGGATCGAGATTGCCCTGGACTGTGACAAGGTCCTGCAAATGGTCCTTGATCCAGTCGAGCGGCAGGCCTTGGTCGCAACCGATGGCGTCGACGCCGGTCGCTTTCACGTAGCGATGGCTGAGCGGGCCGCAGCCCCGCGGGAAGCCGATGATCGGAATGTGAGGCGCCTCAGCCTTGACGCGATCCACGAGTGTCTTAGTGGGCGCAACGCACCAGCGCGCGAACTCGTCCTCGGGCAGACTGCCGGCCCAGCTATCGAAGATCTGCAGCGCTCTCGCGCCAGCCTTGACCTGACCCAGCAGATAGCGGCTTGTGGTTTCAACTAAGAGATCGATCAGCCGCCCAAACTCCTTAGGCTGCTGATAGGCCCAGAGCCTTGTTTCCACTTTGTCTTTGCTGGCTCCTCCGCCGACCATGTAAGTGGCAACTGTGTAGGGCGCCCCACAAAAGCCGATCAGTGGGACCTTGCCCTCAAGCGCAGTTACGACACGATCGATGGTCTCGTAAACAGGGGCAAGCCTGGCTTCGGCCGATAGAGCATCGAAGCGGTTCAATGCTTTAGAATTGTTGATTGGCTCCAGTCTTGGACCCTCGCCTTCGACGAATTCGACCTTTTGCCCAAGCGCATAGGGAATGATCAGAATGTCGGAAAAAACAATGGCCGCGTCGAATCCGAACCGCCTGATCGGCTGGAGCGTTACTTCCGCGGCGAGTTCTGGATTAAGGCAAAGATCGAGGAATGACCCGACCTTGGTTCTGATCTCTCGGTATTCGGGTAAATACCGCCCAGCCTGCCGCATCAACCAGACGGGAGGCGGTAAGGCTACCTTGCCGTTGAGGGCTGAGAGAAAACAATCCACTGATGCGATGGGTCGAAGCATTGCTCCCTTAAATATTAAAAGAGAGATTCTTAAAGAGGTTTCTTCTTCTTTTATTAGCGCGTGAGTTACGGACATTCATTACTGTCACCAGCCTATCGACAGAGAACGAAGCCTTGAATGTGACGGGGCCAAGACATTTCAAGGCGGCTCGGGAGCAAGCGGGCTGGAGGACCGACAAAAGGGTCTCTTTGCCTGGATTTGCGGCCGGTCCTACCATGTCGAAAGCTGACCTCCGAACTGTGTATAAATGGCTGGATAAACTGTGGACTCATGCATCTATTGCTGGCTCTCGCCAAACACGCGTCAACTTATCGACACACGCGAATCTGTGAAGAAAACTGCCTGAAGCCACCTGGCACCGGGGATGGATTGCTGGTGCCTTCCGGTTGCCCGCACATTCATTCACAGTTATCCAAGGGATAGACATGGATACACCGCGATCTTTCCACCTCCATACGGTGTCCGATGCGACCGGCGAAACCCTGGCAGCTATCGCCAAGGCGGCGCGGGTGCAATACGGCCAGGTGCGGGCGATCGAGCATCACCACCCTTTGGTGCGAAGCCAGAGGGAGCTCGTCCGCGTGATCAAGGATATCGAGGCCTCGCCTGGCATCGTGCTCTACACCATCTTCAACAAGGAGCTCGCCGAGGAGCTGGAGCAGTCCTGCAAGGTGCTGAAGATTCCTTGCGTGCCTGCGCTGCAGAAGATCTTGCAGGTGTTCGAATCCTATCTCGGCACGCCGTCGACGCCGACCGTCGGAGGTCAGCACGTGCTCGATGCCGATTATTTTGCGCGCATCGACGCGCTCAATTTCACCATGGTGCATGACGATGGGCATCTCCCTGAGAATCTCGACGATGCCGATATTATTCTCGTGGGGATCAGCCGCACCTCGAAGACGCCGACATCGATCTATCTCGCCAATCGCGGTTTCAAGACCGCGAACGTGCCGCTGGTGCCCGGCGTGCCGCTGCCGTCGAAGCTCGAAAATCAGACCAAGGCGTTCGTGGTTGGGCTGGTCGCGAGCGCGGAGAGAATCGCCCAAGTGCGCCATAACCGGGTCATGGAGCACGCCCATACCCATCTCGATGACTATGTGGACCGCGAGGCGATCGCGGCGGAAGTCGCCGAGACCCGCCAACTTTGCGCGCGCCGCGGCTGGCCGATCATCGACGTAACTCGCCGCTCGATCGAGGAGACTGCGGCGGCGATTTTGCGTCTCTATCAAGACCGCACGGCTCCGGCGCTCTAGTGATGAGGGGCTATCTCCAAGCCGGCAAGCCGCCTTTGATCCTCGCCTCAGGCAGCAAGATTCGCGCGAAGTTGCTTGAGGCCGCCGGCCTCGCCTTTATTGCCGAGCCACCCGGCCTCGATGAGAGCGCCATGCGTCAAGCCGTCAGCGGCGAGGATGCGCTCCAGCCGCAAGATGTCGCCGAGGTGCTTGCCCGCGCCAAGGCCGAAGCCGTGAGCGAGCTCGCGCACGGGGCCTTTGTGATAGGTGCCGACCAGGTGCTGGCTTTGGATGATGAGATCTATGCCAAGCCCGAGGGAATGGAGGGTGCGAGGGAACAATTGCTCGCGCTCAGCGGCAAGACACACAAACTTCACAGCGCTGTCGCGCTCGCCCGCGACGGTGAGATTCGTTTCGTCTATACCGAAGAGGCGTCGCTTACGATGCGCAAACTCTCACCGGAATTCATCGGCCGCTATCTCGCTGCCGCCGGCGAGGAGGTGTTGAGCTCCGTCGGCGCCTATCAACTCGAAGGACTCGGCATCGAGTTGTTCGAGAAAATCGACGGCGATTATTTTGCCATCCTGGGCCTTCCCCTGCTGCCGCTGCTCGACGCCTTGCGGCGCGAGGGCGCGATCGAGAGCTGAGCCATGCGCCGCGCCTGCGTCATTGGGTGGCCGATCGAGCATTCCCGCTCGCCGGCAATTCACGGCTATTGGTTGAAGCACTACAAGATTGATGGCGACTACCGTGCTGAGGCCGTGCGGCCGGAGGATGTGGCCGCGTTTCTCAACTCGCTCGCGGTGAAGGGCTATGTGGGAGCCAATGTCACGCTGCCACATAAAGAAGAGGCGCTGCGTCTTGCCGACAGTGTCGATGCGGCGGCGCAAGCGATCGGTGCGGCGAATACGCTTTGGCTGGACAAGGCCGGCAAGTTACATGCGAGCAATACGGATGCTTTTGGCTTCATGACCAATCTCGAGCGGGAGGCGCCGGGATGGAAAGACAAGAAGCGCCCGGTCGTCGTGCTCGGCGCGGGCGGCGCTGCGCGCGCGATCCTCTATGGGCTGATAGAGGCCAGCGTCGGCAGGATTTTGCTTCTAAACCGATCGCGCGACCGCGCCGAGTCTCTCGCAAAAAACTTTGGCGGGGACATTGAAGTGCGGGACTGGAGCCAGAGGAACGAGGCGCTCCGCGGCGCCGGCCTGCTCGTCAACACCACGAGTCTCGGTATGGTCGGGAAGCTTCCGCTCGATCTCGACCTTGCCGGTCTGTTGAAAGACGCAGTCGTGGCCGATATCGTCTACAATCCTCTCGAAACTGAACTTCTCGCTGCGGCGCGGGCGCGGGGCAATCGCGTTGTCGATGGACTCGGCATGTTGTTCTATCAGGCGGTCCCGGGATTCGAGCACTGGTTCGGCGTTCGTCCCGAGGTAACGGCTGAATTGAGAAAACAAGTCGAAGCAACGCTTGGGCGGCGATGATGCTGGTCATCGGACTTACCGGCTCGATCGGCATGGGAAAATCAACCGCGGCGAAGCATTTTGTTAGCCGCGGAATTGCGGTGTTCGATGCCGACGCCGAAGTGCACCGGCTCTATGAAGGCGAAGCAGTGTCCGCGATCGCGGCGACATTTCCAAGCGTGGTGACCGGCGGCAAGATTGATCGCACGTTGCTGGCGCGCGAGCTGGCGACGTCGCCCAGCAAACTCAAACAGCTCGAAGCCATCGTCCATCCCATGGTGGTCAAAGCGGAACTCGATTTCTTGCGCCAGCAGGAGGCGAAAGGCGCCAAATTTACCGTGCTGGAAATTCCGCTGCTGTTCGAGACCGGCGCCGAGAAGCGCGTCGACGTGAGCATCGTGGTGAGCGCGCCTGAGGAGATGCAGCGCGCACGCGTCCTGGCGCGGCCTAGCATGACGGCAGTAAAGCTCGATCAATTGCTCAAGCGCCAGCTTCCCGACAGCGAAAAACGCGCTCGGGCCGACTACGTTGTGGATAGCGGCAAGAGCATCGCCGACATGGAGGCGGAGATCGATAGACTCGTTGAGTCGCTCGATGGCAAGCAAGGTCATGTCATGGAGCGGCTTCGTCGAGGAGACTTCAACTAAAAGGCCCGCTCTTTGCGCGAAATCATCGTCGATACCGAAACCACGGGCCTCGATCCGGCGGACGGCCACCGAGTGGTCGAGATCGCTTGTCTCGAGCTCGTCAACTGTATCCCGAGCGGGCGAGTGTGGCATTGCTTTCTCGATCCCGAGCGCGACATGCCGCAACCGGCCTTTGATGTGCACGGGCTCTCGGTCGAGTTTCTCTCCGGCAAACCACGTTTCGAAGAGCGCGCCGAGGAGTTGATGGCGTTTCTCGAAGGCGCCATGCTGATCATGCATAATGCGTCATTCGACGTAACTTTCCTCAACGCCGAACTCGAACGCGTTGCCAAGCCGCGCATCAGATTTGAACGTGTCGTCGATACGCTGGCGATGGCGCGGCGGAAACATCCGGGCTCGCCGTGCAGCCTCGATGCGCTCTGTAAGCGATATGGCATCGATCTCACGGGGCGCGAAAAACACAGCGCGTTGCTCGACTGCAAGCTACTTGCCGCGGTCTATGCCGAGTTGGTTGGCGGCCATCAAGCTCGTCTCGAATTTTCCATGAATGGAAATGGCGGCGTGAACCTTGATGCGATCAGCGTCGGCGCGCGCGTTAGGCCGGCGCCACTCCCTTCGCGATTGTCGGATGACGAGCGCAGCGCACATCGCGATTTCGTAACGAGCCTCGGCGCGGAAGCGCTCTGGCTCACGGTGCTGGCTGAAGCGAGCTAGTTCGCCGCCTGTGACGATGCTTGGCGCGCGAGGTTCTCGGTATAGAGCCGGCCGAAATCGATTGGGTCGAGCATCAGGGGCGGGAAGCCACCGTCACGCGTGATGTCGCCCAACACCCGACGCATGAAGGGGAAGAGCAGCGCGGGGCAGTCGACCAGAAGCACCGGCTGCAACATGTTCTGCGGAATGTTGCGCAAGCGGAAAACACCGCAATAGACCAATTCGACATTGTAGATTGGGCCGCCGTCGTTTTTGGCGTGGACCTCGATGACGAGCGCCACTTCGAATTCGTCGTCCGTCAGGGGCTTCGCATTCACATTGACGCTGACCTGGAGCTGGGGATTCTGCCCGGGCGATTTCAGCACGCCCGGCGCTCCAGGATTCTCGAAGGAAAGGTCCTTGATGTATTGCCCCAGCACGTTGAGTTGCGGCTGTGCGGCAGCGTCTTGGCCCGGCTTTTGGCCGTCCTGTTCGGACGTCGTCTCCGGCTGATCAGTCTTTTTTGCCATGGGCTTGGCGACTCGTTTGGTGGGAAAAGTGCTGCCTGCCTAACATGGACGCTCAATGTCAGCAATTGCGGCAGGAAATCGGCGAAAAGGCTTGTGACGATGAATTAAGCCAGATTGGGCGTTTAGGCTTGGCGCTGCCCCTGCGAATGCCTTAAGTTTAGGGCGTGAGCCGGGTTGGTGCTGCGGCGCGCCGCGTTTGGATCCCCGCTGGTAATTATTGCGATGCGATCCAATATGCATCCTGAGGCCTCCGCAATAAGCGGAACCAAATCGGCAATAAGCATCAACGGCGAGTGATGAACGAAGCTTTCAACATTTATACGCTGCTGTTTCTGGTCCTCGCGGTCGTGATCTTCGTGCGTTTGCGCAGCGTCTTGGGGCGGCGCACAGGTAACGAACGGCCGCCTTACGATCCCTACGCAGCGCGCGACGCGGGCGCCCCAGGCGCGCCGAAGCACAACGAGCCGGTGGTGGCGCTGCCGCAAGGGCGCTCGGCGCCGGTGCATGAGACTTCAGTGCCTTCGGTCGAGGACATCGAGGCGAAGCTCGGCAGCCACGCGCCGAAGGATAGCCCGTTGCGCCAATCGTTGACGCAGCTGTTGCGCGTCGATCCCGGCTTTACGCCCGAGCAATTCCTCGACGGCGCCAAGGCCGCCTACGAGATGATCGTCACGGCCTTTGCTGATGGTGACCGGCAGATGCTGCGGCAGCTCCTCGGCGACGATGTCTATGAAGGTTTCGAAACGGCCATCGACGAGCGCGAGAAGAAGGGCGAGAAGGTCGAGTCCACGTTAATCGGGATCGATCGCGCCGATATCATCGAGGCGGAGATCAAAGCCCGCATGGCCTATGTCACAGTGAAATTCGTCAGCGAGCTGATCTCCGTGACGCGGGACGCCGAAGGCGAGGTGGTCGAAGGCGATCCCAAGAAGCAGCGCGAGGTCACCGATATTTGGACGTTCGCGCGCGATACCTCCACCTCCAATCCCAACTGGAAGCTGGTTGCGACCGAAGCCGCAAACTAGCAATTACGCAAACTCGCCGGACATCGATCCCCATTTGCCCGAAAGGCGCATAACTGCCACCATCCCCCTCTCGCGGGCCGGGGGCTGAGCGTGGATATCGAGCCGATCAATTTCAAGGCGGTCGAATTCGCCGAAATTGCCGGGTGGGCGAGCGATGCGCACGAGCTTGCCTTCGCCACGCTGCTGAAATCCTGCCGCAAGAGTGGAACCCAGACGCCGGCCTGCAAGGCGGCGCTCGCGCTCGGCGACAATGCCAATCGGGAGACGGCGCGGGCATTTTTCGAGGCGCATTATTCGCCCCATGCGATCGAGGGCTATAGCTCCTCAGGGTTTGTCACGGGCTATTACGAACCGGAGGTCCGCGGCTCGCGGGAGCGAGTCGGCGCGTTTCAGATCCCGGTCTATCGCCGCCCGGACGATCTCGTGACCCTGGTCCCCGATACATACCGGGCGCGCTTCAACGAGCAGCTGACCGCAATGCGGCGGGACGGCAATGAGTTCGTGCCCTACTACACGCGCGAGGACATCGAGGCTGGTGCCTTGGAGGGGCAGGACCTCGAGCTGCTCTATCTCGACGATCCCGTGGAGCTGTTCTTCCTGCAGGTGCAGGGGTCTGGGCTGGTCCGCTTGAGCGACGGCTCGACAACGCGGCTGAGCTATGCCGGCAAGAACGGATACCCCTACACCTCGATCGGTAAGCTGCTGGTGGAGCGTGGCGAGTTGGCTCGTGACGCGGCGTCGATGGACGCTCTCAAGGCTTGGCTCCGGGCCGATGCCGAACGGGCGAGGCGGCTTATGCTGGAGAACCGCTCGTACATCTTTTTCCGCGAGCTCTGGGCGCATGAGATGGAGGCGGGGCCGATCGGGGCGGAAGGCGTGGCGCTGACGCCTGGGAGAAGCCTTGCCGTCGATGCCTCCTATCATGTCCTGGGCACGCCAATCTTCGTCGCGGCGCCGGGGCTAAGGGATGAAGAGGGGCGGCCATTCCAGCGATTGATGATCGCGCAAGACGTCGGCTCGGCGATCGCTGGTCCTGAACGTGGCGACATTTTCTTCGGTTCGGGCGAGGTCGCGGGAGCACTTGCCGGGTCGGCTCGCCAAGATGCAAGGTTCTTTATCCTTATTCCGCGAGAGTGAGACGGTAAACCGGGGCGGAGGCGATGAGCAAGAGGGGCAAGAGCGACGATGAGGACCACGCGCTGTGGGCACGAGTCGCCGAGACCGCAACACCGCTCGGCAAGCGCAAGCAGGCGCGCGTAAAGCCGATATCCCTCAAACCTGAGCGGTCGCATCACGCTCCGAAGCCGGAAGCGGCGAGGCCTCTGGTGGCGCCCAAGCCGAAGGCGTCTGCGCTCCCGCACCGTGCTGAGCTCGATCGGCAAACAACGCGACGGTTAGAGAAGGGACGTGTCGAGGTCGAAGCGAAACTCGATCTTCACGGCATGCGGCAGCGCGACGCGCACGCGGCGCTGTGGAGATTTTTGAAATCGGCACAAGGCAAGGACTACCGGCATGTGCTGGTGATCACCGGCAAGGGCGCCAACCAAGAAGCGGCCAAGAGCTTCTATGAAGAGGAGGCGCGCGGCGTGCTGCGCCAAGCCGTGCCGCAATGGCTGAGCGATCCGGAATTCGCTTCCATCGTGGTCAGCTTCTCGCAAGCGCCACGCCGCCTCGGCGGCGAAGGCGCGCTCTATGTGCGGCTGCGGAAGCTGTAAGCTACTCTGCAGCTACAAAATAAACTTCGATAGATCCGCGTTCTTGGCGAGCTCGCCGACATGGTCGCGGACATGGGCGCCGTCGATCACGAATTTCTCGCCGGATTTGTCGGCGGCGTCGAAGGAAATCTCGTCGAGAATGCGCTCCATCACCGTGCAGAGACGGCGGGCGCCGATATTCTCGACATTAGTGTTCACCTCGACCGCAATATCGGCAATGGCCTCGATGGCGTCGTCGGTGAATTCGAGGTCGACGCCTTCTGTCTTCATCAGCGCGATATATTGCCGGATCAGGCAAGCCTTCGGCTCGGTGAGGATGCGGCGGAAATCGTCGCGGGTGAGGGCGCGGAGCTCGACACGAATGGGAAGCCGACCTTGCAGTTCCGGCAATAGGTCCGAGGGCTTAGCGAGATGAAACGCGCCCGAGGCGATGAAGAGGATGTGGTCGGTCTTGACCGGCCCGTATTTGGTGCCGACGGTGGTGCCTTCGATCAGCGGGAGAAGATCGCGCTGCACGCCTTCACGGCTGACATCGGCGCCGACGCGCTCCGAGCGCGCACAAATCTTGTCGATCTCGTCGAGAAAGACAATGCCGTTATTCTCGACGTTTCGGATCGCGTCCTGAATGATGGTGTCGTTGTCGATCAGCTTGTCGGATTCCTCGGCCAGGAGAATTGCGAAGCTGTCGTGCACATTAATGCGGCGGGGCTTGGTGCGGTTGCCGAGCGCCTTGCCCAAGACTTCGCTCAAATTGATCATGCCGACTTGGCTTCCGGGCATGCCCGGAATCTCGAAAGACGGGATACCGCCGCTGGTGTCCGCAACCTGAATCTCGATTTCCTTGTCGTCGAGCTCGCCACTGCGCAGGCGCTTGCGAAAAGCATCGCGCGTCGTGAGCGCCGCATTGGCGCCGACCAGCGCATCGATGACGCGCTCCTCGGCATTGATCTGCGCCTTGGCCTCGACCTCTTTGCGTTTGGAGTCGCGCACCAAGCCGATGCCGGCCTCAAGCAGATCGCGGATGATCTGATCGACGTCGCGGCCGACATAACCGACCTCGGTGAACTTGGTCGCCTCAACCTTGATGAAAGGCGCGCCGGCGAGCTTGGCCAGGCGGCGGGAGATCTCGGTCTTGCCGACGCCGGTCGGGCCGATCATGAGAATATTTTTCGGCAGAACCTCCTCGCGCATCTCTTCGTCGAGTTGCTGCCGGCGCCAGCGATTGCGCAAGGCAATGGCGACGGCGCGCTTGGCGTCGCGCTGGCCGATGATGTGCCGGTCAAGTTCGGACACGATCTCGCGGGGGGAGAATGAGCTCATTTCTTGGAATCGAGGCTCTCAATGACAACGTTGTCATTGGTGTACACGCAGATTTGGGCAGCAATGGCCATGGCCCTGCGTGCAATCGTCTCGGCATCGAGGTCGGTGGGAAGCAGCGCACGAGCCGCAGCCAGGGCATAGGCCCCGCCGGAGCCGATGCCCATGACGTTGTCGTCAGGCTCAAGCACGTCGCCGGTGCCGGTAAGGACCAGGCTTTCATCGGTGTCTGCCACCAGCATCATGGCCTCCAGCCGCCGCAAATAGCGGTCGGTGCGCCAATCCTTGGCAAGCTCGACGCAAGCCCGCTTGAGCTGGTCGGGAAAGCGCTCGAGCTTCGATTCCAGGCGCTCGAACAGGGTGAAGGCGTCGGCCGTCGAGCCGGCAAAGCCCGCGATGACATTGCCACTGCCGACGCGGCGCACCTTCCGGGCGCCGGCCTTGATGATGGTCTGGCCGAGGCTGACCTGGCCATCGCCCGCTATCACCACCGTGCCACCCTTGCGGACGGTCAGGATCGTCGTGCCATGCCAAGTGTCGGGGGAGGGGACGTTACTCATCGGAAAGGTCGATATCGGCATGAAAGGCTTGAGATTCAAGGCTCAGACATGCGTCCGGCATGGCGCCAGGCAGCCCCAAGGCGTATAAGCCCGCCAGAAGCGAATTGCTAACAGGCTTGAGTTAAGCTTACCCCATGCAGAAACCGAATAAACCAGCGTCGAAGCGCAGCGCCACCGTCGAGCGCCGCACCAAGGAGACCGCGATTTTTTGCACCGTCGATCTCGACGGGACCGGCGCCTACGACATCGCGACCGGGGTGGGCTTCCTCGACCACATGATCGAGCAGCTGGCCCGGCACTCTTTGATCGACATTACGCTCAAGGCCGAGGGCGACCTCCATATCGACCAGCACCACACCACCGAGGATTCCGGCATCGTGCTTGGCCAGGCTTTTGCCAAGGCGCTTGGCGACAAGCAGGGCATTGCGCGCTACGGCTCGGCCTATCTTCCGATGGACGAGACTTTGACCAGGGTGGCACTGGACGTTTCGGGCCGCCCCTATCTCATCTGGAAGGTCGAGTTCACCCGCTCGAAGATCGGGGAGATGGATACCGAGCTGTTCCGGGAGTGGTTCCAGGCCTTCGCCCAGAACGCCGGAATTACGCTGCATGTCGAGACGCTTTACGGCGAGAATAGCCACCATATTGCCGAGACCTGCTATAAGGCGCTGGCGCGCGCGCTCCGCCAGGCGGTCGCTATAGACCCGAGGCAGGAGGGCCGCGTGCCCTCGACCAAAGGCCAGCTTTGAGGCTCTTTGCGTCCTCGGTAGCCAAGTGTGAGGCCCCGTGACTGCCTATTACGTCTATGAGCCGGCTTCGGAAGCGCCAAATGTATCGGCGCGGGCGGAACGGCTCGACTTCGTCAAGGACGGCATCTCGTGGCCGGCGCTGGTCGTGCCAGCCTTCTGGCTCCTCTATCACCGCATGTGGATCGAGCTTCTGATCTATGTCGCGGCCTATGGGGCGCTCGGCTGGGCCATGACCTATGCCCAAAACGGCGCCGATCTTCTGGGCTGGATCGCCATCGCGCTCTCCTTGTTGTTTGCCTTCGAGGCAAATGACCTCAGGCGCTATGCGCTGGAGCGCAAAGGTTATCGGCAGCTCGGCGTCGCCATTGGAAGCAGCCGCGAGGCGGCAGAGCTTTCCTTCTTCCGCGCATGGCTGCCGGAGCAGACATCGACGCGTCCGCCCGAGCGCCCCGCCAAGAGGAAGACGACAACAGGAGCCGCACCGACCGAGGCAGAGGAGGTCATCGGGCTATTCCCGAGGCCTTAAGACAAGTGCACGTCGCTATCATCGATTACGGCTCCGGCAATCTCCACTCCGCCGCCAAAGCCTTCGAGCGGGCCGCTCGCGAAGCCGGCACGAGCCAGAGGATCAAAGTCACCGCGGAGCCAAGCGAGGTCCTCTCGGCCGAGAGGGTCGTCCTGCCCGGGGTCGGCGCTTTCGCCGATTGCAAACAAGGGCTCGCGAACATCCCCGGCATGGTCGATGCGCTGGAACAGTCCGTGCGTCGCGACGGGAGGCCCTTTCTCGGCATCTGCGTCGGCCTGCAATTGATGGCCGAGCGTGGGCTTGAGCATGGCAACACGGCGGGGCTTGGCTGGATCGGCGGCGAGGTGCGGCGGATCGAGCCGAAAGATGCCTCACTCAAGATCCCCCACATGGGCTGGAATACGCTTCGCGTGGCGAGGCCGCATGCTCTGCTCGAGGGAATTCCGACCGGCGAAAAAGGACATCACGCCTATTTCGTGCACTCCTATCATTTCGTGCCGTCGGCAACGGAGACGTTGGTTGCCACGACCGATTATGCGGGGCCAGTGACGGCCTTCGTCGCCAAGGACAACATGGCAGGCAGTCAGTTCCACCCCGAGAAGAGCCAGAAGCTTGGCCTCGCGCTGATCGCCAATTTCTTGCGGTGGAAACCGTGATCCTGTTTCCCGCTATCGATCTGAAAGGTGGCGCTTGCGTGCGTCTTCGTCAGGGCGAGATGGAGAGCGCAACGGTGTTCAACGCTGATCCGGCGGTGCAAGCGCTTCTTTTCGAGAGCCAAGGATTCGAATGGCTGCATATCGTCGATCTCAACGGCGCCTTCGAGGGCAAGCCGGTGAATGAGAAGGCCGTGGAGGACATCCTGCACGCCGTTCATATTCCGATCCAACTTGGCGGCGGCATTCGTGATCTCGACACCATTGTGATGTGGCTGGAGAAGGGGATCGACCGCGTCATTCTCGGTACCGTGGCGGTGCGCGATCCCGCCCTGGTGCGTGAGGCGGCTCGCGATTTTCCTGGCTGCATTGTGGTGGGGATCGATGCGCGCGACGGCAAGGTTGCGGTCGAGGGCTGGGCCGAGACCAGCGAAATGACGGTAATTGATCTTGCACGAGAATTCGAGGACGCCGGCGTCGCGGCTATCATCTATACCGATATCGCCAGAGACGGCGTGCTTGCCGGGCTCAATCTGGAGGCCACGGCGACGCTCGCCCGCGCCACCTCGATCCCGGTGATCGCGAGTGGCGGCCTTGCTTCCATCGAGGATGTGCGCAATTTGCTGAAGCCCCAATATAAGATGCTGGAAGGCGCGATCGTGGGGCGGGCGCTTTACGACGGCAGGATCGATCCCGCCGAGGCGCTGGCGCTGTTGGCACCGAGGCGTGTAGAACGAGGCCAGGAAGAGGTCTGAACCCCATGCGCGCGCGAATTATCTTTATCATTCTTCTAGTCTTGATCCTGATCTTTACTCTGTGGCCAACCGTAATCAGCTTGGGCGCGGAATGGTACGGGCGGTGGCACGGCTGCGAGGTTGAGTTCACCCGCGCGATTCCTTGCATCGTCAACGGCGAGGATCAGGGCAAGTGGATCTACGAGACGCAGCAATGGGCCTATCTATCGCTGTATACGATTCCGGTCGGCGGCATGCTGCTGCTCGGCTGGCTCGTCCTGGCAGTGATCGTCTACACCATTTATCGCGTGCGCCGCGGCAGCAGGCCGGCCTGAACGAAATATCCATGCTGAAAATCCGCGTCATTCCCTGTCTCGACGTTAAAGACGGCCGCGTGGTCAAGGGCGTCAACTTCGTCGATCTCCGCGATGCCGGCGATCCGGTCGAGGCCGCGACTGCTTACGACGAAGCCGGCGCCGACGAGCTTTGCTTTCTCGACATCACTGCGAGTCACGAGAAGCGCGGCACCATCCTCGATGTGGTCCGCCGTACCGCTGAGTGCTGCTTCATGCCGCTCACTGTGGGCGGCGGCGTGCGCGACGTGGACGATGTGAGAAAGCTGCTCGAAGCCGGCGCCGACAAGGTTTCGATCAACACGGCGGTGGTCAAGGATCGCGATTTGGTGCGGCGGGCTGCGGAGAAATTCGGCGCGCAGTGCATTGTCGTGGCCATCGATGCTAAGCGCGTCAGTGGCGAGGGCGACAAGCCTCGCTTCGAGATCTTCACCCATGGCGGGCGCGAGCCGACCGGCATCGAGGCGATCGCCTATGCGGAGGAAGTGGTTGGACTCGGCGCGGGAGAAATTCTGCTGACCTCGATGGACCGGGACGGCACTCGCGCGGGCTTCGATATTCTTCTCACTAGCGCCATTGCCAATGCTGTCACAGTGCCGGTGATCGCCAGCGGGGGTGTTGGATCGCTGCAGGATCTCGTTGATGGCGTGCGCGAAGGTCACGCCTCGGCCGTGCTTGCCGCTTCGATCTTCCACTATGGCGAGCACACCATCGGTGAGGCCAAGCGCTTCATGGCCGGGGCAGGCGTACCGGTGCGGCTCGACGGCTAGATATTTTACTATCAATCACCCCGATTCCTGCCCGCCAAAGGGGCAAGTAAGCATTTCCCCCAATTAATGAACCCCTGCCTATTCCAACACGGGCGCGCAAGGTGTATGAGCCAAGATATGAGCAATGCAGATGTGCTAGATCGACTGGCTGCGACCATCAAGGCGAGACGGAAGTCCAAGCCGGAGGAATCCTACACGCGCCGGCTGATCGACAGCGCGCCGATCAAGCCTGCCAAGAAGCTCGGCGAAGAAGCGGTCGAGATGGCAATTGCCGCCATCGCGCAAGACGACGACGCGCTGATCGGCGAGGCCGCCGATCTGCTCTATCATATGCTCGTCGTGCTGGAGTGCCGCGGAGTGGGTATCGAAGAGGTGTTGCGTGAGCTCGAGCGGCGCATGGGCGAGTCCGGTCTCGAGGAAAAGAAGCGCAGGGCCTCGCGCTAAGTTTGAGCCCAACGGTCTCCCATGACCTCCGTCGCGTTCTCTCCCTATATCATCTATGGCCGCGAGGACTGGTCGCGTCTGCGTGCCGACACGCCGATGCCGCTCGACGAAAGCGAGCTCGAGAATCTGAGCGGCTTGACCGAGCGGGTTTCGACTTCGGAAGTGGTCGAGATCTATTTGCCGCTGTCGAGGCTGCTCAATCTTTATGTCGAGGCCTCGCAGGGCCTGCATGGTTTGACGACCCGCTTCCTGCGGAAGGGCGACGGCAAGATGCCGTTCATCGTCGGGCTTGCCGGCAGCGTGGCCGCGGGCAAGAGCACGACGGCGCGCGTGCTGCAGGCGCTGCTGGCGCGCTGGCCAAGCCATCCGAGAGTCGATCTGGTGCCGACCGACGGCTTCCTCTACAGCAATGCCATTCTTGAAGAGCGCGGGATGATGGGGCGGAAAGGCTTCCCCGAAAGCTACGATCTGCCGAAGCTTCTGAATTTCTTAGCCGACTTGAAGTCCGGCAAGACTCCGATCGAAGCTCCGGTCTATTCGCATCTGATCTACGACACTCTGCCCGATCAGGGCATCGTACTCGACCGGCCGGACATCGTGATCCTCGAGGGATTGAACGTGCTGCAGCCGGCGAAGCTGCCAAAGGACGGCCAGGCCATCCCGTTCGTATCGGACTTCTTCGATTTCTCGATCTATATCGACGCGGCGGAGGAGATGGTCGAGAGCTGGTATGTCGAGCGATTCTTGCGCTTACGCCAAACCGCGTTCCGCGATCCGGCGTCATATTTCCACCGTTACGCGACGCTCTCCGAGGACGAGGCCAAGGCGACCGGCCTCTCGATTTGGCGGACCATCAATCTCGTCAATCTGCAAGAAAATATCCTGCCGACGCGGCAACGCGCCGACCTGATCTTGCACAAAGGTGCAGACCACGAGGTCGAGACCGTGGCGATCCGAAAGCTTTGAGGACTATTTGATCGGCTCTTGATAGAGCTGCGACGAACCGAGTCCGATATTCAACCGGAGCTGGGTGCGAATCGCGAGGGCATCGTCGTCGGCGATATGGGTCTGATTGATCTTACCCAGCGACGGCGGATCGGCGTCGAGATATTTCATCTGTGGCGCATAAGAAAAATACTCGTAGTTAGTTAGAAGCGATAGGCTGGTTCTCGGACCGAATTGCTTCCGCGTCTCGAAACTCAAGCTGCCGATGAAGGCGACTTCGTCGTTGGAGAGGCCAAGCTTCGTCGAGGAGAGTCCCGTCGGGGTGAATTTGCCGTCATAGTCCACATTGGCGTCATAGACGCCGCCCCTCAGAGTGACGAAGGAGCGCAAGCCCCAACTGTTGCTCGGCCAGAAATAGCCGAGAATGTTGTACTCTCCGCCGATCGAGAGGAAGCCGCCGGAATAGGTGGTATCGAGAGTCTCGCTGTATTTCAGCGCCGACCCGACGCCTGCTGTGGAAAGTTTCAGTTTGTTGTCCTGATCAATGCCGCGGACATCGGCACCGATGCCGATGTAGCCGAAGCGGAACAGGTAGCCGCCGGCATCCGGCAGGGGTGCTGGCTCCTGACCGAAGCGCAGTTCACCGCTTCCGGCCCAGTAGTCCACGTCGCGGTCGGTTTTGGTCTTAAACGCCCGGAAGGTGGCGCTGTCGTTCCCGGGGGTGTCGACGATGTTCTCAACCGTGCAGGTCAAGTTGGCGCCGCTCTGGCAATGCGTTGTTTCGCCATCGTCGACATTGGCGAAGAAGCCACCGATCACGCCGGTAACCGGCGTTGAACCCCAACGGCCGAATGGTGTCTCGATCTGACCACTGATGACGCCGCCGGTGGCATCGAAGCTGTCATTAGTCTGCTTGCTGACGGTGTTGCCCTGGCGGTTGATCTTGAAGGTGAAATCCATGTCGGGAAGCTGGAGCGCCTGGAAGCCGCCGCCGATCGTCACGATGGTGCCGCCCGGGGTCGTCATGGTGGCATCTTGCGCCATGGCTCCGTCAGCCAAACCTACTGTCGCTCCCGCCAAAGCAACAGCCGCGCAAATCCGCATCGATCTCTTCAAGACCCGATCCCCCACGCAAATCATTCGGACGCGAGGATAACAGTTGCGGGTGTAAATGTATTCATGACCAAGCCGATTTGGCCGTCCGCGTGGCCGAAAAGCAACAGGCAGGTTGTGGTCTAGCCGAGCAGCCCGCGTGACTTGGCAAGATCGCAGAGCGAGGTCTCGGGGCGCGCGCCGATATGGGAGATGATCTCGGCTGCCGCGAGGCTACCCAAGCCGCCGCAAACTGCGAGCGGGAGACCTTGCGTATAGCCATAGAGGAAGCCCGCCGCATAGAGGTCGCCGGCGCCGGTAACATCAACCACTGCCTTCACTTTTTCCGGTTTGACGAGAATTGTTTCACCGCCTGCGGCGATCACCGAACCGG
>DATBSU010000203.1:0-10350 GCA_036559585.1 Methyloceanibacter sp.
AGCCCCACGTGATAAACTCTCCGCTATGACGACCTATATTGCCTTGTTGCGCGCGGTGAATGTCGGCGGCACCGGCAAGCTGCCGATGGCGGCCCTGAAATCCATGTGCATAGAAGCCGGCTTCACCCGTGTCGAAACCTATATCGCCAGCGGCAATGTCGTCTTCGCCAGCAAGGCCCCCGCTCACAAGGTAAAGTCCGAGCTCGAAAGCCGTCTGCGCGACCATGCAGGGAAGTCGGTCGGCGTCCTCATTCGGACCGCCCCCGAAATGCTGGCCGTGCTCAAGGCCAATCCCTTTCCGAAGGCCCCGCCCAACTATGCCTACGCAATTTTTCTCGATGAACCCCCGCCGGGCGATGCAATCGAGCGCGCAACAGGAGTGAACGACGAGGAGATCCGGCTGGGGGCACGCGAGATCTATGTCCACTACGCCAACGGCATGGGGCGGTCGAACCTGAACATCCCCGCCGCGAAATCCGGCACCGCGCGGAATATGAACACGGTCGCCAAGCTCGCCGAGATGGCCTCGAAGTTATGAGGTCCTGTCAAATTCGCGACGCTTCGTCGCGCTAGAGCATAATCCCGAAAAGTTGCCGACTTTTCGGACAAAATTATGCGTCAAAGACAAAGTTTCAGATCACAACAAAGCCAGAATTGGCATCAGAATCGCCAGTATGACGATATGGATGCATCATTGGCGTGAATTGGGGCTGATGCTCAGCCTCGCCGCAGGCGCGCTCATCATCAGCGAGCCCGCCGCGAGCCAGCCTAGTGCCGCCGGAGTCTGGAAGCAGGTGGATGAGCACGGCAAGGTCGGCGCGCTTGTCACCATCAGCGAACAGGACGGCGTGTATCTCGGGCGGCTGTCCAAACTGTTCCTGGATCCGAAGGACGACCCCAATCCGGTCTGCACGAGATGTTCCGGCGACAAGCTCAACCAGCCGATCCTCGGCCTCACCTTCATCGAGGGCATGAAGCAATCGGGACTCGACTACGAGGACGGCACCATTCTCGATCCGGAGACCGGCGACATCTACCACGCCAAAATGAGCCTCAGCCCCGACGGCAACGAGCTCAACGTACGCGGCTATGTCGGCCTTCCCGTTTTTGGCCGGACCCAGACCTGGACCAGGGTCGAGTGACGGCTTCTCAGCGCTTTTCCGCTTCGATCTCCAGCGTCACCAGTCGAGCCAGCAGGGTTGCCGGATAGAGCTGGCCGATCATCGCTTCGATATTGGTAAGGCTGCGCGCAATGGGATGCACCGGCGCGAGATCGCCCGCGCCCGCTGTCGTCAGCGTGCCGAAGCTGAAATAGACCATGGTATCGGCGAAGGTCGGCGTGTCGGCGATCGTCATGCCGGAGAAGGCCTGCGGCACGGCCAAGCCAACGAAGGTGTAGAGCGCGACGAAGGTGAGCCCGATGGTGAGATAAAGCAGGATCGCGCCGATCACACGATGATAGTTGATGGCGCCCGGTCCGAAGACCGCTTTCGCCACCACCCAACTCAAAGCAAGCCCGATCAAGATCCACGCGGTGGCATCTAGATAAAGATCGAGGGTTGAATGTTCATGCAAGCGAAGCACTGCCGCGATCAGGGCTAGCCCGAGCGCCAAAAACATCACGCCGACGGCGAAAGACATGCCGTTTTGAAACCATACTGTGCCGATCACCACCAAACCGACCAACAGGCCGACATCCTCGCTGCGGATAATGCCGGCGGCATGCATCGGCGCGACGACGAACAGCAAGAAGCCGAGCAGGAGAGTCAGTACGGTGAGGAGGGGGTCGCGCAACCGTTCCCGCATCTCGGCGTAGCTTTTACTCCCGGTAGAGCGGGCGGGCGCTGACTTCCGACCTCGTCTCGCCGTTGCAGCCGGCCGCTTGCTCACGACTTCGGCCCGCGGCCAAACAGCAGGGCGTGCAGCTCGGACTCTCCGAGAGCGCGGCTGAGCTCCCAATAGGTGAAGAACGGGATCAAGGCGACCGTCATGATCACGGCGATAAAGAGCCAGCCTTCGATTGACCCGTTGCCGACCTTTGGGAACGCGTCCCGCAAGCTCTCTTCATGGAACAGCCCCATGACGCTTTCCTCGATGATATAGGCGACCATCAGCAGGAGGGTGAAGGCGGCGGATTTATAGACGATCGGAATAAACAGCGGCTTGTTCTTGAGCTGCTCGGCGAAGTGAAAATGCTCGGCCAGAAGAAAGATCTTCGCCAGGATCAGCGCATTGATGAAGGCAATTCCGTAAAAGCGATAGCCGATGTTCTCTTTGCTCAGCACCAACCACTCATGCAGCACGAACATGCCGAACACGACCGCGAGATAAAGGAAGATGCCGAGAAACTGCTTTCCCTCTTCGAGGGCGCCGCGTGTCAGTTTGGCTGTTCGAGACTGACCGCCGGCGATCGAGGCCGATTCAACAATATTATCCACGCAACCCCCTAAAGCCCGATTTCAGCGCGGGCGCACGCCGATCACGGCAATCATGCCCTTGCCCTTGATGTTCAGCTCGCCGAGCGGTTCGCCATAAAACTCCACGGCCGAAACCATTTCGAAAATTTCCTGCGTGGCTGCAACGCTGCCGGGCGAGCTCATCTCGACCATGCGCGCGGCGACATTCACCGTATCGCCCCAAATGTCGAATTGATAGCGCTCTTGCCCGACGACGCCCGCCACCACGGGACCGGAATGCACGCCAACTTTCACCTCCCAGCCAAGATGGGCGTCGATCAGCGTCGTCGCCATTTCCAGGCCGCAGCGGAGCGCTGCTGCGATCGGTTCATCGACCTTGTGCAACAGACCGGCAGCGGCCATGAAGCCGTCGCCGATGGTCTTGATCTTCTCGAGCCCATGTTTCGCCACGACCCGCTCGAAGATGACGAACAGAGCGTCGAGCCTTGACACCACATCCTCCGGCTCGTGCTTGTCGCAATAGGCCGTGAAATTGGTTACATCGCAGAATAGCACCGCGACATTCTCGTAGCGCCTCGGGATCACCGTGCCGATGGCCCTGATCTCGTCTGCCGCCTTCTTCGGCAGCAAAGCGTGCAGCAATTCGTCGGCCTGTTCGCGCGCTTCTTCCGCTTCCCTGAGCGCCGCCTGCAGCGCGAGCTGGGTCTTGACGCGCGCCAGCACGATCGGTCCTGAAAACGGCTTGTGAATATAATCGACGGCGCCGACGTCGAACCCCTTCTCCTCGTCGAGTGCGTCGATCTTGGCGGTGAGGAAAATCACCGGAATGTCACGCGTTGACGGATCGGCCTTCAACCGCCGGCAAACTTCATAGCCGTCCATACCGGGCATCATCACATCGAGCAGAATGAGATCCGGCTTGTCGGCGCCGGTGGCGATTGCAAGCGCCTTCTCCCCGTTGGTCGCCACCTTGGTGCGATACATGTCCTTCAGCACGCCAGAGACGACGCCAACATTGGTCGGTGTGTCGTCGACGATCAGAACGAGCTTATTGTCGGAGGTCGGCATCACTGACTCTCAAGGTTTAAGGACAGGCGCTCGGCAATTCCCGAGAGGCATTTCAGAGCGGACTCGAAATCGAAATTGCCGACGCGGTCGCTCAATGTCTTCAGTTCGTCGGGGCGCAGCACCCGAGCCAGGCGGCTCTGCGTCTCAATCATAAAGTCTGCCGCCTCGCCATCGTCATTCTCAAGGAGACGCTTCAACCTCGCGAGCGGTTCCACGACCGTTGCGGGGTCGGAAGCTGGCACCCCACTATCGGCTTCGCTGGTTTCCGGCAGCGCGGCGTGAATGCCATCGACGACCCGCGCCAAGGCGACCGCGAGAGATTTCAACACGTCGTCCGCGCGCTGTCCGAGCCTGATCGCCGTCTCTGCTTCGCCGGCAATGCTCGACAAGGCTGCCGCCCCCAGCGTGCCGGCGGCGCCCTTCAAGGAGTGCGCCGCGCGCTCGGCGGTTGCGGCATCGCCCATGGCAAGCGCGGTTCGCATTGTATCCACCGCGCCCGCCTCTTGCTGCGCGAAGCGGCTGAGCAGGGTTTTATAGCGCTTGGCATTGCTGCCGGTTCGCCTAAGGCCGGATCGCACATCGACGCCGGGAATAACGATATCGATCGGAGGTGGCGGTGCGGATGGGCGCGCAATTGCCGTTCCATCCACGGCGGCGTCACCATTATGCGTGATCCAACGCAGCAGCACGCCGAACAATTGGTCGGGATCGATCGGCTTGGCGATATGATCGTTCATGCCCGCTTCCAAACATAGCTCCCGGTCCGATGCCATTGCATTGGCCGTCATGGCGATAATTGGGAGGTCCGCAAAGCGCGGATCGGCCCTGATCGCCCTTGTCGCCTCGATACCGTCCATCACCGGCATCTGCATGTCCATGAGCACGGCGTCATAGTCGTTCGCCCCGATCAGTCTGAGCGCGGCCTTGCCATTTTCCGCGATATCGACGAAGGCTTCGGCCTCCTCGAGTTGCCCCAACGCGACCTCGCGATTGATTTCATTGTCCTCGACCAGGAGGATGCGCGTTCCCCGCATGCGGTCGAGCTGGAAAGACGGCGCGGCTTGTGCCGCCTCCTTGCCGTTCGCGCTGCCGCCAAGCGCGCCGATCACCGCATCAAACAGGATCGAGGACGTCACAGGCTTGATCAGCACACTCTCAAAGCCGCTATCCTCGGCCTGGCGCAGCACCTCCTCGCGGCCATAAGCTGTGACCATGACGAGATGCGGCGTGACCGGAAGATCGGGGAGGGCGAGAATACGCTTGCCGGTCTCCACGCCATTGAGGCTTGGCATCTGCCAATCGACAAAGGCGATCTCATACGGTTCCCCGGCCCGGGCTGCATCGCGAATCATGAGGATCGCTTCGCCGCCAGAGGCGGCCTCGTCGGCCACGAAACTCAAATTGATCAGCATGTTCGAGAGCACGGCGCGCGCATGTGAATTGTCGTCGATGATGATGACTCTGCGGCCCCGCAAGTCCGATTGCAGCAGTCGCGAGCGAGGCACCACCGACCCCTTGCCGAGCCGCACCGTGAAGCGGAACGTACTGCCCTTGCCGGGCTCGCTCGTCACCGAGACATCGCCGCCCATCAGCTCTGTCAATCGCTTGGAGATGGCAAGGCCCAGCCCGGTCCCGCCATATTTGCGGGTGGTCGAGGCGTCGGCCTGTTCGAAGGCCTGGAACAGCCGATCGATCTGTGCCTCGTTGAGGCCGATGCCGGTGTCGCTGACCGAGAACGCCACAAGCTGATTGTCCGGACTATCCTCCAGCGCCTGGACGCGAACCACGATCTCGCCGGTCTCGGTGAATTTCACCGCGTTGTTGCAGAAATTGATCAGGATCTGCCCGAGCCGCAACGGGTCGCCGCGGAAGTGCGGTGAAACATCCGGATCCACCTCGAAGATCAACTCCAGGCCTTTGGCGGAAGCCTTTTCCGACATCAAGCTACCGACATTCTCCAGCACTTTGTCCAGATCGAAGTCGATCGTTTCGACCAGAAGCTTGCCGGCCTCAATCTTCGAGAAATCGAGAATGTCGTTGATGATGCCGAGGAGATGCTGTCCTGAGTTCTTGATCTTCATCAGATAGTCGCGCTGGCGCGGCATCAGCTCGGTCTTCAAAGCCAGATGCGAAAGACCGATGATCGCATTCATCGGCGTCCTGATCTCATGGCTCATATTGGCGAGGAAGATGCTCTTGGCCTCATTGGCTTCGAGGGCCGCTTGCGTGGCGCGCTCAAGCTCGAGCTGAGCCTCCTGAAAGGCGATCTCCGCCGCCTTCCTCGCATCGATATCGCTCCAGGAGCCGACCACTTCGGCCGGCTGCCCCTGCTGGTCGCGAATGAGATGCTGCTCGTCGCTCACCCAGCAATAGGTGCCGTCCTTCTTCCGGAAGCGGTATTCGGCAAGGTGCTCTCCGGCCCTGAACAGTTCACTCTGTTTTGCTTCCACCTCGTCGAGATCGTCCGGATGCACGTGACTCCGCCAGAAATCCGCGTGCTGCAAATATTCATCGGGCCCGTAGCCCAGCATGTTTCGGATATTGGCGCTCACGAACGTGGGCGAGAAATCACCACTCGCCCTGAAGCTGTAAATCACCGAAGGCGCAGCCCCAAGCAACAAGGCAAGCTGAGAGCGCGCGGCTTCCCGTTCTGCTTCCGCTTCCTTGCGCGCCGTGACGTCGCTCCACGATCCAACGATCTCGATCGGTTTGCCGTCACTGTCGTAGATGATGTGCTGCCGGTCGTTGACCCAGCAATAGGTGCCGTCATTCCGCCGGTAGCGATATTCGATTGAGCGGTCGTCGCTCGTGAAGGTCTCCTCAATCCATGCCGCGATACGCCGTATATCGTCGGGGTGGGCTCGTTCCTTCCACAGGTAAGGGTTGCCGAAATATTCCGCGGGCGTAACGCCAAACAACCTTGTGATGCTCTCGCTGACGAAGGTCGGCTCGTAGTCGCCCGACGCCCGCCGGCTATAGATCACCGCCGGAGAAGCGTTAAGCAGCCGTGACATGCGAGCATGCGCCGAAGCTTGTAAGTCGGCGATCTGTTGAAGACCTCTTTTTTCCTGCTCGGCGCTCTCCCGCTCGTGCGCGTTGCCGAGCTCGCCCAACATCTCGTTAAAGGCAACGGCGAGGCGCCCGATTTCGTCCTCGCTCTTGTAATCAATGCGGTTGCGGTAGTCCTTCGTCCCGCGGACCTTCCTTACCACCCCTTCGAGCTGCGCCAGCGGCCGCACGATGTGGCGATGCGTCAGAAGGGCAAGGAGAAGGCTGAGGACCGCAAGCGCGCCCGTCAGCAAAAGGCTGCGACGCAACCTGCCGACCAGAACGTCCACCCGTTCTTGGAGTAGGCGCTTCAGCTCGGTCTGGGCAACCGTCCAAGCTGCGACCGCATTGTTCACCGTCGCCTTGTAAGAGTCATCACGAGATTGAGATCCAGCCGGCTCACCGACAGTCTCGTTCAGAGCCCGATAATATGCCGCGATGCTGGACAGCATTTTCGTCGTTTCGCCTTCGATCTTTTGGCGTAATTGCCCATTGGCATTTCCGCGATAGGCGGACGTCAAATCTCTTTCGATCTCCTCAGTCGTCGACCGAGTGATTGCATCGAGAGCTCTAACGCGTGACTTGCTGTCGGCTGGAATTGAGGCGTGCGCCCCCAGTAAGATCTGCGTGTCGCCAATTTCGCCGAGCAGACGTGGAATTTGTCGGACTACGGTGTCTTGCAGGTAATAGCTGTCGAGATCGGGATCGAGTGCGAGATTGGAATCATCACCGACGCGCGAGGCTAGGTCGCGAGCCTTGGCGAGCGCTTCCACGATGAGAGCGCCCTGTTCGTCGCCCTTCGTGTCTGTGGAGGAAAGCTTGCGAAGCGTTGCCTCCAGCGATTGTTCAAACGTGGCGGTCTGCAGGGTCCCGGCAGCTTCTCTTTCAGCCGCGTCGAGCGATTTCAGCGCTTCCGCTAGCGATGGCTCTTGTCCGGCGCCGACGAGCGGCTCGTTGAGAATTGCGGAATAGACATCTCGCAGACTCTCGAAATAGCGCACGCCAACCAATTCTTTGCGGGCGAAATCGATCGCGATCTGCTTTTCGACCACGAGGCTGTAGATGGCCACGACGATCGCGACGATGAAGGTGCTGCACAAAATGACGAGTTTTGTGCTGGTGCCGAGATTTCTAAACATGGCCGATTGATATCATGGTCGGGCTGGCATGGCGCTCGCCGGGATTGACCAAGAAGGCCCACAAGATAGTGGCGACCACTACCCTGAACTGCTTTGAACCGCTCGTCATCGCTGCATCACTCGGGGGCTTACGGACGGCTAACCCCCTCAGTTTGAACAGCAAGTACGGCTTTGCGCAATGAGCAAATCCCGGCTGGGACCGTCCGCGTACCGGTAGGTCTCCTGCCTCTCTTGCGCCTGGAAATTCGCAGTATACTCCTAAAGCCCCGACGGCCTTTGATCAATTGCAAGGAGACAATGATGAGACTTGGTCTGCTTTCCGCTGTTGCTATTGCCATTGTGTTTGGCTCCGCGGCGACTGCTCTCGCCGAGCCCGAAGGGGAGTTCGACGGTCTCTGCACCATGGGCCTGGCCTTGGGAAAGGAAATCAAGACCGATTGTTCGATCAACGCGATGCTCGACGGCAAGACCTATTGTTTCGGCAACGAGGAGGCCAAGATCGTGTTCCTCAAGAAGCCGGAACAATTCCTCGATCAGGCGGCCGTGTTCTACATGAGCAAGAAGCAGGCGCAGTAACTACGATCCACTCGGGGTGGACTGCGCCGTGAACACCCTCCCGTCCGTATCGGTGATGGCAACGTCGAGATTGTTGCTCGCGCCCTTGCCGAAGGTGAAGCGGAAATTCGGGTTGGTCGAGATCGAGAACGTGCTCTCCATCTGGAACACGAGCTCGCCGCCGCGTTTCACCACCACATCCTTGACGAACCGCGCCGGGATGAACTCTGCCGTGTTGATGTTGAGCTGCATCCCATTGCTGTTCGGGTGCTTGATCATCACCTGACCCGACCAGATCGGGTTCGCATAAAGCGCGGGCGGGAACGTCTTCACCAGCGTCTTGCCGAGATCGACGGTTTCCGAATCCGGATCCTTCGCCTGCATCGCAGCACAGCCGCCCGCCGCCGCCACGAATTTGTTGGCGATGTGCAGATTACCATCCTCGGTCTCGAGCACCGCGCGCACGTAAGAGAAATTGTCGATGCGGACCCGCGTGGAGAAGCTGCGCTCGCCACCTGTGCCGGCAGCGGGACCAAAATTGATCTTGGCCACCAGCGGATTCGGATTCTTGTCGATGAAGAGGGTAAGCGATTTCAGTCTTTGCGACACCGAGGGCGGTACCCGAACCGTAAGCGGAACTATGGCAGCATCCTCCGCCGATTGCGGCGCGTCGAGGATAACCATGCCGTCCTCGGCGATGGCGCGATCGCCGAAGGCCGACTGCCGCAGGCTCGGCCAGCTATCTTCCTCCGCCACCGCCAAATAAGAAGAAGAAAGCATGGTTACAGCGGCGACTGCGCCCGAGAGAAGCAACCGTCCTAACCTGCTGGTGGACTGGGTCATGTCCCGATCTCCTTGGATCCTTGAAGCCAATATATCACTCCCATTCGAGTTCGGCGAAGGCCGCAGTGACATTTCTCGCGTGGTAGTAGTCGAAAAGTTTCCATTTATCGCGCTGCGACATGCCGGCGACTTTGACCGCTTCTTCCAGGGTTTTTCCCTCTTTGATCAGGCCACGAACGTCCGTGGTGATGGTGGAGAGATAGTCTTGCTCGGGCACCAGCGCTCCGGGCAGTTCCATGGCATGCGGCCCGTGGCCCGGCACCACGCGCGCGGCCTTGCGGTCTTTCAGGCTGTCGAGCAGCGTGAGCCAGCCTTTGATCGACCCATCGAGCGTCGGCACATGCACGGAGAACAGGAGATCGGCAAGGAACAGCGTGTCAGTCTGACTGTCGGTGACGATCAGATCGTTGTCGGTATGGGCTGTCGATTGCGCCTCCAAGAGAAGGGTGCGGCCGCCGAGGTCGAGCGTCACCTTGTCTTTCACGCTGAGCGTCGGCAAGATGATCTCGGTGCCCTCGAGCACGGCCTCGCCCATCATCTGCTTGTTGGCGCCGAGATAGCGGTCGGCGCGGCTGCCGAGACCTCTGGCAAGTTTGTAATGACCGACGAAAATCGGGTTGTCCGCCTTGAAGGCCGCATTGCCGAACACATGATCGGGATGCATATGCGAGTTGATCACATATTTGATCGGCCGATCGGTGACGATGCGGACCGCGGCATGAAGCTGCTCGCCGACCGTGGCGCTGCCCAGGGTATCGATCACGGCCACCGCGTCATTGCCAACGATGAAGCTCGCATTCGCCATATCGCCGCGATTTTCCGCCGACTGCACCTCGTAGCGACCTTGATGCACGAAGATACCCGGCGCGATTTCCGCGACCTCGAGACTTTCACCGGCATGACCGGGAAGCACGTGCAACAGGGGCGCCGCCGCGAGCGCAACCGCGCCATGCAAGAAGGCCTGGCGTGACACAAACGGACCCAAGCAGCTAAGGAGCGGATCTGCGACTGGTCGATCCTGGCTAGACTTCATCACGGCCATGTAAGCCTTTCCCGTCCCTGCCGCCAGGCTTGGCTTCCTTGCGTCGATCAGGCTAATACCGCACGCAAGGTCTTGGCGGAGTTTCGTCCACATGCGAGTCATTTACATAGCCGGTGCGGCCCATAGTGGGTCTACTTTGCTCGATCTGATGCTTAATGCGCATCCCGAGATCGTCTCCGTCGGAGAGGTGCTCAAACTCAACCGTCAGCTCGGCTATCGGGACCCGGAGAGGAAAAAT
>DATBSU010000204.1:0-11656 GCA_036559585.1 Methyloceanibacter sp.
GGAAGCAATGCCGCGTTATCGTGCAGAACGACGGAGGAAACCGCGGCCGAGCGATATCGCTTCGGTGAACAAAGCGCATTGACACGAATGGGAGAGAAACATGATCAGGTTGATCGCTATTGCTGCCTTTGCCTTAGCCCTCGCAACATCGGCAGAGGCCATGTCGCCCGCGCCGCTTCATCAGCCGGACAGCATGACCACTCAGGTCCGTTACTACGGCTACGGCTATAGGCGCTACGGCTATAGGCATTACGGCTATAGGCATTACGGCTATAGGAATTACGGCTATAGGCATTACGGCTATGGCGGGTATTACGGCAGGCCGTATCGCTATGGGCTCTACCGCCGAAACTGGCGGTATTGAGACGGCCACCGAACCAAGCCGGGTAGGAACAGAGCGGCGTAACGTCCGCTTGTGGCAGTAAACAGACCTCTAGCGAGAGCGATGCTTCTGACCCAAAGCGAACGTTCAGGGTCGACGTCAGTAGGCGGACGTGGAGAGTAGTATGACTCCACATTTCAATACGGTCGGTTTACGACCACGTAGTGGACGCTGAGTCCTCATATCGCGACCGATACCAGACGTCGTCGCAATTGCGATACGCCAAGCCGCCATACTCCGCGTACATGCAATTCTGTGGCAACGCATAGACGTAAGAGCCGATCGCCAGCTTCGCTCATCCTGAGGCATCTCGTGCGCATCGCCAGGGAGGCCGGAGTGCAGCGCCTCGAAGCTCAGGTGCTTGCCGAAAACTCCCCATGCTTGGCGCAAAGCGGACATCTAATAGTGGGGGGAAGGGATGGCTCCGGCGGTGGGACGCTCGCGCTAGAAAGCATAACGATCAAGGGAAGGTTGACTATCCCACTTTTTGTTAAGGCATTGAGTTGATTGACTCTGGGCAGTCCGCCCCTGGGCACCACTTTTCCAGTGAACCCAATCCAAGCTGGAGTGGCACAGGCGGCGAAGTCTATTTCTTGGCCGACTCGCACTTGTTGTCGGCGTCGGACCATTTGCATCCGAGCGTAGTGTCGGAATTGCAGACGTCTTTGGCTTCATGCGAGACGCAGCCATCTTGGTAGGGCGGGGGTCCGGCCTCACAGGAGCGCTTCGAATATTCCCAGTGGCAGTTCGGATTCGCGACACAGAGCGAGGAGTCACGGATCGAGCATTCCTCCGCGACGCTCGGCGAAACGCCGGCAATCGCAAACGGCAGGGCGATGAGAACGACAAACAGACTTCGCATGGGTCCTCCCGGGAACATTTAGCAATGCGTAACGGGTTATGCGTCGACAAGAGGCCGCTGTCGACCTCGAACGCGGGTTCGGCCACCGATGGATTCGGTCGGTTTTCAGCCCAAGACCCTGTGAGAAACCAAATCTTTAGTGCTGTCAGGCATTTAGAGGCCGATTTGTGCTGCTGGGCGCGGAGTCTGGAGCCCGCGCCGCTGGTGCGGTATCAAGCGCGGAGCCGCGAGAGAGACGACGACATGCCGAAACCAACACGGCGGACGGTCATCCTTGGCGCGAGCGCATTAGGAGGGCTGATGACGATGCCAGCAACGGCAGATCCATTCCAAGAAACCTCAGAGCCGCAATTCGGGCCCGCGCCCCCGCCGCTCGCGGGCAAAGAGCTCCCATCCTTCCGCTATGCGCTCGGCGCTATGGCCACCAAGATATTCGACGGCGGCACCGCGAAGGAAGCCAACGTCGAGGGCTTTCCGGTCTCCGACAAACTCGCCGGCGTTTACATGACGCTTGAGGCCGGCGCGCTGCGCGAGTTGCATTGGCACGCTAATGCCGCGGAATGGGCCTATATGCTCGAGGGCAATGCCCGCGTCACCACGATCGATCCGCAAGGTAAGTCTGACGTCGTCGATTTCGGCCCAGGCGATGTCTGGTATTTTCCGCGTGGACACGGCCACTCGATCCAAGGCCTGGGACCCAACGGCTGCACCTTTATTCTCGTGTTCGACAACGGCTACTTTTCCGAGTTCGGCACCTTCTCCATAACCGATTGGCTCGGCCACACACCCGACGAGGTGCTCGCCAAGAATTTCGGTCTCAAAGAAGCGACCTTCAAGAATTTCCCCAAGAGTGAAGTCTACATCGCCAAAGGACCGGTGCCTGGGCCGTTACCGCAGGACCCTAAGGCCGGCTCGCTGAATGAAGGCGCCTTCAGCCACCGCTATCGGTTGCTGGCGCAAGAGCCGACCGGTTTCCCGGGGGGAAATATGCGCATCGTCTCACAAGATCAGTTCCCCATTTCTTCGACTATGACGGGTGCCATCCTTCTCATCAATCCAGGCGGCCTACGCGAGTTGCATTGGCATCCCAATGCCGCCGAATGGCAGTATTATGTGCATGGCAAAGCGCGGATGACGGTGTTCGGATCTCATGGCCGCGCTCGCGTCGATGAATTCGGCGCCGGCGACGTGGGCTATGTGCCGCAGGGCTTCGGTCACTACATCGAGAATATCGGCGACGAAGAGCTCAAGATCGTCATTGTTTTCAACAATGCCACCTATGAATCGATCTCGATCACAGGTTGGTTGGCCTCCAATTCCGACCGTCTGCTCGCTACCAATTTCGGCGTGCCCGAGAAAATTTTCGCAGAAATGCCGTCAGGTCCGGTGATCATTCCCGAGCAGGGCAAAGTTTAGGCAGATTGTCGCGCCTACCGCTCACGAAGGAGCGATTTGCGCTGGCGCGTTGACAGGTTAAGCTGACAATCGAACACGGGCGCGGTTAGGCGCCAGGACCACAACGTCTGTCATAGATTGCGGCCATGAACGACACCACGAATCGGAACGGGGGCGTCCGCCGGGGAAAGACTGCCACGCCCAAAGAAAACGGCGATATCGAAGTGGTGTCCGACGAACCCACACCGCAGAAAGGCCGGGGTCTTATCCGGCTGCTGCTACTTCTGCTCGTGGTCGGCGCTGCCGCTCTTCTCTATCATTATTGGGGCTTCTGGAGGGGTGCCGACACCGCCGCCGCGCCGCCCCCGCCGCCTGCCGTGACCGTCGCCAAGCCCCTCGTCAAGGAGATGATGGAATGGAACGACTTCACCGGGCAATTCGAGGCGCGAGAATCCGTCGAGGTGCGGCCCAGGGTCAGCGGCTATCTCGAATCGGTCAATTTCGTTGACGGCCAGTTGGTCAAGAAGGGCGACCTTCTTTTCGTCATTGAGCCGAAGCCGTTCGAGCTCGCCCTGCAAACCGCCAAGGCGCAGCAGGCCCAAACCGAAGCGCAACTGCAATTGGCCAAGGCTCAATTGGACCGCACCGCGCAACTGCGCAAGAACGACTATGCCACGCAAGAGACCTACGACGAGCGCGTCGCGCAAGTGAATATCGCAACGGCCTCGAGGGATGCCGCGATCGCGGCCGTCAATCAGGCGCAACTCAATCTCGATTACACTCATATCACCGCGCCGGTCTCGGGGCGCATGGGCCGACACGAAGTAAGCATCGGCAATCTCATCATGGGAGGCATCACCGGTTCGACGACGCTGCTCACCACCATCGTTTCACTCGACCCAATTTGGCTGAGCTTCACCATAAGCGAAGGCGATGGCATGACCTATAAGCGCCTGGTGCAGAAAGGCGAGGTCAAGTCTGCGCGGGACAACACCATCCAGGTGCAAGGCCAGCTGATGGACGAAAAGCAATGGACCCTCAAAGGCACTATCGACTTCGTCGACAATCAATATGATCGGTCCTCCGGCACGATCCGCGTTCGCGCCGCCTTTGACAACAAGGATTTGTTTATTACGCCGGGACAATTCGGCCGCGTTCGCGTGCCTATGTCGCAGCTGAAGCCGACGATGCTTGTGCCCGATGCCGCGGTCGTAACCGATCAATCCGTCAAGCTTCTGTTCACCGTGTCGCCAGACGGAACCGTTGTGCCCAAGCAGGTGGAACTCGGTCCGGTCAGCGACGGTAACCTCCGCGTCATTCGCACCGGGATCACGCCCGACGATACCGTGATCATCAGCGGCCTCTTACGCGCCCGGCCTGGCCAGAAAGTCACTCCGGAGCAGGGCAAGATTGAAGAAGCACCCCTCCAGCCGGTGCCCGGCGCCAAATGAACATCTCGCATTTTTTTATAGACCGTCCGATCTTTGCCGCGGTTATCTCCATTCTGATCACGCTTATCGGCGGGGTGGCCTATTTTAGCCTGCCGGTCGCGCAATATCCTGAAATCGCTCCGCCTTCGATCTCCGTCACGGCGAGTTATCCGGGAGCCTCCGCGGAGATCGTTGCCAAGACCGTGGCCACGCCTCTGGAGCAAGAAGTCAACGGCGTCGACAACATGCTCTATATGACCTCGCAGTCGACCAGCGACGGGGCCATGTCATTGGCTGTCACCTTCAAGCTCGGCACCGATCTCGATACGGCGCAGGTGCTGGTGCAGAACCGTGTCGCGACCGCTTTACCCCGCCTGCCGGAAGAAGTGCGCTCGATCGGCGTGACCGTGACCAAGCAATCGCCTGATCTGATGATGGTGATTCACTTAAGCTCGCCGGACGGCTCACGCGACCTGCTCTACATCTCCAATTATGCGACGCTTCACGTCAAGGACGTGCTCGCCCGCATCGACGGTGTCGGCAACGTCACCATTTTCGGCGCACGCGACTATTCCATGCGGATCTGGCTCGACCCCGAAAAATTGGCACTGCGCAACCTGACGGCGAGCGACGTCGTCACCGCGCTACGCGGCCAAAACGTGCAAGTCGCGGCAGGCGTCATCAACCAGCCTCCGGTGCCGCAACCTGGCGCCTTCCAGCTCAACGTCGAGACCCAGGGCCGTCTCGCCGACCCGGAAGCGTTCGGCAATATCATCATCAAGTCCGACGCCGAGGGACGCGTGACGCGCATCCGCGATGTGGCGCGGGTCGAGCTCGGCGCCGCCGACTATAATCGCAGCGGCTATCTCGATGAGCGTGTCGCGATCCCGTTGGGTATCTTCCAACGGCCGGGCTCGAACGCGCTTGCCACCGCCGCTCTGGTGCAAAAAGCCATGGCGGATCTGTCACAATCCTTCCCGGCGGGCTTGCGGTACGACATTGTCTACAATCCGACCGTCTTCATCTCGCAATCGGTCGAAGCCGTAATTCACACCATGCTCGAGGCGGTGGTGCTGGTCGTCGTGGTGATCATCTTGTTCCTGCAGACTTGGCGCGCTTCCGTCATTCCCATTGTCGCTATCCCAGTGTCGCTGATCGGCACCTTCGCCATGCTGGCGGTGCTCGGGTTCTCACTGAACAATCTCTCTCTGTTCGGCCTGGTGTTGGCGATCGGCATCGTGGTGGACGACGCCATCGTGGTGGTGGAGAACGTCGAGCGCAATATCCGCGAGGGCTTGAGTCCGCGCGATGCCGCCTACAAGACCATGGAAGAAGTGGGCGGCGCGTTGATCGCCATCGCGCTTGTGCTTTCGGCCGTGTTCATTCCCTCGACCTTCTTAAGCGGCATTCTCGGGCAGTTTTTCCGTCAGTTTGCCGTGACCATCGCGACGGCGACAGTGATTTCGCTCATCGTTTCGCTCACCTTGAGTCCGGCGCTTTGCGCGCTGCTGTTCAAGCCGCACGATCCCGAGGCTCGCGGCAAGAACATCTTGACCCGTGCTGTCACGGCATTTTTCAACGGCTTCAACCGAGTCTTTGAATGGGTTTCGTCGCGCTATGGCAAGCTGACGGGCCGGCTGGTTCGCGTCTCGCTCTTGATGGTCGTTCTCTATGTGGGTCTGATCGGTCTCACCGTGTTCCAGTTCATCCAGGCGCCGACGGGCTTCATCCCGCAGCAGGATCAGGGCTACCTCATCAACATCATTCAGCTGCCGCCCGGCGCCTCGCTCGCCCGCACCGACGAGGTGGCCCGCAAAGTGACCAAGATGGTGCTCTCGACTCCAGGCATCGCTCACGCCGTGCCGATCGTGGGTCTCGATGGCGCGACCTTCACCACCGCGCCCAATGCCGCGGTCGTGTTCACCCCGCTCGACGACTTCGCCGAACGCGCGAAGAAGGGCCAAGGCGCTCAAGCCCTGATCGGCGCACTGAATAAGGAGTTCGCCAGCATCCAGGAAGCTTTCGTCATCAGCGTGGCGCCACCGCCGGTTCGAGGCATTGGCACCACTGGCGGCTTCAAGATGGAAGTGCAAGACGTGCACGGCGGCGAACCGGCGCAGCTTGAAACAGTCGCGACCAGCATTATGGCGCAAGCCAATCAGACGCCAGGACTTGCGGGAGTGTTCACCACCTTCAGCACCAAGACGCCAAAGGTCTATGCCGATATCGATCGCGTCCGCGCCGAGATGTTGGGCGTCAATACCGACGATGTCTTCAGCACGCTCGAGGTCTATCTCGGCTCGCAATATGTCAACGATTTCAACTTCCTTGGCCGCACCTATCGCGTCACGGCGCAAGCTGACGGCAATTTCCGCCAGGACCTGCATGCCATCGGCCAATTGAAGACCCGGAACGCCAAAGGCGAGATGGTGCCGCTCAGTTCCGTGGCGTCCTTCCGCGATATCACCGGCCCCTATCGTGTCGAACATTTCAATCTTTACCCATCCGCCGCGGTGCAAGGCGGCACGCTGCCCGGCTACTCGACGGGATATGGTCTCGCGGCGATGGAGAAGATTGCCAAGGCGGCCCTACCCGAAGGCTATGCCTTCGCCTGGACCGAATTGGCCTATCAGGAACAACTTGCCGGGAACACCGCGATCTACGTGTTCATGGCCTCCGTCGTGTTCGTGTTCCTGCTTCTCGCCGCTCAATACGAGAGTTGGACCTTACCGCTCGCCGTGATCCTCATCGTGCCGATGTGCTTGCTTGCCGCGGTGACCGGCCTGCTCGCGCGCGGCATGGATGTGAACATCTTGGCGCAGATTGGCTTCGTCGTGCTGATCGGCCTTGCCGCCAAGAATGCGATTCTGATCGTGGAGTTCGCTCGCCAGTACGAGGAACTTGGCGAGGACCGCTTCCAGGCTGCGACCGAAGCGGCGCGCACAAGGCTGCGCCCGATCCTGATGACGTCGTTGGCCTTCATCTTGGGTGTACTGCCGCTGATGATCGCGACCGGCGCTGGAGCCGAGATGCGTCAGTCGCTCGGCACCGCCGTGTTCTGCGGAATGCTCGGCGTGACGGTGTTCGGACTGATCTTCACCCCGGTGTTCTATGTCGTGGTGCGGAAATTCGCGCGAGACAAGAAACCGCGAAGTGCCGCGCGGGCTGCCCCTGCGGAGTAGCAGCCCAACTAAGCCCATTGCCTAAAACGGCGGCATCGGATTAGGATGCCTCAAAATATAACAAACTGGGGAAGCGCCAAAGTCGAGGGGTAGGGCCGCTTGAGCAACCAGGTCGAAATGTTTGTCCCAGACTCTTGAAATTGTCGGTTCGCGTTTGAGCCAGGACGCTCCCGCGCCCCCTCGCAAATTTTTCGACGAAATGAACGCCCCAGACGGCTCAATCCGCGGAGCCTACGCAAATTTCGCCAGCCTCCTCGACGGGTTGTCGCTGGAATCTCTCGCCACCAAGCAACAAGCCGCCGAAGAGATTTTTCGCCGCTTGGGTATCACCTTCGCGGTCTATGGTGAAGCCGGCTCGACCGAGCGCCTGATCCCCTTCGATCTCATTCCCCGCATTCTCGATCGGGCTGAATGGGAGCTGGTGGAGCGCGGTTGCGTCCAGCGCGTCAAAGCGATCAATATGTTCCTCTACGACGTCTATCACGACCAGGAGATCGTGAAGGCGGGCCTCGTTCCAGAAGAGCTGGTGCAGCTCAACTCGGCGTTCCGGCCCGAGATGATGGGCGTCGATCCACCGAACAAGGTTTACGCGCATATCGCCGGCATCGATCTGATCCGCACCGGCGAGCGCGATTTCTTTGTGCTCGAAGATAATGTGCGCACGCCCTCGGGCGTCTCTTATGTGCTCGAGAACCGCGAGATCATGATGCGGCTGTTCCCGGATGCGTTTGCCGGACAAAGCATTTCGCCGGTTGGCAACTATCCAGAGCGCCTGTTGGAGAATTTGCGCGCCGTATCACCGAGCGACGATGACAATCCGGTCGTCGTTCTCCTCACGCCTGGCCGCTACAACAGCGCCTATTTCGAGCACGTCTTTCTCGCCGAGCAGATGGGCATTGAGCTGGTCGAAGGCGGCGATCTTTTCGTGCGCGACAACCATATCTGGATGCGGACGACCGAAGGTCCCGTCAGGGTCGATGTCATCTATCGCCGCATCGACGATGGTTACATGGACTCGCTAGCCTTCGAGCCGAACTCCGCGCTCGGTGTTCCCGGACTGCTGTCGGTGGTGCGTTCCGGGCGCGTCACGCTCGCCAATGCTTTCGGCACCGGCGTCGCCGACGACAAGGCAATGTACGTCTATGTGCCGCGCATGATCGAGTTCTATCTCGGCGAGCACGCCATTCTGAACAACGTGCAGACCTATATGCTGCGCGATCCGAAGCAGCGCCAGCATGTGATCAACAATTTGCAGAATCTCGTCGTCAAGGAAGTGCAGGGCTCCGGCGGCTACGGCATGTTGATCGGACCTGCCTCTACTGCGGAAGAGCGCGAGGCCTACAAGCTTCGCATTCTGAAGAACCCGGACAATTTCATCGCGCAGCCGACGCTCGCGCTTTCCACCGCGCCGACCCTGATCGACGGCGAAATCGTTCCTCGTCACGTCGATCTCCGGCCCTTCGTGCTCTCCGGCAAGGACACCAGCGTCATTCCTGGCGGACTGACGCGCGTCGCGCTTCGCAAAGGCTCGCTCGTCGTCAATTCCAGCCAAGGCGGCGGTACCAAGGACACCTGGGTCTTGGAGCGACGAGCATGATCCGGAAAAGTGGGAACCGGTTTTCCGAGAAGATCATGCTCCAACATAGAGCACTTCAATGCTGAGTCGCACCGCCGAAAATCTGTTCTGGATGGCGCGCAACATGGAGCGCGCCGAGAATACCGCGCGCATGATCGATGTCTCTTTCCGCATGTCGCTGCTCCCCTCGACCATCGACAAGCAGGTGCTGCATTTCGAGCCGATTCTCGACATCGCCCCGGGCTCTGGCTGCCGCTTCGGTGATCTCTTCGACGAGCTGAGCCACGAGACCATTATTCGCTACGTCGCGCTTGAGCGAGCTAATTCGGGCAGCATCTGCTCGCTGATCCGCGACGCGCGCGAGAATGCTCGTGCGCAACGCTCGGCAATCTCGAGCGAGGCCTGGGAGAGCCTGAACTCGACTTGGCTGCAAGTGCAGAACCTCGATTTCGAGGGCCTAAAGCGCTGGGGCTATCGCGATTTCTTCGATTGGGTGAAGGAGCGCTCGCATCTCTTCCGCGGCGTGGTGTTTGGCACCATGCTGCATGACGACGCCTTCCGCTTCATCCGCCTCGGCACCTTCATCGAGCGCGCCGATAACACTGCGCGCATTCTCGACGTCAAATATCACGTGCTGCTGCCCGAGACCGAGCAGGTCGGAGGCTATGTGGACTATTACCAATGGGGTGCCTTGTTGCGCTCCGTGGGCGCATTCCGTGCTTATCGCAAGGTCTATCACGACACGGTCTATCCCTGGCGCATCGCCGAACTTCTCATCTTGCGCGAGGACATGCCGCGCTCCCTGCATCATTGCTACGGCAATCTGCTTGGTACACTCGACGAGCTTGCCGGCAACAAGGCGCTCGAATGCCGGAGCATGGCCGGCCAGACTCACGCCCGGCTGAAATATGGACGCATCGACCGGATCTTCCGCTCAGGCCTGCACGAGTTTCTCACCGGCTTCATCGAGCAGAACAATTCGCTCGGCATGCAGATCCAGGAAGATTTCTTGATGGTGCGTCCGGCCATGGCAGGAGCGGCATGACCATGTTGATCCGCGTCGAGCACACCACCGCTTACACCTATTCCGAGCCACTGATGGCGAGCACGCAATATTTGCGCAAGACCCCGGTTTCGAGCCGCACCCAATCCGTCGAGGCCTGGAAGCTCACCTGTCCCGGCGCCACGCTCACCGAATGGCACGACCAGTACGGCAATTGCTGCCATACTTTGACGGTCGCGGAGCCCGTGACCGAACTCGAAATCCGGGTGAGCGGGCTCGTGCGCACGCGTGATACCGCAGGCGTGGTTGGTGTTGGCCAAAGAGAGCTTCCCCTCGGCATTTACTTGCGTGAAACGCCTTACACAATCTGCAGCCAGTCGATCCAGGACTACGCCGAGCGTTTCAGGCCAAAACTGGCGCACGATACCGTCGAGACGTTGCACGCCATCATGCTCGGCATCGCCCAAGACGTCCCGTACAGCAAGGGGGAGACCCATGTGCATACCACCGGCGCCGAGGCGCTTGAGCAGGGGAGTGGGGTCTGTCAGGACCACGCCCATATCTTCTGCGCGATCTGTCGCAGTCTCGGTATTCCCGCGCGCTATGCAAGCGGCTATCTTGCCCAAGGCGGGGGCCATGACGCTCACGCCGCGAGCCACGCCTGGGCCGAGGCATACGTAGAGGACCTCGGCTGGGTGAGTTTCGATCCTTCCAATCGTTCGAGCGCGACCGAATCGTATATTCGTACCGCGGTTGGGCTCGATTACGCGGAGGCGAGCCCGGTGCGCGGCGTGCGGAGTGGCGGCGGGCTAGAGACAATGACGGTCTCGGTCAGCTTCCCGAGCCAACAATAAGAATGGTCCAATGGAGGAACCTGCGTGACCTATTGCACGGGCATTTTGCTTGACGACGGTGTGGTGCTTGCGTCCGACAGTCGGACCAATGCCGGCATCGACCGCGTCTCCACCTTCCGCAAGATGCACGTCCTGGAAAAGCGGGGAGAGCGCTTCTTCGCGCTGCTCACCGCCGGCAATCTGTCGCTGACGCAAGGGGTGATGAGCCTGCTCAGCGAGTGGCTCGACTCGGGCGATCCGGAGAAGGATCTATGGGCGGTGGGCTCCATGTTCGCCGCGGCGAGGGCCGTCGGCACCGCCATGCGCGAGATGCACAAGATCGACGGCGGCTATCTCCAGCAGCATGACGTCGACTTCAGCGCCTCTTTCATCCTCGCCGGCCAGCTCAAGACCGGGCAGCTCAGGCTGTTCCTGATCTACGACGCCGGCAATTTCATCGAGGCCATGGGCGATACGATCTATTTCCAGATCGGCGAGGTGAAATACGGCAAGCCGATCCTCGACCGCATCATCCATTCAAGCACGAGCCTGAACGACGCGGTGAAATGCGCGCTGATCTCCTTCGATTCGACCATGCGCTCCAATGTGTCGGTCGGGCCGCCGATCGATCTTCTCGTCTACCGACGCGACTCGATGGCTCCGGGGTTCACCATCAGGCTGGAAGGCACCGATCCCTATCTCAGGTCGATCCGCGACGCCTGGGGATCGGCGCTGCACAAGGCGTTCCAGGAAACCGTTCCCGATCCTGGCTGGAAGCTTTAGCCCTTGACCGCATTCCGCATTCGCCGCAACAACAATGCGTATCTAAGGGAGGAAAGTCATGCGTTTCAGAGAGCTTGCCGCCGCAGCGCTTGCTGCCATGGCTGCTGCCTGGGCGACTGTACCGGCCTTGGCCGAATCATCGGGATATACGGTCGGCCCGGCCGACCCGCGCAACAACTACGTGCCGCAGGCAGACGCAGTCTTTGTCGT
>DATBSU010000205.1:0-7942 GCA_036559585.1 Methyloceanibacter sp.
CGGCGCATCTTAAGCCGCGGCCTTGGCCGGCATCGCACGCGAGCCGGCGCGCCGCGGCGCCCCCACACGCAAGCGCCGGTCTGAGAGCGAAACCGCGCCGCCGATGAACATCACCACCGCGCCAAGCCAGATCAATCGGACTAGCGGGTTGAAATAGATGCGCACGCTATAGGCCCCCTCCTTCAGCGCATCGCCGAGCACGACATAGAGATCGCCGCGCCAGCTGACATGAATGGCGGCTTCGGTGGTGCTGTTCCGCTCGACGGTGAATTCGCGCTTCGACGGTTCGAGACTGGCGACCTTCGCACCACTCCGCGTGACGCTGAACAACCCGACGCGCTCGCGATAATTCGGCCCTTGGCGCGGCGCCACGCCATCGAACGTCAGTTGGTACCCCGCGATATCCGCGGCCTCTCCCGGCTTCAGCGCCAGGATCCGTTCTTCGCGCCACGCCGTGGTGGCGACGATCCCGATCACGCACATGCCAAGTCCGCCATGGGCGAGCATGGTGCCAAAGGCCGAGCGCGGCAAATTGCGCAACCGCCGCCAGACTTCCGCGGGCCCAACCTCGAAGACCCTGACCCGCGTCGCGATCTCGGTGAGCGCGCCTATGATCAGCCACACGCCAAGCCCGATGCCGAACGGCGCGAGCCATGGTCCGCGTTTGGTCGCCGCAAGGATCGCAACCGCGATAATGAGCGCCACCGCGGCAGCAGCCGTCAGGCGCTGCGCCGCGCCAAGCGCGTCGCCGCGCTTCCAGGCGAGCATCGGCCCGAACGGCAGCACGATGATGAGCGGCACAATCAGCGGCGCGAAGGTAAGATTGAAGAACGGCGCTCCGACGGAAATTTTTTCACCAGTGAGCGATTCCAGCAGCAGCGGATAGAGCGTGCCGACAAATACGGCGGCGCAAGCCGTGGTGAGCAGCAGATTATTCAGAACGAGCGCACCCTCGCGGCTGATCGGCGCAAAAATCCCGCCCTGCTTCAGCAGCGGTGCGCGCCAGGCGAACAGCGTCAGCGCGCCACCGATGAACAGCCCCATGATGCCGAGAATGAATGCGCCGCGCGCCGGGTCGACGGCGAAAGCATGCACGCTGGTCAGCACGCCGGAGCGCACCAGGAACGTCCCCATCAGGCTCAGGGAGAAGGTGATGATGGCGAGCAGCAGCGTCCAGACTTTAAGCGCGTCGCGCTTCTCCATCACCAATGCCGAATGCAGCAGCGCGGTGCCCGCGAGCCAGGGCATGAAGGAGGCGTTCTCGACCGGGTCCCAGAACCAGAACCCGCCCCAGCCGAGCTCGTAATAGGCCCACCATGAACCCATGGCGATGCCGATCGTGAGGCACATCCAGGCGAGGAGCGTCCAGGGCCTCACCCATCGCGCCCAGGCCGCATCGATCCGCCCATCGATCAGCGCCGCGACCGCAAACGAGAACGCCATCGAGAACCCGACATAGCCCGTATAGAGAAACGGCGGATGGAAGGCGAGCGCCGGATCCTGCAACACCGGGTTCAACCCGTTGCCGTCAAGTGGCGCAGGGTCCAGCCGCAAGAAGGGGTTCGACGTCATGACGATAAAGAGCAGAAACGCGACGCCGATCGAGCCCTGCACCGCGAGCACGTTGGCGCGAAGCTCAGGCGGCAGATTACTGCCGAAGGTGGCCACCGCGGCACCGAACAGCGCCAGGATCAGCACCCACAGCACCATCGAGCCTTCGTGGTTGCCCCAGACGCCCGAGATTTTGTAAAGCAACGGCTTCGCGGCCGCGGAGTTCTGCCAGACCGTGGCGAGCGAGAAATCCGAGGTGATGTAGGCCGTCATCAGCGCGCCGAAGGCGAGCGCGATCAAAAGAAATTGCATCTGCGCCGCCGGCACCGCGATTGCCATCAGCTCTGGGTCGCGCGTCCGCGTGCCCCAGAGCGGCAACACCGTCTGCAGGATGGCGACGCCGAGCGCAAGGATCAGCGCATAATGTCCCGTCTCAGCGATCACTTTGCGTCACTCCCGCGCCACACGCCTTGCGCCTTCAATTTCTCCGCGATTTCCGGCGGCATATATTTCTCGTCGTGTTTGGCGAGCACGCTGTCGGCGTGAAACACGCCGTCGGCTTCCATCACGCCCTCGGCGACGACGCCCTGGCCTTCGCGGAACAGATCAGGCAACACGCCGGTATAAGTGACGGGCAATTGCTTGGCGCGATCGGTGACGACGAAGCGAACATTGGTGCCTTCGCTTCGCACCACTGTGCCGTCTTCGACCAATCCACCGAGCCGGAAACGTGTGCCGGGCGCCAATTGCTTTTCCGCGACCTCGGTCGGGGTATAGAAAAAGACGATCGAATCCCGCATCGCGAACAGCACAAGCCCGACCGCGAGGCCAAGCACGGCGAGCGCCGTGCCGATCAGAACGCCTCTTCGTTGCTTCCGCGTCATTCTTTATTCTCTCCGCTCAGGACTTGAGCCCAAGCTCTGTCGCGAGCCTGTCGAGCTGGCCGAGCGCATCGGCATTGCCGCTGAACTTGGCCTTGGCCTTGGCGAGTGCGGCTTCCGCGTCGTTCTTCCGGTCGAGCACGCTATAGGCTCTGACCAGTTTCAGCCAGCCTGCCAAATCGTCGCCATTGGCCTCGAGCTTGGCCGCCAATCCCGCCACCATGCGCTCGATCATGGTCTGGCGGTCTGCCGGGCTCATCTCCTTTGCCGCGTCGACGGCTTCAGGCGTTGGACCGCCTTTCAGCTTCGCCTCGTCCTCGGCGAGCCTTTGCTCTGCCGATTTTCGCCAAGCTGCGTCGGCCGGCGCTTTCTCGATTAGGGACTTCCAGTCGGCGATCGCCTCATCGAGCTTGCCGTCCTGCTCCTTGGCGATGATGAGGAGAATCCGCGCTTGGGTCTGCTCAGGGTCGAGAGTGAGCGCCTTCTCCAGCGCCACGCGCGCCGGCTCGGTTACGATCCCGTCATTGGCGAGCACGAGTGCCTGGCCTTGGCCAACGAGCCGCTTCGGCGTCTCGCCGAGGAGCCGCACCGCGTGTCCATAGGCTTCGGCGGCATCCGCATAGCGGCGCCAAGCCACATAGACCGGAGCAATCACCTCCCACCCCTCCCCTTCCTCCGGATGCTCGCGAAGCCTCGCTTCGACGCGGGCGACCAGCACCTCAAGGCCTTGCTCGTTGCCATTATCTTCGAGCCGCGCGGCGAGCGGCTGATCGGGGAGCTTCGGCGAGCCATAGACGAGATAAATGCCGAGCGCCAACAGCGGCAGTGCGATCGCCACCGCGAGCATCACCGCTCGATTGGGAGCGCGATGCTCTTTCGCCTGACCTTCGCGCTCACGCGCATCAGCCGCAAGCAAGCGTCTCGCGATCTCGATCCGCGCGGCTTCCGCCTCTTTCTCGCCAATCAGGCCACGCTCGCGGTCGCTCTCAACCTCGCCGAGTTGATCGCGATAGACCTCGGCATCGAACGCCGCGCGCTCCCGCTCAGCCACCCGCGCGTGATAGAGCGGACCAAGCAGGAAGAACAGCACGATCGCCGTGAGACAGCCGAGAATGAGCCAAAGCAACAAGAGCGCGGACCTCCGCCAAACCAAAGCATGATCCCGAAAAGTTGCAGACTTTTCGGACAAGATCATGCGTCAAAGACAATGACTTAGAGCGAAATCCAAAATTCAATCCAAATGGATTTCGCTCTAAGGAGGCTAGGCATAGGCGAAAGCAGATTGGGGGGGAAGAGGCCTACAAAGGAAACGATGAACAGGGGCCAAGACGGCCTTACCTTGCAGGACTTGGGAAGGAAGTTGCAGCTCGGAGAATCGCCTAGAGGCCCGCGATCCAGGTGCCGTCCGGCTTGCGGCAGGCGATGCCACGGATCGTATCGCCGGCATTGCCGAGCTCCACATTATGCGTGAAGCCGCGGCAATATTCATCGCCTTGCGGGTAAGGCTTCTCCGGCACGATGACGCCGTGATGTTGCGTCACCGGATTCTCCCACGCAGTGGACGAGCCGGGCTGGCCGAATTCCAGCGCTTGATACTCGGCGTCGGCCGCCATGCGGCGGTCCCCCTCGTCCATGCGGCGCGCGATTTTCTGACCCAGGATGCCTCCGATTACCGCGCCGGAGGCCTGTGGATTGCTCTGATAGCCGGGAGGAGGAGCGGGCTCCGGTTCGGCAGGCGCGCTGACAACAGCGGTCGCGCCTAGGCCGGACATAAAGACCGCAGTCGAAAGGAAGAGAACAGAGGACGGCAAACGCATGATGTCACCTTGGTGTTGATTGCATCAGAGTAAATCACCTTCGGCTTTGGGAGTAGGTGATGACGCCCGCATCCTTAATAATGTTCTGTGCCCCGATGGTAGCATCCCACGGCGCAGGCGCGCTACTCCCCACCGATTTCGCTCTATGAGCTTTGTGCTGCCGGACCGCCCACACAAAGCATAAAGGGACACAGGCCACGAGGTCCGTGTCCCTAACGCCTATTGCCGTGCCTGCTATTGCTGTGCAGGCGGTGGTGCTGGTGGCGTCTCTTGTTTCTCAGGTGCCGGCGTCGGCGCCGGCTGTTGCGCCGTATCTCCGCCGCACTGATTTGCCGTCAATCCAACAAGCGCAATTGCTGCCACTGTAGAGGCCAAAAGAAATTTCCTCATGGTCATCGCTCCTTTTGCCCAACGTAGGGATTAACGTCCGCGGGGCCCGTTAAGTTTCCGCCGCGCGATAAGCCCCACGAGTATAAGGCAGAAATCAAGCCGCGGGCAATTCAAGCTTGGCGCGCAAGCCTCCTTGCGGCGAAGGTGCTAGTCCGAAGCGGCCTTTATAGAGGTCGGCCAGGTCGGCCACGATGGAGAGTCCGAGCCCTGAGCCCGGCTTTGTCTCGTCGAGGCGCTGACCTCGCTTCACCACTTTGGCGCGATCCGCTTCAGTGAGGCCTGGGCCGTCATCATCGACCAAGATGCCGATCATGTCCGCATCCTTGGCGCGCTCGGCGCTGACGGAGACATTGCCCTTAGCCCATTTGCAGGCATTGTCGAGCAGATTGCCCACCATCTCCTCGAAGTCCTGCTTCTCGCCACGGAATTTCAGCTCGTCGGCGCAAATCACCTTGAGCGCAAGCCCGCGCTCCTCATAGATCCGGTCGAGCGTGCGCTTCAGCGCGTCCAGCACCGGCTTCACCTCGGTCACGTCGCCGATGGCGTTTGACCGTGCCGCGACCCGCGCCCGGTCGAGATGGTGGGTAATTTGCGTCCGCATGATCTCGGCCTGCTCGACCACCTTGTCCGCGAGCGGCCCTTTCTGCTCACGCGCCTCGTTGGTGATGACGCTGAGCGGCGTCTTCAGCGCATGCGCGAGATTGCCGACATGGGTGCGCGCCCGCTCAACGATGTCGCGGTTGGATTGGATCAGCGCATTGAGCTCGTCTTGTAGCGGCATGATCTCGTCGGGCGGGCGTCCAGTGAGTTTTTCTGCCTCCCCTGCCCGAACGGCCGCGACTTCGCGGCGAATGACGCGAAGCGGCCTGAGCCCGAACCGCACCTGGAACAGGGTCGCGACGATGAGTCCGATCGCGAGCACGCCAAGGGCTGCGATCAACATGGTTGTGAAGGAGGAGATGTCGCCGGCGATCTCGGCGGCGTCGCCGGCGACAGCATAAGAATAAGCCGTGGAGTTGGGACCGGCGAGCCGGATCTCGCGCTCGACGATACGCAAGTGCTGATCTTGCGGGCCTGGCGCATAATCGCGCCTGGTCAGATTCTGATCTGGGGAGATGCCGTTTTGGCTCGGCAGTGCGAGCTGCTGATCGAGCAGCGAGTCCGACACGAACAGCGGACGCTCGGCGCCGTCGAGCGGCTTGACCTGCCAATACCAGCCGGAGAAAGGGAGGGTGAAGATGGGGGCGCCGAGGCTCGTGGGCGCGGTGGGGTGGCTGACGCCCCCCGCCGTCGTCGAGGCGACGAGGCTTGTCAGATAGACATTGAGGCGGGCGTCGAAGCTGCGCTCGACGGTCTGGCGATAGAGCGAGATCAGCAGGATCGCGGCGATAGGCACCACCACGAGCGTCCACGCCGCGGCGGAGGCAAACAGGCGGAAGGCGAGGGAATTAAGCCTCATCGCTCTTGTCCGAGAGGCGATAGCCGAGCCCTCGGACGGTCTGGATCAGGTCTTCGGGAAGTTTCTTGCGCAAGCGCCCGATAAAAACCTCGACCGTGTTCGAGTCGCGGTCGAAATCCTGCTCGTAGAGATGCTCGACGAGTTCGGTGCGCGAGACCACGCGGTCTCTGTGATGCATTAGATAGGACAGCACGCGATATTCGTGGCTGGTGAGCTTCACCGCCTGGCCGTCTACCGTAACCTTCGAGGTCTTGGCATCGACTCGGAGCGGCCCGCACTCCATCTCATTGCTGGCATGTCCCGCCGAGCGCCGCAGCAAGGCACGGACGCGCGCCAGCACTTCTTCCATGTGGAAAGGCTTGGCAACATAATCGTCGGCACCGGCATCCATGCCGGCGACCTTGTCGCTCCAGCGCTCGCGCGCGGTGAGAATGAGCACCGGCATTTTGCGGTCGTCGCGGCGCCATTGCTCGAGCACGCTCAAACCGTCTTTCTTGGGCAGGCCTAGATCGAGCACAACGGCGTCGTAAGGTTCGGTATCGCCGAGGAAGTGCCCCTCCTCCCCGTCAAACGCCGTGTCGACGGCGTAGCCCGCATCGCTCAAAGCCGAAACGAGCTGGCGGTTGAGGTCCGGATCGTCTTCGATGACGAGAAGCCGCAAAGTCATGTCCTCCCGAACACGCGACTATAGCGCTCTAAGGCTGACCGGTCAGAGCGTCAACGGTGACGTTGCTGACATCGCCCTTGGCCCCGAGCACTACGAGCTTATAGACGAACTTCCCGCCCTCTTCACAGAGGCTCTGATTGACGATCGTGCCGCCCATCCGGTCCTGCACCATCTGGTAAATGACCTTGGCGGGAAGCAGCGAATTCTTGGCGATAATCGGAGCCGCGGCGCTCCAGCCGATGCAGTCGGGGTCGCCGGCACGAGCCGGGGCCGTCAGCCAGAACATGGCCAACGTCGCGATAACTAATTTCCGCATAACCCGGTACATGGCTCTGATTCCCAAGCTCCCCAAACGGTAAAAATACCGGTTTAGGCATGAACCTCGGATGAACGGGGCAGGAATCGAGCCCTATTTCGCCTTGGACACCTTGGTTCCGGAAGTCTGACTTACACATCAACTACGTCCCTTTGTAACGCGGCTCCCAATAAAATGAAGTCAGTGCGCTTCAATCCGACATGGTCGCGTCGTCGCGAGAATGGCTTCGCGTGCTATCATAGACTGTCGTTGAATGAGAGAGACCAGGCGAAGAGAGCCCATGAGCGCCGACAAGCTGAACGCCGAAGAGATCCGTAAGCTGCTCAAGCTCGAGCCGCACTCGACCTGCGGCTACGTGCGCGAGACCTATACATCCGCGCTGCACATCGCGCCGGGCGGCCTGCCCGCGCCCTTCGCCGACGGTCGACCGTTAGGCAGCGCGCTCTACTTCATGATGACGCCGGAAGCGCCGGTGAAGCTTCACCGTATCAAGAACCACCAGCTCTATCATTATTATCTCGGCGATCCCGTCGAGGTGCTGGTGCTGAACCGCGACGGCACGCACCATTTCGTGACCTTCGGGCCGGATGTGAAGCGCGGTCAGCGCGTACAGCTCTTCATTCCGGGCAACACCTTCCACACCGCGCGCATCACCGGCAAGCGCCGCTGGTTCCTCGGCGCCAGCACTGAATGGCCTGGCGTGGTGCCGTCCGAAGATGTGGAGGTCGGCGATCCGGACGCGCTGGCGAAGCAATATCCCGCCGTCGCGGATTTAATCCGGACATTTCCCGTGCCGGCTTAGCGCTGAGGCGACTCCTAAGCCGCCTCGGCGAGCGGTTCGGTCACGGCGCGATAGCGCAC
>DATBSU010000206.1:0-7748 GCA_036559585.1 Methyloceanibacter sp.
TTCCGCCAGCTCGGCTCGAAAACCCCGGGCCACCCGGAATATGGCCATGCGCCCGGCATCGAAACCACGACCGGGCCGCTGGGGCAGGGGATAGGCAATGCCGTCGGCATGGCGCTCGCCGAGCGCCTGCTCAATGCCCGCTATGGCGACTCTATCGTCAGCCATTACACCTATTGCCTGTCGGGCGATGGCTGCCTGATGGAAGGCGTGAGCCAAGAGGCGATCTCGCTTGCCGGCCATTTGAAGCTCGGCCGGCTGATCCTGCTCTTCGACGACAATCAGATCTCGATCGACGGCCCGACCAGCATGTCCGTGTCCGACGATCAGCTCGAGCGCTTCCGCGCTTCGCACTGGCATGTCGCGCGCGTCGACGCCCACGACCCCGAGGCAATAGCGCTCGCCATCGAGAATGCGAAGCAAGTCACCGACCAGCCCTCGATGATCGCTTGCCGCTCTATCATCGGCTATGGCGCCCCGACCAAGCAGGGCACGGCCTCCACCCATGGCTCGCCTCTGGGCCACGAGGAAATCGCCGGCGCACGGAAATTCCTGAAATGGACGCACGAGCCATTCGAGCTCTCGAAGCCTTTGCTTGCAGCGTGGCGCGCCGTCGGCACGCGCAACCGCGCTGCGCACGATGCCTGGGTGAAAGCCGCAAGCCGCCTCGACGCAGCCACCGGATCGCGCCTCGTCGATCCGATCGATGCCGAGACCAAGAAAGCAATCGCCGCCGCGATTAAATCGCTCAAGTCCGACTTCGCCAAAGACAATGCGAAGCTTGCGACGCGTCAGTCCTCGCAAAAGGTGATCGAGAAGATTCTGCCCCTCATTCCCGGCCTGATCGGCGGCTCCGCCGATCTCACGCCGTCGAACGGCACGCTGACAAAGCTGCACAGCGTCGTCACCGCGAAGGATTTTTCCGGCACCTACATTCATTACGGCGTGCGCGAGCACGGCATGGCCGCCGCGATGAACGGTCTCGCGCTGCATGGCGGCTTCGTACCTTACGGCGGCACCTTCCTCGTCTTCACCGATTATTGCCGGCCCTCGATCAGACTCTCGGCGCTGATGGGGAAGCGCGTGATCTACGTGATGACGCATGACTCAATCGGCCTCGGCGAAGACGGCCCGACGCATCAGCCCGTCGAGCATCTGGCGTCGCTTCGCGCCATGCCCAATCTCAATGTGTTCCGACCCGCGGATTCGATCGAATGCGCTGAAGCCTGGGAACTCGCGCTCACCAACGACCACACCCCCTCGATCCTGGCGCTGACCAGGCAGGGCCTGCCGGTGCTGCGCAGGACCCACCAGGACGAGAACCTCTCCGCCAAGGGTGCCTATGTACTAGTCGAGCCGGATGGCGGCCGCGACGTCACCATTCTCGCCACCGGCTCCGAGGTCTCCCTGGCGGTCACTGCCGCCGAGCGGCTGAGGGAGGAGGGCATCAAGGCCGCTGTCGTCTCCATGCCCTGCTGGGAGCTGTTCGACGCCCAGAGCGAGGCCTATCGGGCGAAGGTCCTCGGCACGGCCCCACGCATCGGCGTGGAGGCCGCCATTGAATTTGGCTGGCAAAAATGGCTTGGTCCTCAAGGAATTTTTATCGGCATGCGCGGTTTTGGCGCCTCGGCCCCGGCCGATGAACTCTATAAGCATTTCGGCATTACGGCCGATGCGGTAAAGAAAACCGCCCGTGATCTCGCCGGCAAACCCAAAAAGTGAGGAGAGATGTCTAACAAGCGCGTCGCCATTAATGGATTCGGCCGGATCGGGAGGCTCACCTTCCGGGCTTACCTAGAATCCGGGCGGAAGGATCTCGATTTCGTGGCGATTAACGATCTCGGCTCTGCCGATATGAACGCGCATCTGCTCGAGTTCGATAGCGTGCATGGCCGCTTCCCCGGCAAGATTTCCGTCAAGGACGGGCGTCTCAAGGCTGACGGACAGAATGTCGCCGTGTTGCAAGAAGCGACCCCGGAGAAGCTTCCCTGGCGCGATCTCGACGTCGATATCGTCATGGAGTGCACCGGTCGCTTCACCGATAAAGAAGGTGCTGGGAAGCACCTCACGGCCGGCGCCAAGCGCGTGTTGGTCTCAGCCCCATGCACTGGCGCCGATCTGACCGTGGTGATGGGCGTCAACGACGACAAGCTCACCCAGAGTCACCATGTCGTGTCGAACGCGTCCTGCACGACCAACTGTCTTGCTCCTGTCGCAAAGGTGTTGAATGAGGCGGTCGGCATCAAGCACGGCTACATGACGACAATTCACGCCTATACCGGAGACCAGCGCACTGTGGACACACTTCACAAGGATCCTTACCGGGCCCGCGCCAGCGCCGTGAATTTGATTCCGACCTCAACCGGCGCGGCGAAGGCCGTTGGCCTCGTGCTCCCCGAACTCAAGGGCAAGCTCGACGGCGCCTCGATTCGCGTGCCGGTGCCGAATGTCAGCATGATCGACCTCACCTTCCAATCTGCGCGGCCGACCACCGTCGAGGAGATCAACAAGGCGATGATCGCGGCGGCTAACGGCACGCTGAAAGGCGTGCTCGGCGTCAACGACAAACCGCTGGTCTCAACCGACTTTAATCACAATCCGTTAAGCTCCATCTTTGATCTTCCAGGCACGCAGGTGGTCGATGGCACGTTCTGCCGGGTGGTCTCCTGGTACGACAATGAATGGGGCTTCTCCAACCGTATGAACGATACCGCAGCTGTCATGGGTAGACTGATATGAACACCATAGCCAACCGCCCGCTCAAGGCGGGCTCCAAGATCGATTTGTCGCGCATCAAGCGCATCGAGAACGCCGACGTAAAGGGCAAGCGCGTCCTGGTCCGCGTCGATTTCAACGTGCCGATCCAGGATGGCGTGGTCGGCGACACCACGCGCATCGAGCGGGTGCTGCCCACCATCAAAAAGCTTCAGGCAGGCGGCGCCAAGGTGGTGGTGCTGTCGCATCTCGGCCGGCCCAAGACCGGCACGATGAAGGACACAACGCTGAAAGCGATTGCCGATAAGATTGCCGAGCTGATGCCGGACACCAAGGTTACCTTCATCGACGACTGCGTCGGCGAGAAGGTCAAGCGCGGCATCGATGCGTTGAAGCCTGGCGAGATCGTCGTGCTGGAAAATCTTCGCTACCACGATGGCGAGAAGAAGAACGATCCGGCCTTCGCCAAAGAGCTTGCCGCGCTCGGCGACATCTATGTCAACGATGCGTTCTCCACCGCGCATCGCGCTCACGCCTCGGTCGAGGCGATCACCAAGTTTATCCCCTCTTATGCCGGTCTTTTGATGATGGCCGAGATCGACGCGCTCGGCGCAGCACTAGATCATCCCAAGCGTCCCGTGATGGCGATTGCTGGCGGCTCCAAGGTCTCGACCAAGATCGCCGTTCTCACAAACCTGACCGCGCGCATGGATGCGCTGGTGCTTGGGGGCGGGATGGCGAGCACCTTTCTGTTTGCGCAAGGTGTCGAGATCGGAAAATCGCTTTGTCAGCCCGAGGCCGTCGACACGGTGAAGGCGATCATGGCGCGTGCCAAAGAGTTTGGCTGCGAGATCGTCCTGCCCAAGGATTTCGTTGTGGCGAAAGAGCTGAAGGCCGGCGCCGAATGGAAAGTCTGCGACGTCGGAAACATCCCGGCCGATCAGATGATCGTCGATATCGGTCCGGAAACCGTCGCCGATCTCAAGAAGCGCTTCGCCCAGATGAAGACTATTCTCTGGAACGGCCCAGTCGGCGCCTTCGAATATGACCCGTTCGGCGAGGGGACCTTCGCGCTGGTCCGCGAGGCGGCCCGTCTGGCCAGAGAAGGCAAATTGACCGTGATCGCAGGCGGCGGCGATACCGTGGCCGCGCTGAACATCACCGGCACGGCGGACGACTTCACCTATGTCTCGACCGCAGGTGGCGCCTTCCTGGAGTGGCTGGAAGGCCGCGAGCTCCCGGCTGTTGCGGCTTTGGCCAAGGCTGGCGCCTAGGGTTGTCATACCGGCGAAAGCCGGTATCCGGCGCAAGAATCGGGCATTTCGGCCTGTGGAGAACTTCTTTTGGGTTTCACTGGATTCCGGCTTTCGCCGGAATGACGACCCGTAACGTTGACTACACGACTCATGCTTATATGAGGGGGCGAGCAAGGAACGTAGCGATGGCACGCGACATCATCATTGCCCCGTCGATCCTCTCCGCCGACTTTGCGCGGCTGGGCGAGGAAGTGCGCGCCATCGACCAGGCTGGCTGCGACTGGGTCCATGTCGACGTCATGGACGGACATTTCGTGCCAAACATCACCATCGGCCCCGACGTGGTGAAAGCGCTCCGCCAGCACACCAAGAAAATTTTCGACGTGCATCTGATGATCGCGCCTTGCGATCCGTATCTCGAAGCCTTCGCCAAGGCTGGCTCCGACATTATCACCGTGCATGCTGAAGCCGGACCGCATCTCGATCGCTCGCTTCAATTCATCAAGAGCCTCGGCAAGAAAGCCGGCGTCTCGATCACGCCTTCGACGCCCGAGTCCGTGCTCGACTACGTTCTCGACAAGGTCGATCTCATCCTGGTGATGACCGTCAATCCCGGCTTCGGCGGCCAGGCCTTCATCCCGTCTCAGGTCGAGAAGATTCACAACATTGCCCGTATGATCGGCGGCCGGCCCATACATCTCGAAGTCGATGGCGGCATCAATGCCGAGACGGCACCTCTTGTTGCCGCCGCGGGCGCCAACGCCATCGTCGCCGGCTCCGGTGTATTCAAGAACGGCGCCTATGCGGAGAACATCGCCGCCATCCGCGCCGCTGCCTCGCGCGCCCGCATCGCCGCCGCGTGACGCCTAAAGCCATCATCTTCGATCTCGACGGAACATTGGTGGACACCGTCGAAGACATCGCCGTCGCCTTGAACAAGACGCTCGGAGATTTGCAGCTGCCGCCGCACACGACGACGGCTGTGCGAGCCATGGTCGGCGGGGGTCTCGGCAAATTGCTGGACCGCGCGACGCAAGTGCATGGTGTCGCGCTCGAGCGGACAGAGCGAAGCGTGATGTTGAAGCGCTTGCTTCATCACTATGCTGCGGCTCCAGCCAATCTTTCGAAGCTCTATCCCGGCGCGAAAGAGACTTTGATTGCGTTAAGCGAGCAGGGCATTCCAAGCGGACTCTGCACCAACAAACCGCACGACATCAGCCGCGATCTCCTCGGCGCCATTGGTCTTTCCGATCACTTCGCGCATATCCAGGGCGCGGTCGACGGCCTACCCAAGAAGCCGGATCCGGCGATGCTTCACCGGGTCACCGAGGCGCTTCGTGTTAGGCCCTCGACGGCAATCATGGTCGGCGACAGCCTGGTCGACGTTAAGACTGCCCGCGCCGCCAATCTCGCTGGCGTGATCGTCGTCTCTCACGGCTACTCCGTTACGCCAGTCAATGAGCTTGGCGCGGATGCTGTGATACATAGTTTCGAGGAGTTGCCCGGCGCAATTGCAGGCGTTTTTGCCCGTGAAGCACAGCCTCTAACATTACCGTGACATCCAATTGCCCCGCGCGGCTCGCGCCTATAATGACGGGGCAGTCGACAAGTGCGGGAGAGGGCGCGTGGACGTAACCTATTTCGGCGCGATGATCGCAGGGCTGTTGAGCTTCCTCAGCCCTTGCGTGCTCCCGCTCGTGCCGCCTTATCTCTGCTTCCTCGGCGGCACCACCTTCGATCAGCTCACCGGCGAGGATGAGACGCCGAGCCACGTCTATGGCACGGTCGTGTTCTCCTCGATTGCCTTCGTGCTCGGCTTCACCACCGTCTTCGTCATGCTCGGCGCGAGTGCGACATTTGCCGGCCAATTCCTCGCCGAAAATCTCAGCCTGCTCGCCAAGATCGCCGGCGTACTCATCGTCATCGTCGGCTTGCATTTCTTGCGCATCATCGACATTCCGATCCTGCACCGCGAAGCGCGTTACCATGCCGAGGCGCGGCCCGCCGGCCTGCTCGGCGCCTATCTGATCGGCCTCGCCTTTGCCTTTGGCTGGACGCCCTGCATCGGTCCCGTGCTCGGCGCCATTCTGCTGATGGCGGCAGGCGAGGACACGGTCCGCAAAGGCATCCTGCTTCTGTTCGTCTATTCGCTCGGGCTCGGCATTCCCTTCATCCTTGCTGCGGTGGCTATCAAGCCGTTCATGAGCGCCATGCAGCGATTCCGCAAATACCTTCCGACCGTAGAGAAAATCATGGGCGGTTTCCTCGTGCTGACCGGCATTCTCTTCCTCACCAACGCCATGACTATGATCTCTGGATGGCTGCTGGAGTGGTTTCCCGCTCTCTCCAAAATCGGTTAGGGCTTTCAACCCTGCCAAGAACACCCGATAGTGCGCTCATGACCGCGATCGCTCTTACCATCGCCGGCTCTGATTCCTCCGGCGGCGCCGGCATCCAGGCCGACCTCAAAACCTTCTCTGCGCTTGGCGTCTACGGCGCGAGCGTCATCACCGCGCTCACCGCGCAGAACACGCAACGCGTGGATGAAATCATGGTGGTGCCGCCGGAATTCGTGCTGGCGCAGCTGCGCTCCGCCATGAGCGATCTCGCGGTCAATGCCATCAAGATCGGGATGCTTGGTACAGCCGGCGTCATCGACGCCGTGGTCGAAGGCTTGAGCGAATTTCCGGGCGTGCCCGTCGTGCTCGATCCGGTGATGGTGGCGACCAGCGGCGATCCGCTCCTCGATGAAGATGCCGTCGATAGTCTGGTCACGAAACTCATTCCCCTCGCGACATTGATCACGCCGAATCTGAAGGAAGCGGCGCTCCTGCTCGATGAACCTGAGGACCGCCGCGAGAAATGGATGGAGGGGAGGGCGCAGAGACTTCTGGATCTTGGGCCGCGCGCCGTGCTGCTCAAAGGCGGCGATTCCGACGGCGAGACCGCTCTCGACATTTTGGTGGATGGAGACGGCATTCAGCGTCTCGACGCACCACGCGCCGCGACCAAGAATACTCACGGCACCGGTTGCACGCTCTCCTCGGCAATCGCCGCCGAGCTCGCCAAGGGCGAGCCGTTAGATAAAGCGGTGAAGGACGCCAAGGTCTATGTCACGGCCGCCATCATGGCAGCGGATGAGCTTCAGGTCGGCAAGGGCAGAGGCCCGGTGCATCACTTCCACGACTGGTGGAAGTGATAGGAGCAGCGGCGACTAACTCTCCGCCACCACTTTGTAGTGCTGCTCGCCGAGACTTGACACGGTGAGCTTGAGCTCATCGCCGGGTTTCAGGAACACGCGCGGCTTGCGTGCCATTCCGACGCCCGGCGGCGTACCGGTGGTGATCACATCGCCCGGAACCAGCGTCATATATTTGCTGATGTAACTGACGAGCTGCGCCACGGTGAAAATCATCGTCGCGGTCGAGCCGGTCTGCATCCGCAGCCCGTTCAGATCGAGCGTGAGGTTGAGCTGTTGCGGATCGGGGATTTCGTCTCTGGTGACGAGCCAGGGTCCGAGCGGCCCGAAACTGTCATAGCTCTTGGCCTTGATCCATTCGCCCGGTCCGCCGACCTGAAGGCTTCGCTCCGACACGTCGTTGCAGATGGTGTAGCCCGCCACATGGTCGAGCGCGTCGACCTCGGCGACACTCCGCGCCTCGGTGCCGATCACGACGCCAAGCTCGACCTCGTAATCCATCCTCTCGAAGCCCTTCGGCGCCAGGATCGGATCGTAGGGTCCGGACACGCAGGAACTCGCCTTGGCGAACACGATAGGCA
>DATBSU010000207.1:0-2986 GCA_036559585.1 Methyloceanibacter sp.
CGGGCGGTGACCGGATCGAGCTGCATCAGGGCTTCGATGCGCTTCTTCTCTTTCTGGAACTCGGCGAGCTCGTGTCCGGTGAGCTGGAGCCCGCGCGGGACCTGGATGGTCATCGGGTTCACAAATTTCGAGTTGACCAGGATCTCGTAATGGCAGTGCGCGCCGGTGGAGCGGCCGGTCGAGCCGACAAAGCCGATCACCTGGCCCTGCTTCACAGTGGTGCCGGGCTGCAGACCGGTGGCGTAGGCCGAGAGATGGCCGTAGGCGGTGGTGAAGCCGTTGGCGTGCCGGATGCGGATGTAATTGCCGTAGCCGCCTTCGCGTCCGACCATCTCGACGGTGCCGTCGCCGCCGGCGAGGATTGGAGTGCCGATCGGGGCCGCCCAGTCGACGCCGGTATGCATGCGGGTGACGCCGAGCAGCGGATGCACGCGCATACCGAAGCCGCTCGTGTAGCGGCCGCCTTTGACCGGATTGCGCATCAGGAACTTCTTCGCGCTGTTGCCGTCATTGTCGTAATAGTCGACCTGGCCGTCCGGGGTGCGGAAGCGGAAGAATTCGCGGGTGCCTCCGTCGACCGTCATCGCGGTGTAGAGCACTTCGCCGGCGCCGTCGCGATCGTCCTCGCCGTCGGGCACATCGAGGAAGACTTCGAAATTGTCGCCCGGCTTCACTCGCTGCTTGAAATCGACGTCATAGGAATGGACGCGGAGCAGCTTGAGGATGGTGTCGGGAGCGAGGTGTTGGCTCAAGGCCGCGTGGTAGAAGCTGGTGTAGAGGGTGGCGTGCTGCGGGCCTTTGAGCTTGCTGATCTCGTCGGCCTCGTTCAGCGCGACGGATTGGTCGGAAGCGACGAAGTCGCCAGACTTGTTGCGGGCGACGGTGGCGAGGTGGACATCGCCCTTGGCGAACACGCTGATCTTGATCGGCTCCATGGCGCCGGTGTCGGACGGCGCGGGCACAAGCGTGAAGCGGAGCTCTTGGCCCTGCTTGAGATCTTGCGCCTGGAATACGGGGGCGAAGGCATCGATGATCGACTTGGCCTGGGTCGGCTCGGCGCCGATCTTGCCGAGCAGGCTCGACATGGTGTCGCCGCGGCTAACGGTCAAGGATTTGGTCTCGCTGCCGTCGGGAAGCGAGTCGGCCGTGTCGTCATCACTATCGTCGTCGGCAGTGTCGTCCCCAGTCTTGTGGATCACGGTGGTGTTCGGCGCGAGTACGGTTTGGCCCATGACCTGGTCGGGACGATATGAGGCCTGCTGCACGGTCGCTTCGCCTTCGCCTTGCGTCGGCAGTGGCGTGGCGGCGTCGGCGAAATTCTCGGCGGCTTCGGCGACCAGATTTTCGACGTCTTCCGGCTTCAGCTCGATGCCGTCATCTTCGAAGAAGTCGCCCGGGGGAACCTCGAGCACGTTGACGGCGATCACCTCGGCGGCGTTGGCGGGATCGCCGTTGGCTGCGTTGAGCGGGGTGGCGTCGGAATAAAGTTTGAAGGGATTGAAGGGGGGGAGGGAAGCAGCGTCTTCGGGTTCTGTGGTGGCGAGGCCGGCGATGATTCTTACGTAGGGCTTGATGGTGATGAATTCGCGGCGGCCTTGGCGTTCCACCACCGTATCGTGGATCACGTGGCGGGTGGCAAAGCCCGCTGCCGTCATCTGGATGCGGTCGCCTTTCTCGCCCGACGCGCTCTGCTTGTCGTGCGCGAGCGTGGCGCCGCGGATCGGCTGCAGGGCCGCGAGACTGGCGCGCTTCAGCGAGCTCACCATGCCGCCGCCGTCCGACATGTTCATCGAGGCATAGATGGCGACGACGATCAGACAGAGGCCGACGGCGCCGGCGACGCAAGTGCCGGCCAGCCATTTCAGGCGGCCGCTGATGCCGTCATGTCCGGATTCGCAGAGATAAACCGCAGGCAGCTTGGTTATGGATTTCGGCTCTTTGTCGCCGAGGAAAATAGCGGGAAGACCGCGCGGCTCGGCCACGATGAGGGCCTGCCCGGTCTTGCGACGTCCGTTGCGTCCGTGACGCGTCAATCTTCGGTCCCCCCGTCTCACCGTTTACCCTCGAGGCGCTTGAATTACGCCTTCACTGAACTCATCTCTGAGCGGGCAATACGATGCCGGTCTGTCATCCCTCGGAAGCGAGGCAGGATCTAAGCCGTTCGGGGGTTTTGGAGACCAATCTTCGCTTCAGCCTGAAAGCCACGCGACTAGGCGCGGCACCCGGGTCTATCATGAGCGGAGTTGGTCTTCTGGCAATCTCCCCCGAGCGGCGAGTTCCCAAACCATACCTAGCCCCGTATGGTTACCTCGCCGTTAACGAAACGAGAGTGGCGGCGCATTCGGGCAGGAATGTGGCCTGATTGTCACGATCGTCCCAAAATGCGAAAGCTCTGTTAGGAAGCCCCGCCCCTTGACAAGCAGGGGCCGGTTTCTTACATAAACCTTTCGCGCGGGGTGTTCGCATCGCTGCGGCACGTTTTTGCGACTCGCGTGATCCATTCGGACAGAAGCGGGATTGGACCGGGTTCTTGCCCGGGACACGTTTCGGCTGTCGTTGACTCTAGATGGGGGATTTGCTTCCATCGTGGGTTCGGGAGTGTGGCTTCGGCCGCGCTTTCGGTCGGCTCTTTGACATTGTGATATGAAGAAAGGGAAACGCAGGCGGCGGGGTCCTTGCGAGTCCGTCCTTGAAAAAGGGCGGACGAACGAGACTCTGACGGTCTTGCGTTTTTCAAGAAGCCAATAGGTATGTTGCGCGCAGTTCTTAGGAATTGCGTCGTTTCATGCTTGTTGGGAACTCGTCAAAAAACGCAGCGACCCCTTGGAGCGCGAGCTCCAAGGACATGTCAGAATCGAATTCTCAACTTAAGAGTTTGATCCTGGCTCAGAACGAACGCTGGCGGCAGGCCTAACACATGCAAGTCGAACGATAAGCCACCTTCGGGTGGTGGACAGTGGCAGACGGGTGAGTAACGCGTGGGAAC
>DATBSU010000208.1:0-5251 GCA_036559585.1 Methyloceanibacter sp.
GCGATAAAATTGCCCGCCCTGATGTCCCGGGCAGTCGAAGGCGATGTTGGCCTCGCCGTCATATGCCATCAATCCGCCGAAGAACGGCGGCAGGAGCCCCTTCGCGTACTTCAGCAGACTGGCCACGACCTGCTTTGCATAGAAGGCGGGCGTTTGCTGCCCGAGATAAATGTAGCCGTTGACCTCGCCGGTGAGCCCGAGAACCGCAAGGTCCGAGATGCGATGCGAATCGGCAAGCGCCCAAAGCGGTGTCTGGAAGCCGAGCTCCCGCACTGACCGCGCCAGCGTGCGTGCTTTCTCCAGACGATCACCGTCGACCAAAGCGATATAAGCGCCGACATCGGCGTCCTCGGAGACGTCCCGCCCAAAGCTGTCGGACACTTCGACCGGGAAGCCCTCGGCTTCAATGTGGTTGATGAGCTCTTTGATTTGCTCATGGTTCTTATCGATGATCGCGACAACCTTGAGCAGCTTCTGGAAGGGAATTGGAGCGGTAGGCGATTTGACATCACGCGGGATCATCGCCGGATCTCTCAGGTGATGCAGTCCACCAGATAGCGTCGGCCGCTCTCGGTCGGCTCGAATCTCAGGCCATGAATGTCGGTCTCAAAGCCTGGAAACTTACGGTCAAACTCCCGCGCGTACAGCAGATAGTCGTGAATTGACTTGGTCGCGGCTGTGAGGCGCTCCCCTGGCATGATCAGGGGAATACCAGGCGGGTATGGCACGACCATCACGGCAAGTGTGCGTCCCATGAGATTGTCGATCTCAACGCTTTCGACGTTTCCTCGAACGAGATTCGCGTAGGCGTCGGCGGGCAGCATCGCCATCTCGGGCAGCGCCGTATACATGTCCCGCTGCGCCTTGGGTACGTTGTCGTCGAGATAGATCTTATGTATCTGCTCGCACAAATCCCGTAGGCCCATCTTGGCGTAGGCCTCGGGATGCGCTTCGGCTAGCGCCGGTAGCACGCGTTTAAGCGGCGCGTTGCTATCGTACAGCTCCTTGAAGTTGAGCAGCTCCGTGATCAGCGTGCTCCACTTTCCCTTGGTGATGCCCATCGAGAACAACACGAGAAAAGAGTAGAGGCCGGTCTTCTCGATCTCGATCCGCCTGGAGGAGAGGAATTTGGTGACCACGGCGGCCGGTATGCCGTGCTCCTGCATGGTGCCATCGGCAGACAGACCGGGCGTGAGGATCGTCACCTTGATCGGATCGACGAGGGCATGGTTCTCGGCCAGTCCTGTAAACCCGTGCCACTTATCGCCGGGGTTGAGGATCCAATGGTCTTTTTCCTCGGCCGGCCGAGCAGCCATTGCCTCGGGCTGCCAGACCGTGAACCACCAGGAGCTCTTCAATTCCTTTTGCACGGCCGCCATGGCACGGCGGAAGCTCAACGCTTCGTCGATGGTCTCCTGCACAAGCGCGCGGCCCGCAGGCTGCTCCATCATGGCGGCCGCTACATCGCAAGATGCGATGATGCCGTATTGCGGCGAGGTCGAAGTGTGCATCATGAAGGCGTCGTTGAAATGCGCCATGTCTAGTTGCTGATTTTGGGCATTCTGGACGTGGATCATCGACGCCTGCGATAGCGCCGCGAGCAGCTTATGCGTGGAATGGGTGGCGAAGGTAATCGCGTGCGGTGAGCGTTCGGGATGCGTCGAAGAGATGGCGTGAAAGCCGTCGTAGAATTCATGGAAAGTGGCGTAAGCGTACCAGGCTTCATCGAAATGGAGCACCTCGACGCTGTCGCCAAGGCTGTCCTTGATCGCGTCGATATTGTAGCAAAGGCCGTCATAGGTTGAGTTCGTGATCACCATGAGACGGACTTTACCACTCGTTTCTTTGGCGAACGGGCTGGCGGCCGCTTTGTTGCGGATTGACTCCGGCGTGAACTGATCCTTCGAGATCGGGCCGATGATGCCAAGCCCGTTGCGGGAGGGGATGAGATAAATCGGCGTCGCCCCGGTCATGATCAGCGAGTGCAGGATCGATTTGTGGCAGTTGCGGTCGCAGAGCACGAGATCGCCCTTTGTGACCATGCCATGCCAAATGATCTTGTTTGCCGTAGAGGTGCCCCCGACCACAAAAAGCGTGTGGTCGGCGCCGAAGATCCGCGCAGAATTGCGCTCGCCCTCGGCGATCGGTCCGGTGTGGTCAAGCAACGAGCCAAGCATCCCAACAGACACCGACACGTCGGAGCGCAGCGTGTTCTCGCCGAAGAATTGATAGAACATGTTCCCTACCGGGCTTTTGCGGTAGGCGACGCCGCCGCCGTGGCCGGGTGTGTGCCACGAGTAGCTGGCATGCAACGTGTAATCCATCAGCGCCTTGAACATCGGCGGAGGCAGGCGCTCAAGATAGAGATTCGCCGCGCGGGCAATGGCGCGCGCAATGAACTCGGGGGAGTCTTCAAACATGTGCATGAACGCGTTGGCGTGCTTCAGCACACTCGCCGGCACCATTTCCGCGGTGCGCTCATCCCCGAAAAGAAAGATCGGCAGACGGTCGTTGCGCCGGCGCTTTGCCGCTAAAACTTCCTCAAGGATGCGCCACTGCTCGGGAGAGTCCTCGGTTCCGTCGACGGAAACGATCCAGCACGATTCGCTATTGAAGACTTCGACTAGCCGCTGCGCATCTGCATAGCTGACACCGGCAACCACCCGAAATCCTTCTTTCTCAAGAGCAGCCCCCAACTGGCGCATGCCTATGCCGGCGGCGTGCTTGCCTTCGTAGTCCTCATCAATGATGGCAATCGGAAACGCTTTGAGAAAGTCCACACGCTCCTCCCCTCACGGCTGCTGGCTTTATCTCTATTTTGTACTTAACCGTACCACTCTTTTGTGACATTGAGAATTGCCGAAAGTGCAGTTCGCTTGGGCAATCACGAAAACTCAGCCGACGACGTGGAATCGTTTTCTCGAGGCCAGCCACCAACTGACGCATGCCCGCATCATGCTTGCCTCCGTAGTTCTCGTCGATATGGTAATAGCTCGCATCTCGGCAAAATTTATTAGGCGCCATCCCGAAGCTGCGTTCTCGCCATGCTAACCAGTGCGCGTAATTGTAACAAGCGACAGTATGAGGTCGGTCGAGGCTTCAAACAATTCCGGTAATCTCAGATGCGCTCCAACGAAAACAAGTACGAGATGGAATTGCGGCAGTCGACCGAGGCCGACCTGACAGAGATCGAGACGCTTGCCCTAGCAACTCACCCTGAATTGATGGAACAGCGCGAAGTCTTCGCGGAAAAGCTCGAACTCTTTCCCGAAGGCTGCTTGGTACTTGTTCGCAACGGACGGGTCGCCGGCTATGGCTTTTCGCATCCCTGGCTCCTCAATCAGATTCCGCCATTGAACGAATTCCTGCTGCAACTCCCCGCCGCGCCGGATTGCCTGTTCATCCATGATGTCGTAGTTGCTCCGCAGGCGCGAGGTGGAAACAGCGCACAGGCTTACATCGAACGCCTCTCGCACTTGGCGCGGAAACGCGCGATCCAACGTCTCGCACTCGTCTCCGTATACGGGTCACATCGTCTTTGGTCCCGCTTCGGCTTTGTGGCAATTCGTGACGACAAACTCGCGAGCAAGCTCAAGCCTTATGGCGACACTGCCCGTTACATGGTTTGCGAGCTGGACTGAGCCTGCTTCGTAGGTTGCGTACGCCGTCGCTGCCAGACATAGATCGGAATTCCTAGCACGAGCATCATGAAGCCGTAGAGCACGGCATCTGGGCCGCAGCCATAAAGGGTGAACACCGAGAAGATAAAGGCGATCACCTCGATTATGGTTAGTCGCGGCACTGGACCGCCGCCGGCCGCATAGGCCGCAACGAGGCCGGTCGCCAGCGCGCAGAAGGCGTAGGGTACGACAGCGGCCATCGTACTCAGGCTAACAATCAGATTGTAGATCGTCGAAAATCCCGAACCTCCCGCGACCTGAGCCATGACCAGCACAGTGGCCAGCGTCGCAGAGATCACGATCCCGGTCGCCGGCACGCCTTGCGGCGATAACTGACCGAAAATTGGTGGGAACAGGTTGTCGCGCGCGGCCGCCATCGGCACCTGACCCATGAGCAGTGTCCAGCCGTTGAGAGCGCCGAGCGCCGAGATGATAACCGCGAGGGAGATCGTCGTTGCACCCCACGGCCCCCATAGAACGCGCGCGGCGTCGGAGAATGGTGCGACCGAATGCACGAGCTGCTCGCGCGGGACGAGGCCCATAACGGCCGTTGTGCCGAACACATAGAGCAGCGTGGCAATGGCGATGCCGAGCAGGGTCGAACGCGGAATGGTACGCTTTGGATCGGTCACGTCGCCCGCTGGGACTGTGGCGGACTCTAGCCCTAAGAATGCAAACATTGTCAGCGGCGCCAGCGCAGCGCTCGCGCTGAGAAGTGACTTGCCGCTCGGATTGAACTCGCTGAAGTTTGATGGGTCGATGAAGAACAGTCCAATCAAGGCGATGGCGCCGAACGGCACAAGCTTGGTGTAGGTCGTGACCTGAGAAAATATGCCGGCTGCCTTGACGCCGCGTAGATTGACGAGCACCACCGCCCATATCGCACCAAGTGTAAGCGCAACGGCCATCGCACGATTGTGCAGCCCGGGAAACAAGTCGATCACCGCGCCTGCGAATGCGACCGAGATCACCGGCAGCGAGGCCCAGATCGAAATCCAATAGCCCCAAGCGATCAGAAAACCGGCAAAATCGCCGTAAGCCATGCGGGTGTATGCGTAAGGTCCTCCAGTCGCAGGCGCGAGTCTCGCAAGTTTTGCGAATGTGAGGCCAACGCAAGCAGCGCCGATCCCCATGACGATCCAAGCCACAATCGCCAGGTTGCCGTAGGGGGCAACTGCCGTCGGGGAGAGATAAAACCCCGAGCCCACCATATTGCCGACGACGATGGCCGTGCATGCGGCGACGCCGAGACTCTTTCCCTTCACGGAACTGTTGCTCGCTTTGGTCACGCCCGGGCTATTTCCCGCCGAGCTCACCATGTGCCGTGCTCAGTGCGAGCCGCGCGAGAACAAATCAGCCCACGTCGTATCGTAGGAAATCGTCCCGACTACGCGGGCGTCGCAACCATCCGAGAACCCGCTTCTAACCACGCAGGCATTGTTCGAGAGGTTGGTGTCCCAATAGCGGACGTCGAACGTCAGTGACTTCCAATAGTAGGAAAGCCCCGTGGTCCACGCAAATTGTTCGAATGCATTTGGATCCTCGAAAAACTGGTAACCCGCGCCCGCATA
>DATBSU010000209.1:0-3137 GCA_036559585.1 Methyloceanibacter sp.
ACCGGCGCCATTTTCGCCTGTCCGGCGCATGATCAAAGAGACCTCGAATTTGCCCTAAAATATGGCCTTCCGGTGATTCCGGTGGTGTTGCCACCCGGCGAAAATACCAAAACCTTTGAGATCGGCGACGAGGCCTATACGGGCGACGGCACGCTGATCAATTCCGGTTTTCTCGACGGACTCGATGTCGTGGCCGCGAAGGAGAAGATCACCGAGCGACTCGAGCGCCAGACGGTGAAAGGTGAGAAGCAGGGCAAGCGCAAAACTGAATTCCGTTTGCGCGATTGGGGCATCTCACGTCAGCGTTATTGGGGTTGTCCGATCCCGATGATCCATTGCGAAAAATGCGGCATCGTGCCGGTACCGGAGAACGATCTGCCGGTGAAGCTGCCGGACGATGTGAATTTCGACGTTCCGGGAAACCCGCTCGATCGTCACCCGACCTGGAAGAAGGTGACATGTCCAAGTTGCGGAGGGCCGGCGACGCGCGAGACCGACACCATGGATACGTTCGTCGATTCGTCGTGGTACTTCGCCCGCTTCTGCAGTCCGCGTGCGCCAGTACCGACCGACTCAAATGCGGTCGGATATTGGTTGCCGGTCGACCAATATATCGGCGGCGTCGAGCACGCGATTCTGCATCTGCTTTATGCGCGGTTCTTCACCCGCGCGATGCACAAAGCCGGTTTCATGAAACTCGACGAGCCGTTCAAGGGTCTCTTCACCCAAGGCATGGTCACGCACGAGACCTACAAGGATGCATCCGGCAAATGGGTGTTTCCGCAAGAGGTGAAGCTCGGCGAGGGGAAAGCAGTCCACGCCAAGACCGGCGAGAAGATCGCCATCGGCGCCGTCGAATCGATGTCGAAGTCGAAGAAGAATGTGGTCGATCCCGACGACATCATCGCTTCCTATGGCGCCGACACCGCGCGCTGGTTCATGCTGTCCGATACGCCGCCGGAGCGCGATATCGAGTGGACCTCGTCTGGCGTGGAGGGGGCTCATAGGGCGCTGCAGCGAATCTGGCGAATGGTGCACGAGGCGGTCGCCAAGGGTGCGCCGCTCGGAGCCCCAAAACCCGCCGAATTCAGCCCGGAAGCCTTGGCTCTCCGGCGCGCGGCACACAAGGCGGCTGCCTCGGTCACACTCGCCATCGAGAAGCTCCGCTTCAATAGCGCCGTGGCGCAAATCTACGAGCTGACCAACGCGCTCTCGGCAGCACTCGAGGCGTCTGGAGCTAAGCCATTGAATGACATTGCTTTTTCACTTCGAGAGGCGGCCGAGATGCTTGCTCGCATCGCCGCCCCGATGGTGCCGCATCTTGCCGAAGATTGCTGGGCGGCCCTTGGCCACACCACGCTTTTGGCCGAAGAGCCTTGGCCTAAGCCAGATCCGAGCCTGGTGGTGGACGACACCGTCACAATTGCGGTCCAGGTCAATGGTAAAAGGCGAGACGAATTGACGATTGCACGGGACGCCGCAAAAGAAGATATTGAACAAGCGGCGCTAAAGCTCGAAAATGTCGTGCGCGCCATTGGGGGACGTAAGATCAAGAAGGTTGTGGTCGTGCCACACAGGGTCGTCAATGTGGTGGCGTAGCTCCATCTTCGGGGCTGCGCTGATCAGCCTAGGGCTCTCGCTTGCGGGTTGCGGCTTCCAGCCGCTTTACGGCCCGACGGCGAGCGGCTCGAGCATGCCCGAAGTCATGCGGACCGTTGAGATCGAGGCGATTCCCGGACGCGTCGGACAGAAGATTCGCAACGAGTTGATTTTCTCGAACACAGGCGGCGGCGAGGCCGCGCCTTCGAAATACAAGCTCGATATCACCATCAGAGAAAGCGTGACGCAGGAGCTGGTCAAGATCACCGGCGAGGCAACGGGCCAAGTCTATCAGGTCGATGCCACGTTCAAGCTGAAGAGCGTTGCCGACGGCAAAGTCGTGCTCGAAGGCAAGGCCCTGTCTCGCGCGGCTTACGACCGCTACGAGCAGATCTTCTCGAATGTCCGCGCGCAATATGACGCGCAGAACCGCGTCGCGCGCGTTATCGCCGAGAGCATCAAGACGCGCGTCGCAGCCTATCTCCAGACCTCGGTCTAGGTTCAATCGCTTCGGGCGATTTGGCTCATGGTTGCCTACAAGGCCGGAACCGTTCAGCGCTTTCTAAATGCACCCGATCCTGCCTGCCGTGCCGTGCTGCTCTACGGGCCGGACGCCGGTCTGGTGACGATGCGAGCAGCCGCCCTCGCCAAACAGTTTGCGGGTAAGGACGCAGAGATCGTGCAGCTCGACGATCGCGATCTCGGGGAAGATCGCGCCAGACTCGAGGTCGAACTTCGCACCGTACCGATGTTCTCAAGCGGCAAGGTGGTACGACTGGTGGCGGGCGCGCGGCTCGAGGTGCCGTCGCTGAAGGCGTTGCTAGAATCACCGCTGGACGCAGCACTTATCGTCGAGGCCGGAAACTTGCGGCCCGATTCGGGCTTACGAAAATTGTTCGAGGCGAACAAGCACGCCGCGGCGCTGCCCTGTTACGCCGACGAGCGCAGTCTCGCGGCGCTAATCGATACGGAATTCTCCGCGGCGCGAATCAGCGTCGATGCCAACGCCAAGACATATCTGATGAGCCGGCTCGGCGCCGACCAGGCGCTGTCGCTGTCGGAGATCGTCAAGCTCGCGCTTTATGCCGGGCCCGGGGGCAGGGTGAGCGAAGACGACATCGATGCCGTGATCGGCGACAGCTCCGAGATCGCAATCGAGTCGTTCGCTTACGCCGTCAGTGGCGGCGAGACGAGCGAGGCGCTCCGCCAACTCGGACGGCTGGCAACATCAGGCACCGAAGCTTCGAGCGCCCTGAGCGGCCTGGCGCGCCACTTCCTCCAGCTCCACAGTTTCGCGGCGGCAACTGCCCGAGGTACGAGCCCAGAGCAGGCGGTGAAGTCGCTCCGGCCGCGCCCGCATTTCAAACGCGAACCGGCTTTCATCACGCATAGCCGCAAATGGGGCACCGAACGGCTGCTCGGCGTGCTGCCGCTCATTCAGGACGCCGTCAAGCGCTCCCGCCTTCATCCAGATCTCGAGAAGGATTTTGCCGAGCGGCTTGTCCTGACGCTGCACCACAAGGCAGCGTGACGCGAAC
>DATBSU010000210.1:0-20430 GCA_036559585.1 Methyloceanibacter sp.
CCCGCGAGATCGAAGCCCGCAAATCGGCGCACATGCCGCCTTTCGGCCGCCTCGCCTCGCTGCTTGTGACCGGAAGTTCTCGCGAAGCGGCGGAGAGCTATGCGCGAAGCGTCGCTCGCGCCGCGCCCTCTGCGGCCAAGATCGAGATTCTAGGCCCTGCCGAAGCGCCGCTCTCCGTCATCCGCGGCCGTCACCGTTATCGACTGCTGATCAAAGCCCCGCGCGAAACAGACCTCCAGACCTATCTCCGCCTCTGGCTCTCCGAAGCGCCCAAGCCGAAGGGCGATATCCGGCTGGTGGTTGATGTCGATCCGTATAGTTTCTTGTGATTGGCAGCGGCTCCGATGCATCGCTCCACCGACCCTGAATTCTTCGCCCTCCTCACCGGCAGTTATGCGCGCCTCGTCGGCATACCGCTCGTGCCAGAGGGAACGGACGCAAATTGGCTCTACGCGGAGGCGCCGTTCGTCATCCTCGCGCACAACACTGAACCAGACCCGATCTTCATCTACGCCAACGGGGCGGCGCAAGCATGCTTCGGCTATTCGTGGGAAGAGTTCATGTCGCTGCCGTCGCGCCTCTCGGCCGAACCTGCAGACCGGGCCACGCGGCAGGCTTTGCTCGACGCTGTCGCCAAGAACGGTTTCATGACCGGCTATAGCGGCGTTCGTGTCGCGAAGTCCGGCGCCTGCTTTCGCATCGAGCACGGTGTCGTCTGGGAGCTTCTGGATCTAGAAGGCGTTAGGCGCGGCCAGGCAGCGAAATTCTCGTCCTGGCAGCGCCTCTGAATTTTATCCACTTACGCTTTGCGGATGTCTTGCGCGGCGCGGGCCAGAATCTCGACGATCTTTGTCTCAGCCTCGTCATCCTCGGTCTCGAGCCGCTTCACCGCGGTCGCCCGGAGATTGTCGAGCGCAGCGCCCACCAGCTGCGGCACGCTCTGGTCTTCGTCCCGATCGTTCCCGCGCTCGCGGCGCATGCGCGCCATCTTCTTGCCGAGGCCCGAAAGCCGCGCCAGCACCAGATCGGCGATATCGCGGTTCTCCTCAAGATAAGCCCGTCCCCCTTCCGTGATGCTGTAGCGCTTCTTGGCGCCTTCGCTCTCGGCGGTGACGTATCCGGCCTCCTCCAGGAAGGTGAGCGTGGGATAGACCACGCCGGGGCTCGGGCTGTAGCAGCCGCTGGTCTTCTCCTCGATCAGTTTAATCAGCTCGTAGCCGTGACGCGGCTGCTCTTCGATCAGCGCCAACGCCAGCAATTTCAGATCGCCATGGGCGAGCATGCGGCCGACCCGGAACCAGTCGCCGCGGCCTTCGCCGCCGCCGCCGCGCCCGAAACGAGCGCCCTCGCCCATGTGGCGGGCAAAGCGCCTGGCGGCCCGAAAGCCCCTTCGGTCGTCCTCGTGATGTATGGGGTTATGCATTGTTGTTTTTCCTTGTTCGTTTAAGATGTATCGAAAGATAGGTCTTATACAGCTACATTGCAAGATATATCTTTTTCTGCCCATCTGAGGCCGCGGATCAGGCCGCGTCCGGAAATATTGCACCCCCATTCCCCATATGTTAGAGCCTCGCGCGGGCCTTCCAGGGGCTGTTGGCGGCTTGATTTCAGCCGTTGGCGGGTGGGAGCGCCAATCCCAGAATTCTTGGGTCTTGACGACGCGGCGGCTTCCGAAAAAGAGCGCCCGTCAGGGAGTTAGGGACGTTTCGTGGCCGGCGGGACAGATCAAGTATCGGGCGTTGCAGGGCGTTATGCGACCGCCCTGTTTGAGCTCGGCCGCGAGGCCAATCAGCTCGACCCCATTCTCAACGATCTAAACCGGTTTCACGAGGCCACGGACGCGGTCGACGACCTCGCCCGCCTGGTCAAGAGTCCGGTCTTCTCCGCCGAAGAGCAGGAGCGCGCCATCGGAGCGATCCTCGAGCAGATGAAGATCGAGGGCCTCACCGCCAATTTCCTCGGGCTCGCCGCCAGGAACCGCCGCCTATTCGCCGTACCGGACATGATCAAGGCCTATCGCGCGCTGCTTGCCCGCCATCGCGGCCAGACCTCCGCCGAGGTGACTTCCGCCGCCAAGCTTGAGGCCGGCCAAATCCGCGCGCTTCGCGAGGCGCTAAAGGCTTCGCTCGGCAAGGACGTCGATCTTGAGGAGCGGGTCGATCCAGCCCTTCTCGGCGGGCTTGTCGTCAAGATCGGTAGTCGCATGATCGACTCTTCGCTCCGCACGAAACTCAACAACATGAAGCACGCCATGAAAGAGGTTGGTTGATGGATATCCGCGCCGCAGAGATCTCCGCGATCCTGAAAGAGCAAATCAAGAATTTCGGCCAGGAGGCGGAAGTCTCCGAGATCGGCCAGGTGCTGTCGGTCGGCGACGGTATCGCCCGCGTCTATGGCCTCGACAATGTCCAGGCCGGCGAGATGGTCGAGTTCGCCGACGGCACCCGCGGTATGGCGCTGAATCTCGAAGTCGACAATGTCGGCATCGTGATTTTCGGCGACGACCGCCACATCAAAGAAGGCGACACAGTCAAGCGCACTGGCGCCATCGTAGAGGTTCCCGTCGGCAAGGGCCTGCTCGGGCGCGTCGTCGATGCTCTCGGCAATCCGATCGACGGCAAGGGCCCGATCGAGTTCCATGAGAAGCGCCGCGTCGACGTCAAGGCGCCCGGCATCATTCCCCGCCAATCCGTGCATGAGCCGATGCAGACCGGTCTCAAGGCCATCGACGCGCTGATCCCGATCGGCCGCGGCCAGCGCGAGCTGATCATCGGCGACCGTCAGACCGGCAAGACCGCCATCATTCTAGATACCGTTCTCAACCAGAAATCGATCAACGCGACCGGCGACGAGAAGACCAAGCTCTATTGCATCTATGTCGCCATCGGCCAGAAGCGCTCGACCGTCGCGCAATTCGTCAAGGTGCTCGAGGATAACGGCGCCATGGAGTATTCCATCGTCGTCGCCGCGACCGCCTCGGACCCTGCGCCGATGCAATATCTAGCGCCCTTCACCGGCTGCGCCATGGGCGAGTTCTTCCGCGACAACGGCATGCATGCGCTGGTCTGCTACGACGATCTGTCCAAGCAGGCTGTGGCGTACCGCCAGATGTCGCTCTTGCTCCGCCGTCCTCCCGGACGCGAGGCCTATCCCGGCGATGTGTTCTATCTGCATTCTCGCCTGCTCGAGCGCGCCGCCGAGCTCAACAAGGACAATGGCTCTGGCTCGCTCACCGCGCTTCCGGTCATCGAGACCCAAGCCAACGACGTGTCGGCCTATATCCCGACCAACGTGATCTCGATCACCGATGGTCAGATCTTCCTCGAGACCGATCTGTTCTATCAGGGCATCCGGCCCGCAGTGAACGTGGGTCTCTCAGTATCGCGCGTCGGCTCCGCCGCGCAGGTGAAGGCGATGAAGCAGGTCGCCGGCAAGATCAAAGGCGAGCTCGCCCAATATCGCGAGATGGCGGCCTTCGCTCAGTTCGGCTCCGACCTCGACGCCACCACGCAGCGCCTCTTAAATCGCGGCGCCCGTCTGACCGAGCTTCTGAAGCAGCCGCAATTCTCGCCGCTGAAGATCGAAGAGCAGGTCGTCGTGATCTATGCCGGCGTCAACGGCTATCTCGATCCGCTCCCCGTCTCATCCGTGCAGCGTTTCGAAGCCGAATTGCTTCGCTATATGCGCGATCGGCACAAAGACATTCTCGACGCCATCCGCGATCAGAAGGAAATCTCCAAGGAGACCGGCGACAAACTCAAAGCCGCCGTCGACAGCTTCGCCAAGGCCTTTGCGTAACCGGATCGACCAATGCCCTCGTTAAAAGAGCTCCGCAACCGCATCTCGAGCGTGAAAGCCACGCAAAAGATCACCAAAGCCATGCAGATGGTGGCAGCGGCGAAGCTTAGGCGCGCGCAAAGCGCCGCCGAGGCAGCGCGGCCATACGCCTCGCGCATGGAGGCGGTGCTGGCCAATCTCGCCATGGCGTTGCAGGGCCGCGAAGATGGGTCGCCGTTGATGATCGGCACCGGCAAGGACCACGCCCACCTCCTCGTCGTCTGCACCGCGGAACGCGGGCTTTGTGGCGCCTTCAACTCCTCGATCGTCCGGCTCGCCCGCGAGCACATCAACCGCCTCATCGCCGACGGCAAAGAGGTCAAGATTCTCTGCGTCGGCAAGAAGGGCGCCGATCAGCTGAAACGTCTTTACGCCTCGCGCATCATCGAGGTCGTTGAGCTAAGAGGCGTGCGTCAGCTCAACTTCGAGCATGCCGAGGGAATCGCGGATAAGATCCTTAGCCTGTTCGCCGACGGCCAATTCGATGTGGCCACCGTGTTCTTTTCGCGCTTCAAATCGGTGATGACCCAGACGCCGACCGCGCAGCAGATCATTCCGGCAGAGATCCCGGCCAATGCTCCCGCCATCAATCTCGCCGGCGCTGTCTATGAATACGAGCCCGACGAAGCCGAGATTCTTGCCGACCTTTTGCCGCTCAATATCGGCGTGCAGATTTTCAAGGCGCTGCTCGAGAACGCCGCTTCCGAGCAGGGCGCGCGCATGAGCGCGATGGATAGCGCCACCCGTAATGCCGGCGACATGATTGACCGCCTGACGCTGCGCTATAACCGCACCCGCCAGGCGCAAATCACCAAAGAACTGATCGAAATCATCTCCGGCGCAGAGGCGCTTTAGTATTTATTCGAGACGCAAGGAAACTTTCAGCATGGCAAGGCCAGCAGTCGTCGCAGAGACTAAGAAGCAAGCGAAGCGGATCGCCGAGGGCACCGGCTCCAAAGGCCGGGTGCGCCAGGTCATGGGCGCCGTGGTCGACGTGCAGTTCTCAGACAATCTCCCTGCGATTCTGAACGCGCTCGAGACCGACAACCAGGGCAACCGTCTGGTGCTCGAAGTGGCGCAGCATCTCGGCGAGAACACCGTCCGCACCGTTGCCATGGACTCGACCGAGGGGCTGGTCCGCGGCCAGGAAGTTGTCGATACCGGAGAACCCATCGCGGTTCCAGTTGGCCCCGAGACCTTGGGACGCATCATGAACGTGGTTGGCGAGGCGGTCGACGAAGCCGGCCCGATCAAGACCGCGGAGAAGCGGCCCATTCACGCGCCTGCTCCGGCTTACGTCGATCAATCGACCGAAGCACAAATTCTCGTCACCGGCATCAAGGTCGTGGATCTGCTCGCGCCTTACGCCAAAGGCGGCAAGATTGGCCTGTTCGGCGGCGCCGGCGTCGGCAAAACCGTGCTCATTCAGGAGCTGATCAACAACGTCGCCAAGGCCCATGGCGGCTTCTCGGTGTTCGCCGGGGTCGGCGAGCGCACCCGCGAAGGCAACGACCTCTATCATGAGTTCATCGATTCCGGCGTGAACAAGGACCCGAAGAAGAATAACGGCTCGACCGCCGGTTCCAAATGCGCGCTGGTCTACGGCCAGATGAACGAGCCGCCAGGAGCGCGCGCCCGCGTCGGCCTGTCAGGTCTCACCGTCGCCGAATATTTCCGCGACCAGGGACAGGACGTGCTGTTCTTCGTCGACAACATCTTCCGCTTCACCCAAGCAGGCTCCGAGGTGTCGGCGCTGCTCGGACGCATCCCCTCCGCCGTGGGTTATCAGCCGACGCTCGCCACCGACATGGGCGCGCTGCAGGAGCGCATTACCACGACGCAGAAAGGTTCGATCACCTCGGTCCAAGCCATCTACGTGCCGGCCGACGATTTGACCGACCCGGCACCTGCGACATCCTTCGCGCATCTGGACGCCACCACCGTGTTGTCGCGCGGCATCGCCGAGAAAGGCATCTACCCCGCCGTAGATCCGCTCGATTCGACCTCGCGGATGCTGACGCCGCTCGTCGTCGGCGAAGAGCATTACGCGGTGGCGCGACGCGTGCAGCAGATCCTGCAACGCTACAAGGCGCTCCAGGACATCATCGCCATTCTCGGCATGGATGAGCTTTCCGAAGAGGACAAGATCGCGGTGGCCCGAGCCCGGAAGATCGAGCGCTTCCTGTCGCAGCCTTTCTTCGTCGCCGAAGTGTTCACCGGCTCGCCCGGCAAATTCGTCGACCTCGCCGACACCATCAAAGGCTTCAAAGGCCTTTGCGAGGGCGCTTACGACCATCTCCCCGAGGCTGCCTTCTATATGGTCGGCACCATCGAGGAGGCCGTCGAGAAGGCCGAGAAGCTCGCAGCCGAGGCAGCCTAGCCGATGGCCGACACCTTCAAATTCGATCTGGTCTCGCCGGAGCGGCTGCTCGTCTCGGCCGATGTCGAGCAGGTCGTGGTGCCGGGCTCCGAGGGCGACTTCACCATGCTGCCTCATCATGCTCCGGTGCTGACGGGATTGCGGCCCGGCGTGCTGGACATCGCCTCCGATGGCGGCAAGCAGACCCGCTATTTCATCCGTGGCGGCTTTGCCGAAGTGGGCCCCGCAGGCCTCACCGTGCTCGCGGAAACCGCGATCGACCTTGCCGAGCTCGATGCCTCTATGCTGGCTCAGGCCATCAAAGACGCTGAAGAAGACTTGACTGATGCTACCGAGCCCAATATCCGCGACAAGGCACAGACTAGGCTCGATCAGCTCCGCCAGGTCCAGTCCGCGCTCAATCTCTAGCCTTGTTTCCCCATCTGATTGTTTCGGTGGCTAGGGCCGGCGCCCTATCCTTGCTATAACTCCCCCAACAACAAGACGGATCAGGGGGAAATGCAGCAAAAGGCCGAACCAAAACGCGTGCGGTCCTTGAGCTTCGGGTTGGAGCGGCTGGGATTGACCGTGCTCCGCTACCCGGCCTTTACCGCGGCCATCATCATTGCTGTCACCATCGCGGCCTTCTTCGGCATCTCCAAGCTCCGCGTCGATGATTCGCTCTCCGAGCTGTTCCGCACCGACACACCCGAATTCCACGACTACGAGGTGATGTCGGAGCGCTTCCCCTCGAGCGAATATGACGTACTCATAGTCATCACCGGCGACAAATTGCTCGACCGAAAGTCGATCACAGCGCTCCGCAGCCTGCTCACCGAGTTGCAATTCGTCGACGGCATGACCGGCCTCGTCTCGCTGTTTTCCGCGCGCGAGGCGCCGGAGCCGGGCAAAGTTCCCGGTCCCGTCTTCCCGGCCAAGCTGCCCAAGGGCGAGGACTACGACAAGCTTATCGAGCAGGTCCGCAAGAACGAGATCATCTCCGGCAAGCTGCTTTCCGACGACGGCACGTTGACGCTCGTGCTGCTCGCGCTCGACCGCAAGGTCGTTTCCGACAAGGGACTCGCCTCCGTGGTGCAGCAGATCCACGACACCGCCGAAACCGAGCTGAAAGATACCGGGCTCGGCATGAAGCTCTCCGGCGCGCCGGTGATGCAGCTCGAAATCAGGAACGCCGTCGAACGCGACCGCAATCTCTATAACGCGCTTGGCTTCTTGTTTGGAGCCATCATCGCCTACGCCTTCTTCCGCCGCTTATCCTTGATGGTCATCGCGGCGCTGCCGCCCGTGGTCGCCATCATCTGGTCGCTCGGCCTGTTCGGCTGGCTCGGCTTCAAGCTCAATCTGTTTTTAAATGTCATGATCCCGCTGATCATGGTGCTCGGCTTCTCCGACTCCATGCAGCTCACCGTCGCCATGCGCAATCGCTTGCTAGAGGGCGATCGCCGCATCAAGGCGGCGCGCTATGCCGTGCTCGTGGTCGGCCCGGCCTGCGTGCTCGCCACAGCCACTGCTGCCGCGTCGTTCATTGCGTTGTTCTTTTCCGATTCTGCCCTGATCCGCACTTTCGGCTTTGCCGGCGCGATGTCCACGGTGATCGCCTTCATCGTCGGCATCTCGCTGGTGCCGCTCCTCACCCGCACATTGATCGGGCGCAATACCAGGCCGTTGGTTGCCAATCTCAAGAGCCACGACTGGGCCATGAATGCGCTGAAACGTTTCTGCGCCTGGATCGCCGAAATCGGCGTGCGGCACCCAAAGACCGTAGTCGCCCTCGGTCTTCTCATCGTCATCGCGTTCGGGGCCATCTACACCACGCTGCCGCCACGCTATCGCCTGGCCGACCAGGTACCCGATCGCGAGCAGGCCGTGGCTGCCTCAGAGCAGCTCGACGCGAAGCTGACCGGCGCCAATCCGCTTCACGTCATGGTCGATTGGCCCCGGGGCAAGACGCTCTACGACCCCGACGTGCTGAAAGTGATCGGCGACATTCACGCCATCGTTGAGGACCAATCGGGTGTCGGCAATGTCTGGTCGATCGAGACCTTGCGTCGCTGGCTCGCCAAGACCGGCGAGGACAAGCCCGACAAGCTCAAGGAATACATGGGCATCCTGCCCGACTATCTGACCCAGCGCTTCATCGACGAGAAGGACAACTCGGCCGTCGTCACCGGCCGCATCCCCGATGTCGATGTGAGCGACCTGCTTCCCGTCATCGAGAAGCTCGACGGCAAGCTCAACACGGTACGCGAGGCTAATCCCGGTTACCGCATCGTCGTCACTGGATTGTCCGCGATCGCCGCGCGGAACAGCGCCACCATGATCAGCAAATTGAATGCGGGTCTCACCACCGAGATCGTCTTCATCTGCATTTTCTTGGGACTCGCCTTCCGTTCGATCATGGTCACCTTCGTCAGCATTCTGCCGAATCTGTTTCCAGTGTTCACCGCCGGCGCCATTCTCGCCGCTTCCGGCGAAGGTCTGCAATTTGCCAGCATCGTCGCGCTGATCGTCTCCTTCGGTCTTTCGCTCAACGCCACCGTGCATTATCTCAACCGGTTGCGGCTCGAGGCGCGGCCGGGAGAGGATCCGGCCATCGGCGTCGAGCGCGCCACCGTGCTGATCGGGCCGGCTCTGGTGCTGACTTCGCTGATCCTCGCCTTCGGGCTTGGCGTGACGGTTCTCTCCGACCTGCCGTCCTTGCGGCTGTTCGGCAAGTTGTCGGGGCTCACGCTGATGGCGGCGTTGATCGGAGATCTTTTGATGTTGCCGGCGAGCGTGCTGCTTGCCCGGCGCATCGGCGCGCGCTGGCGAAAGGCGCGTTAGCGCACCAGCGGCTGAAATTCCGCGACGATCGCCTCATAGACCGGGCGCTTGAACGGCACCACAAGGTGCGGCAAATCTTCGAGCTTGACCCAGCGCCAAGCATCGAACTCGCGCTCATACCCGGGCTGAGGTTCAAGGTCGATCTCGCCCTCCTCGCCCTCGAAGCGCGCCGCGAACCAAAGTTGCTTCTGCCCGCGATAGCGCCCTTCCCATGCCACGCCGATCAGCTCGCTGGGCAGATCGTAGTTCAGCCAGTCGCGCGCGCGCCCGATGATGCGCGCGGTTCGAATTCCGGTCTCTTCATTCAGCTCGCGGAGTGCCGCCTTCTCTTCATCTTCGCCCGGATCGATGCCGCCTTGCGGCATCTGCCACCAATTGCCGACACCCTCAGGCGCATCGGCGGCCTCGGAGCGCCTGCCGACAAAGGCGCGGCCTTCAGCGTTTAGCAGCATCACGCCGACACAAGGCCGGTAAGGCAAATCGTCAATATTTGTCATGAGGAGCTGTCGTCAAATTTGGCGCTGCGCATGGACTGCGGCGCTGACCGGGACCAGCACGATGCCTTTGGCTTCGAGTTTCGCGGCCCAATCGGCGATCTGCTTGATTGTGGCGGGCTTGGCACTGACGACACCGATTGCCGAGCCTTTTTGTTTGGCCAAGGTCTCAAGTTCGGCAAGTCCTTTGGCGACATCGCCGTCGAGCTGCACATCGGCAACGGAATAGTCGAGACCGATCGAGGACGCAATTTGTCCGCCGGTCGACGCCTTCACGCTGCCGTCGTCGACAAAGAGCAGGCCGCGCGCCTTCACCTCTTCGAGCACAGGCGCAAGCGAGGCCTGCGTCGCCTCGAACTTCGCACCCATATGATTGGTCAGGCCGACATAGCCGGTATAGCGCGACATCAGCCATTGCAGGCGCTTTAGGTTTTCCTCCGGCGGCAGCGTCGTGAGCAAGGTATGCGGACCCGGGTCGGTGGCCGGATAATTCTCTGGCTCAAGCGGAATTTGCAACAGCACCTCATGCCCGGCAGAGCGCGCTTTCAGGATCCATTCTTGCAGATTGCGACCATAGGCACCGCAAGCCACGCTGACAGAAGCCGGCAATCCTTTGATGACATCCATCGTCACCCCGTCGGGAAGACCGATGCCCTCAACGAGAATGGCGATGCGCACCGGCTCGCCCGGCGCCGCCTTCCCGGCATAGCGCGTCTGCGCGGCATAAACCTCGGCGGGACGTTTTCCGTCGGGCCCGACTTTGGGTAACGGGCCATATTGCGATTGCTCGACGAGCGCGGCCACTTTCGCCGGGTCATCGGGCATTCCGCTATCCACACTCGCATCTCCACCAACCGAACCTTCAATGGAAACGGCGGTCGCGTCGCCGGAAGCTTGTTGCATTGGGGTCGAGGGTGCAGCCCCGGGAGCCTTTTGCGGCTCCGGCAGCGGCTGAACTGGCGAGGCTGGATCGACGGCAAAGCCCGGCGGCGGTGTCACATCGCCATTGGCGCCCGCTTCGGCGGGAGCAGGCGCCTGGGCGCTGTTTGGCGGGGGCAGTGCAGGTTCAGCTTGACCTTCAGCCCCAGCCGGTTCGAGCGAGGCACCTTCCGGTACTGCGACATCGAGCACCACGACCGGCTCGCCGGCATCAGGATCCGGGAAAAAAGCGAGCCCGGCCGCACCGAGGCCAAGCACAAGGAAAACGATCGAAGCCGCGACCACCAGCGCCTTCATTACACGCGTCCCTCCCCACTCTGCGGCCTAAGGCTGTTTCGCAGTCGCCTCAGGCGTTGCAGACTCAACCTCGGCCTTCTTCTTGGCGTCGCTATCGACCGACTTGATCCCGCGCAACAGATCGAGCCCGTATTTCAGCTGCGTGTCCTTTTCCTTATCCGTGGCCACATAAGCCGAACTTCCAGACCCTTCCTCATCCTTCGTTGCGTCTTCGCCGTCGGCATCCTCACCTTTGAGGTGCCCACGCAAATTTGCCTCGCCGCGCGTGCTGACTTGGTCTGCCTTTGCCTTGAGGTCATCGGGAAGCTCTTCCTCGACCACGACTTCGGGCTCGATGCCCTTGGCCTGGATCGAACGACCCGACGGCGTGTAGTAACGCGCCGTGGTCAATCTGAGCGCACCGTTCGAGCCGAGCGGAATAATGGTCTGTACCGAGCCCTTGCCGAAAGAACGCGTGCCGACAATGGTCGCGCGATGATGATCCTGCAACGCGCCGGCGACGATCTCCGAAGCCGAGGCCGAGCCGCCATTGATCAGCACTACGAGCTTCTGCCCGTCGGTCAAATCTCCGGCCCGTGCATTCGACCGCTGCGTCTCCTCGAGATCGCGTCCCTTGGTCAGCACGATCGCGCCTTGATCGAGGAACGTGTCGGAGACCGAGATGGCCTGATCCAGCAAGCCGCCGGGATTGTTCCTGAGATCGATGATGTAGCCCTTGAGCTTCGGCCCAATCTGCTTCTTCAGGTCGTCGATGGCCTTCTGCAGGTTTGCCGTGGTCTGCTCGTTGAAGGTGGTGACGCGGATATAGCCGACATCGTCCTCGGCATTATACTTCACCGGATTGATGTGAATGACGTCGCGGGTGACTTTGACATCGAACGGATCGTCGACGCCCTTGCGCACGATGGTGAGCGTGATCGGCGAATTCACCGGACCACGCATCTTCTCCACCGCCTCTTGCAGGGTGAGTCCCTGAATCTGCTCTTTGTCGAGCGCGGTGATCAGGTCGCCGCTTTGCAGGCCAGCCTTCGATGCCGGCGTATCCTCGATCGGGGACACGACCTTGACCACGCCGTTCTCCATGGTCACCTCGATGCCCAGCCCGCCGAACTCGCCGCGCGTCTGCACCTGCATGTCGCGGAAGTGCTTCGGATTGAGATAGGCGGAATGCGGATCGAGCGCCGCGAGCATGCCGTTGATGGCCGACTCGATCAGTTTCGAATCGTCGGGCTTTTCGACATAGTCGGCGCGAACGCGTTCAAGCACCTCGCCGAACAGATCGAGCTGACGATAGATCTCGGAATTGGCAGCCTCTGCTGTCTGGCTCCGCGCCAGGGCGACCATCGCCGAACCAGCGGCAAGCACCGCCAGTACTAGGAGCGTCCACAGCGCGTATTCGGATTTCCGCATTATCCTTGCACCTTTTCGGAAGCCGCGGCCCACCATGGGTCGGGGTCAATTGGCTTGCCGTCCTTCCTGAACTCTACGTAGAGGACGGGGCGCGAATTCTCGTTACTGCCTTGGCTGGTCGGTCCCGGCGCGCCCATCACGGCAACCGGTTCACCGGTGAGCACAAATTGGCCAAGGCTTGCATCTATGCGGCTCATCCCCGCAAGGAGGACATGATAGCCCCCGCCCGTATTGAGGATCAAGAGTTGCCCATAGGAGCGGAACGGCCCAGCATAGACCACCCAGCCGTCAGAAGGGGCGGTAATCCGGGCTTCCGGGCGGGTTTGCAAGCTAATTCCTTTGACTGTGCCCCCGGCGTCGTCGGCGTCACCGAACCGCTTCAACCGCTTGCCTTGAGCCGGCAGCGTTAAGCTGCCTTTGGCGCTGTCAAAGGGTATCGCGGGCTTCATGCGATCCGGGCTGGCAAAAGCGACCTTGGTTGAGTCGGGCTTGATTTCGACCACCCTCTCATTGCCTGCGACAGCAAGCGACTGATCCTGCTGTTTCGCCCGAAGCGCCTGCTCCGCCGCGAGCTCTGCGTCATATTGCGCCACCTCGGCCTTGGCGATTTGCTGGTCGAGCTTCTGGATCAGCTCGTTCAGATCGCTGACGGTGGATGCCTGCTCCTGGGCGGCGAGCTTGACTTGCGCCAGGGCCGTCTGGCTCTGCGCAAGTTTGATTCTCTTCTCTTCGAGCAGCTGGTCGGCACGGGCGCGCTCTTCGGCGAGCCGATCCGTCTCGGCCTTCTCCGCGTCGCGCTGTTCGCGGATACCGTTTTCTAGCGTCACCAGACCGTCGAGCTCGTGCGAAAGATTGTCGGCCTGGTATTTGAGCTCGGGGAACACTTCGGCGAGCAACATGGCGCTCCGCACCATGGCGAGCGCGTCGTCCCGGCGCGTGACGATCGCCGGCGGCGGCGTGCGTCCGATTCTTTGCATCGCACTCAGCATCTTCACGATCGCCGTTTTCCGCTCCGTGATCGAGTTCCGGATCACCGTCACCTGATCGGTAAGCTCAGCGAGCTTGCCTTCGGTCTCCGAGAGCTTGGCCTCACTCGCCTGCACCCGCGAAGCCGACTCGATCAACTCACTGTTCAGTCGCGCGCGCTCCTCAGCGAGCGTCGCGATGTCTTGCGCAAGCCCTTGTTCCTGCTCGCGGCTCGTATGCAGCTGCTGCTCGGTCTCGTCGAGCCGCTTCTGCGCTTCGTCGCGCGAGATATCGTCCTCTGCAAATGCGATCCAAGCCGGCGCGCAAATCGCGCCTGCGAGGAGGAGTGTGAAGCTTGCGAGCCGCTGATATTTCAAGATCTGGGTTCGATGCGCCGCGCTCTGGCTGTCCGAGGGCGACGACACCGAAGCCCTGGGGCAGAATCAAGGCAAAAACCTCAACAATCCTTAATGTTGCCGCCTTGTCGCGGCGGTTAGCCCCGATGATAGGGATGACCGGCAAGGATGGTCTCCGCCCGGTAGATCTGCTCGGTCAGCACGATGCGGGCAAGCCCATGGGGCAAGATCATCGGGCCGAGCGACAGGCGGAGATTGGCTTTGCTCAAGGCCTCCTCCCCGAGCCCATCGGCGCCGCCGATCAGAAACGCCAGGGCCTGTGTGCCGCCGTCCCGATATTTGGCGAGCGTTTGTGCGAATTTCTCGCTGCTGAGCTCTTTGCCCTTAGGATCGAGACAGATCACGGTCTGCGCCGGGCCGCATTTGGCCAGTAAGGAAACGGCCTCCGCCGCGAGGCGCAAAGGTGCCGTCTCTTTTCGCGATTCGGAGATTTCGATTGAACTAAGCGGCCCGAGGCCGAGCTTGCGGCCTGCGGCATCGGCGCGGGAGATATAGTGAGCGAACAGGTCCTGTTCCGGCCCCTGCTTCAATCTGCCGACGGCAGCGATCAGAAGCCGCATAACCCTTCCCCCGAAAAAGCGAGGACTGAGACGGCGCTATGGTCTCAGATCACCATACGCTCCATGGGCCGGTCAGCCGACCACATCTTTTCCAGGTTATAGAATTCGCGGACCTCGGGGCGGAAGATATGGACGATTACGTCGCCCGCATCGATCAGCACCCAGTCGCATTGCGGCGTGCCTTCGACACGCGCTTTGCCGAAGCCTGCTTCCTTCAATTTCCTGACGAGATTGTCGGCAATGGCGCCGACATGCCTTTGGGAGCGACCCGATGCCACGACCATCTGGTCGCCGATTGAGGTCTTACCCTTGAGGTCGATGCTGACGATTTTCTCGGCCTTGGCGTCGTCGAGAGTCTCGATCACGACATCGAGCAACTTGCCCGGATTGGCGCTGAACGCTGCGAATCCGGAGGGAGGCGTACTGCGGAGAGCACCCTCTCTTGATGAGCGCATGTTGGAATGGATGTCCTTCTGCCGTTGATCCGACGAAACGGCAGAGGATACGGATGGTTCCGCTTCCGCCGCTTCGCCCCATAAGCATAGTATGTCTAGCGCGAGATTTTCAATAGCTAGTGACAGCTCGTCTACTTGTTAGATTTCGTCTCCTTGCGCGCGCCTGGCGTCTTCGCTGCCTTTTTTGCCGCTTTCCCGCCGTCCTGGCGCAAGGACGTTGACGAGAGCGAGGAGAGCTTCTCGCTCAAGATTGCCCAGGCTGGGGGAATTTGTGATGCGAGCCCGGACGCGTCCGAATCATCGACGCGGTAGAACTGGAAGCGTTGAGCTGCCCTGGACGACATCGCCTTCAGCCGAAACCCCGGCCGGTCGAACACCGCAATCGGAACCAGCCGGAACAGCGCCGGCCAGTCGCGCCAGTGGTGCAATTCGGCGAGATTGTCGGCGCCCATCAGCCACACGAAGTGGACGCTCGGAAACCGCTGCTTGAGGAATTTGAGCGTGTCCACCGTGTAGGGACGTTTCCTCGCCCCTTCGAAGCCGGTGACAACGATGCGCGGATGATGCGCGACCTCGCGCGCCGCCGCGACGCGGCTCTCGAGACTGGGTTGCTTCGCGCCGGCCTTGAGTGGATTGCCCGGCGTCACCAGCCACCAGACTTGATCGAATCCAAGTCGTTTCAGCGCGGTGAGGCTGATATGCCGATGCGCCGCGTGCGCCGGATTGAACGAGCCGCCCAGCAGCCCGATGCGCATATTGCGCTGTGCGGTCGGGACTCGGGTAACTTCAGCTGTCGATTTCAAGGCCGCGTTTGCCCGTTGCCGCGCAGCACATATTTGAACGTGGTGAGCTGCTCCACGCCGACCGGTCCGCGCGCATGGAACCGCCCGGTGGCGATCCCGATCTCAGCCCCCATGCCGAACTCGCCGCCATCGGCAAATTGCGTCGAGGCATTGTGCACCACGATGGCGCTGTCGACGCGGGCGAGGAACCGCTCGGCCGCCGCTTGATCTTTGGTGACGATGGCGTCGGTATGCTGCGTGCCGTAGCGCGCGATATGGGCGATGGCATCGTCGAGATTTTCGACCAATTTCACCGCGATGATGGCATCGAGATATTCGGTGGCCCAGTCGTCTTCGGTCGCCTGCCTCACGCGCGGATCGACCGCCATCGTATCGGCGTCGCCTCTCACCTCGCAGCCGGCATCGAGCAGCATCTCGACCAGCGGTTTCAGATGCGTGCCGGCGCAAGCGCGATCGACCAGCAGCGTCTCCGTTGCGCCGCAAACTCCCGAGCGCCGCATCTTGCCGTTGAGCACGATCTGCTTTGCCATGTCGAGATTGGCGGCAGCATGCACATAGACGTGACACACGCCTTCGAGATGCGCGAACACCGGCACGCGGGCTTCGTGTTGCACGCGCTCGACCAAATTCTTGCCCCCGCGCGGCACGATGACGTCGATCGCTCCATCGAGACCTTGCAACATATAACCCACCGCCGCGCGATCCACGGTCGGCACGAGCTGGATGGCGGCACCCGGCAAGCCGGCCTCGACCAGACCTTCAGCCAAGGCGTTGGTGATCACGATAGAGCTCAAAAATGTCTCGGAGCCGCAACGCAAGATCACGGCATTGCCGGATTTCACGCACAATCCTCCCGCGTCGGCCGCAACATTCGGTCTCGACTCGTAGATAATCCCGATCACGCCGAGTGGCACATGCACGCGCGAAATGACGAGACCGTTCGGCCGTGTCCAAGAGGCGATCACCTGCCCGACGGGATCGGGCAGCTCCGCGATGTCGCGCAAGCTTTGCGCCATCGCCGCCAGCCGCTCATTGTTAAGCGTCAGCCGATCGACGAAGGCTCCGTTCCGGTCCTTGGCTTGCGCCGCGTCGACATCCTGCCGGTTGGCGTCAAGAATGGCATTGCTCTTGGCCTCGAGCCGAGCGGCCATGGCGCGGAGCGCATTGTTCTTCGCCTCCGTCGACGCAGTCGCCAGCTCGGAAGCAGCCTCGCGCGCGAGCCGGCCCATATAGAGCATCATCGGCTCGATCGTGGCTTCCGGTCTCTCTGCCATCACCGACATCGCCTAACTCTTCCGATTCAGGACCATATCGTCCCGGTGGATCAATTCAGGGTCGCCACCGTAGCCGAGAATGGCTTCGATTTCACTGCTCTTCCGCCCGAGCAGGCGCCGCGCCTCGTTATCGTCATAGGCGACGAGGCCACGCCCAAGCTCAGCCCCCTCGCCATTCTTGATGACGACCGCATCGCCCCGATCGAAACTGCCCTCGAGCCGCGTCACCCCGGCGGGCAAGAGGCTCTTGCCTGAGCCAAGCGCGTCCGCGGCACCCTTGTCGACGAACAGCGCGCCCTTTGGCACGAGCGTTCCTGCGATCCATTTCTTTCGCGCCGTCATTGGATCGGAGCGGGCGATGAACCAGCTGCCGATGCCGGGCGAGGCAAGCGCCGCCAGCGGATGCATGACCTTGCCGGAAGCGATTGCCATATGCGTGCCGCCGGAGAGCGCGATCTTCGCCGCCTCGATCTTGGTCACCATGCCGCCCTTCGAGAGCTCGGAGCCGACATCGCCCGCCATCGCCTCGATCTCGGGCGTGACGTCGCTGATCTCGTCGATCTTTTTCGCGTCCGAGCGAGACCCAGGCGGCGCCGTATAGAACCCATCGACATCGGAGAGCAGCACCAGACAATCCGCGCTCATCATCGAGGCCACACGCGCGGCGAGCCTGTCGTTGTCGCCATAGCGAATCTCGCTCGTCGCCACCGTGTCGTTCTCGTTTACGACGGGAACTGCGCCGAGCTTGAGCAGCGTGGTGATGGTGCTCCGCGCATTGAGATAGCGCTTCCGCTCCTCCGTATCGCCGAGCGTAAGCAGAATTTGCGCCGCGACGAGACCGCGGGCGCGGAATGTCTCTTCGTAGGCATGAGCGAGATCGATCTGGCCGACCGCCGCCGCAGCCTGACTGTCCTCGAGTTTCAGTGCGCCCCTCGGCAGCTTGAGCACGTTGCGGCCGAGCGCGATCGCACCCGACGAAACCACGATCACGTCCTTGCCGCTTGCACGAAGCTTGGCGATGTCGTCGGCGAGCGAATTGAGCCACTCGCCCTTCAGCGTGCCGGTCGCGCTATCCACCAGAAGCGACGAGCCGATCTTGACGACAATCCGCTTCGTCTTCGACCATTCCTGTCTCATGGCCGCCACCCGGCGACTTCGCGCTTGGGCTCTTTACCCTTAGTTCTGGAGCGCACCACCTCTTTGGCGATCTGGCGCAGCGCATCCTGCATGCCCTGACCACTGACGGCGGAGAGCACGAGCGGTTTTGCTCCAGCAACTTTCGCCACGGCCTTCGCCTTCTTGGCCATCTCCTTCTCAGGGACGGCGTCGGCTTTCGACAGCGCCACGATCTCAGGCTTGTCCTCGAGCCCCGCACCATAGGCTTCGATCTCGCCGCGGATGATCTGATACGCCTCGGCCGGATCGTCCTGCGTGGCATCGATGAGATGCAGCAAGATCGCCGTGCGCTCGACATGGCCGAGAAAGCGGTCGCCGAGACCTGCGCCTTCATGCGCGCCTTCGATCAGCCCCGGAATATCCGCCAGCACAAAATCGGTGGTATCGATCCGCACCACGCCGAGATTGGGATGCAGCGTCGTGAACGGATAGTCCGCGATCTTGGGTTTCGCAGCGCTCACCGCTGCAAGGAACGTCGACTTTCCAGCATTGGGTAGGCCAACGAGCCCGGCATCGGCGATCAGCTTCAGCCTGAGCCAGATATACATCTCCTCGGCGACCTGCCCCGGATTAGCGTGGCGCGGCGCCTGATTGGTCGAGGACTTGAACTTGGCATTGCCGAAGCCGCCATTGCCGCCGTGCAGCAGCACGATGCGTTGCCCGGGCTCGGTCAGATCCGCGATCAAGGTCTCGCCATCCTCGGCGAAGACTTGGGTGCCTGGCGGCAGCTTCAGCACCACGTCGGCGCCGCCGGCGCCAGAGCGGTTCTGCCCCATGCCGTGGCCGCCCTTCTTTGCTTTGTAATGCTGCTGATAGCGGTAATCGAGCAGCGTGTTCAGATTGGCCACGCATTCGAGCACGACATCGCCGCCTTTGCCGCCGTCACCGCCGTCAGGTCCGCCGAACTCGATGAACTTCTCCCGCCGGAACGAGACGCAGCCATTGCCGCCGTCGCCCGCGCGTACAAAAACCTTGGCCTGATCGAGAAACTGCATGGGGAAGGCTTTAGCACCGGAGGGCTTAACGTTACACTGCGGATTGGGAGGTTCCGCGCTCCAGCCGATAGGTCAAACAACGCGCCTTTTTGTCCCGCGCCACGCAGTCGCGCCTGATCTCGCCTTGCGGCGTGAAGCCGAGCTTGGTGATGATCCGCGCCGAGGCCGGATTGTCGGCGAAATGCCCGATGGTGAGATAGTCGAGGCCGCCTTCATCGAAGGCATAAGCCACCATCGCGGCCGAAGCCTCCGTGGCAAAGCCTTGCCCCCAATAGGGCTTGCCCAGCCAGTAGCCGAGCTCGGCGCCGCCCTTTTCGTCTTCGCGATAGCCGACGCAGCCGATCAGGGTTCCGTCGCGCTCGATCACGAACACCGTGCCCTCTTCGCCTTCAAGCGCACTGCCGATCCACTCCCCCGCCATCTGCTCGCTGTAAGGATGCGGAATGGTGCCGGTCATCGAGGCGACGTCGAAATCGCCCGCGAGCAGCGCAATGCGCGCCGCATCGCGGAGCTCAAGCGGCCTGAGGACGAGCCTCTCTGTCGTGATGCTCATGGAACGAAATTACACGGGAGCGCCAATGCAGGCGAGACCTGCGCTAGGCGCGTCAGCTAGTTCGGCTTCACCGAGACGTAGACGCGGCCCTTATGCTTGGTCGCGAAATTGACCTCGCCCTCCACCACCGCGAAGATCGTATGGTCCTTGCCCATGCCGACGCCGTCGCCAGGATGCCATTTGGTGCCGCGCTGGCGAATGATGATGTTGCCGGGGATGACGGCCTGGCCGCCGGACTTCTTGACGCCGAGCCTGCGCCCGGCGGAGTCGCGGCCGTTCCGTGACGAGCCGCCTGCTTTCTTATGTGCCATGGTTCGCTACCTCAACTAGTCGAGTCTAAGCCTTGGGCTTCGGCTTCGCCGTGCGCGCCGGTTTCTTGGTTGCGGATTTTTCTGCTTTGGGTTTCACCGCCGCCTTCTTGGCTGCGGGCTTGGCCTCGGCTTTTTTCGCGGGCTTCGCAGCTTTCGTTTTCGGTGCCTTGGCCTCGACTGGCTTCTCGGCCCTCTTCGGTTCAGGCTTCGCAGCCTGCTTCGATGGCTTCTTGCCGTCGGTCAGAATCTCGGTAATGCGGATCGTCGTCAGCAGCTGGCGATGGCCCTTGGTGCGCCGATAGCCTTTCCGCCGCTTCTTCTTGAAGACGATGATCTTCTCGCCGCGGCCCTGCTCCACCACTTCGGCTGCCACCAGCGCGCCAGAAATCAGCGGCTTGCCCGCCTTAGGCTCGTCGCCGCCCAGCAGTAAAACCTCGCCAAGCTCGACGATATCGCCGGGATTGCCTGCGATCTTCTCGATCTCAATGACGTCGTTTGGCGCAACGCGATATTGCTTGCCGCCTGTGCGAATGACCGCGAACATGTCTCTCTCGTCCGTTCAAACTCTTGGGCTGTTGAAAGCCGGGCCTGAAATATAGGCCCTTGGGCCGTAATCGTTTAACCTCATCGCGCGTGGGCGCGCCGAGAGGTCGTTTGCGGGCGCACTATAGATAGAGAAGTCCATAAGTCAATTGGGCACGATAATGGGCAGGAACGGCCGCCCCGGTCAGCATAAATCAA
>DATBSU010000211.1:0-6775 GCA_036559585.1 Methyloceanibacter sp.
CCTCGCAATCCTCCTTCTGGCAGACCGCGCGCGATGCGGCGTTGTTCGATTCCGGCAGGCCCATGCTTGCGGTGCCCGAGGGCACGTCGGCTGCGTTCGCCGAGACGGTGACAATCGCCTGGAAGGATAATGCCGAGGCGACGCGCGCGGTGTCCGCCGCCAAGCCGTTCCTCGCCACCGCTAAGCGCGTTCGCCTGATCGCCGTGACCGAAAGTGAGGAGGAAGAGGATCAATCTTTGCCCGCTATGGCCGACTATCTCAGCCGCGCAGGCTTCGAAGTCGAACAGGCGAGGGTTGAATCCGGCTCGCGCGATGTTGGCGCGGCGCTGCTGGAGGAGGCAAGCGCGGCCAAAAAGGCCATGCTCGTTATGGGCGCCTATGGCCACCGGCGCTGGAAGGAATGGGCCTTCGGCGGAGTCACGCAATATGTGCTGCGCCATGCGAAATTGCCTGTCCTCATGATGCACTAATTTTGCAAGCGGTTATTTCTAAGCGCTGGAGTCGTGCATGCTCTCTTACAAAGAAATGGACAACCTTGCTTCGGTCGAGATCGAGATCAGCGATCGCGTTACGGCCGAGGAGTTCGAGGCTACGGCGAAGAAGCTCGAGGCCTTCATCGCCCGCCACGGCCGCGTGCAGGTCCTTGAAATTATTCATGACTTCGAGGGCATGGACGCCGGCGCCTTCTGGAGCGACTTTAAATTCAGTCTCCGCCATCTCAAGGATTTTAGCCGTTGCGCCATCGTGAGCGACACGAAATGGTTCTCGCCTTTGTCGGCGCTGGCTGAACCCTTCATCGATTGCGAGGTCGCCTACTTCCAGCCGGAAGATCTTGAAGCCGCTCGGAACTGGCTGTTCTGGCCCGATGACGTCACGGAACAGATTTAACGGGCGGCTCGTTCAGTGCCAAGCAGACGTAAGGAGTTCGACCAATGAAATTGCCGAAACGACTTTATATTATCGCCGACGGCGGCCGTGCGCGCTTTGTCGCCATGGACGATGCGGGCGACTTTCATACGCTGTCGAGCTTCGTCTCCTCCGAGATGCATGAGCGCTCCTCCGATCTTGGCCGCGACCGGCCGGCGCGCGTCAGGGAAAGCGCTAACGTCGCCCACCATGCTGTCACGCCCAAGCATGATTTACATGAGGCCGTGAAAGAGGATTTCGTCCGCCACGTAGCCGCCGCGGTCGATCAGGAGCACAGCGAGAGAAAGTTCGACGAGCTAGTTTTGGTCGCGCCGCCTCGCGTGCTCGGTGAATTGCGTGACTCGCTTAGCAAGGCGATGGCAAAAGTCGTGGTCAACGAGTTGCAGAAGGATCTTACCAAGGTTCCCGACCACGAGCTTAGGCCGCATCTCATCATCGAAGTGTGACGAGAGTCCGAACCACCGCGATTGGCCTGGGGGGCGAATCCAGATTTCGCTCTCATTTATTTTGAGCGACCTTCTTGATGGCGGTCGCAAGAAGGGCTGAGGGGGTGCGCACCCTTCGGCCGCACCCCACCCTCGGCGGCAATAAGCAATTGCTCACGGCGCGACTCTTCGCGGGAAGGAGACGACTGAGAGCCACGTTTCGGCCGGCCGAACCCTAAATGCCTTTCAGCGAGGCTCCTGGGAGCGAGCTAGGGACACGCTCCCGGATCTGCAAGAGCACAAGCCTAATGCGGAGTCTGGTGTCTCGTCTTTAGCTGGCCCCGCAATAGTGACCGGGAACATTCGGCAACTCTATTGCCAGGCTTGGCATTGCTATTTCTACTTTTCCGTCATCGAGTGTCATTGGGTTAAGAGTCGTATTTGCCTGGACACGGCGCATCACCGCGCTAAGTCGGGGCCTACGAAGCCTAGGCAGGGTAAACGCCTTAGTCCTTGAGCTGGCGGACATTTTCGCCGAAAAGTAGATCAATACTCCGAGGTACTCCGGTGTGGAGAATGAAGCAGATTTTGCAATGGCTTTGGTACGATCGTCCGGTCCGCACCCAACTCCTGGTTGCGATTGGCGCGATCAGCCTGCTTGCCGCGTTCGCCGGCGGCACCATTGCGATTCTTAATACCCGTACCGCGACACGTGTTGAGATCGAGGCCTCACTCGAAATCGCCCAGCGTTTCGTCGAGGCCACCCTCAAAGACTTGGCGGCGCAGGACAAGCTCGGAGAAATGCGCGAAGCGTTGCCGCTGCAATTGAAGCAGCTGCGCCACGTGCGCATTCTGCTGATGGATTCCTACGGAAACCTCACGGTGCTGGCGCCGGAGGGGAGCGAGCGCGCGCTCCCACAGGCGCCGAGCTGGTTCACTGCTCTTGTGCGGCCGCAGTTGGTCGGACGAGCGGTGCGCGTCGTGGCGGTCGATCGTTCAGATCCCGTTGTAATTGTTGGCGAGCCCGCCGATGAGATTGCCGAGGCCTGGAACGACTTCTATTCGCTGGCGCTGGTCTGGCTCGTTCTCGACCTCCTGGTCCTCATCACTCTTTATGTTGTGCTCGGCCGAGTCCTCGACCCGCTGCAAAGTCTGTCGCGCGGTATGCAATCTCTCGAAGATGGCCATTACGGCACGCGCCTCGCCGAGCCGAAGGTGAAGGAACTCGCGCTCATCACCAATCGTTTCAACACGCTGTCCGGTGCGCTGGATACCGCGCACGAGGAGAATAGCCGTCTCTACCAACAGCTCATCTCGGTGCAGGAGCAAGAGCGCCGCGAGATCGCCAGCGAGCTTCACGACGAGGCGGGGCCTTGCCTTTTCGGTATCACCGCCAATGCGTCGTCGATTCAGAATCTCGCTAGTCAATTCCCGAACAAGCCCACATCCGAAATTTCGCGTCGCGTCGGCGAGATTCTGGCCATCACCGAGCGGCTAAAGTTGATGAATCGCGCACTGCTGAAGAAGCTCCGGCCTGGCTCGCTCGGGCGCGTTGGGCTCGGCGAACTCCTTACCGAACTCGTCGGCGGCTTTTGCCGCGCCCACCCCGACACCGAGATTCGTCTCTCGCTCGGCCGGCTTGCCCAATCCTATGGCGAGAATGTCGATCTCACGCTGTATCGCTCCGTGCAGGAGGGCATCACCAATGCCATCCGCCACGGCGGCGCGCGCCATCTTCATGTCGATGTGGAGGAGCGGAACCGCGGCACCTCCAAGCAATCGCCGGCGCTGCGCCTGACCTTGCGTGACGACGGCAAAGGTTTCGACCCTACAACGCCGAAGGGCTTCGGCCTGACCGCCATGACGGAGAGGGTCCGCACGCTCGGCGGTACCTGCTTAATCGAGGGGGAGATCAATAAGGGCACGACCATCCATGTCGAAATTCCGCTGCAGCGCGCTCAAGAGCGAGCGACCTCGCTCGAGCTTGCCGGAGGCATGAAGTGACTCGCGTCCTCGTCATCGACGATCATCCGATTGTTCTCCAAGGCACCCGTCAGCTGTTGGAGGATGCGGGCGTCGACAAGATCATGCAGGCTCAGAGCCTGAGCGACGGCTTCCGCCTCTATCGCAACCAAAAGCCCGATGTGATCATAGTCGATCTTGCCATGCGCACCGGCGCGCTTGGTGGGCTTTCCTTCATTCGCCGCTTGCGTTTGCACGATCAGCGCACACCGATCCTCGTCTTCACCATGCATTCCGATCCCGTCATCGTTAGCCGCGCGCTCGAGGTTGGGGCCACCGGCTATGTTTTGAAGGACACATCCTCCGACGAGCTGGTAAAAGCCTTCCAGCGCGTGCGCGATGGCCGGCCCTATCTCAGTCACGATCTGGCTTCGGAAGTCGCCTTCATGGAGGCGCGCGGCACGGCCAATCCGCTAAAGCGGATGACGGTGCGCGAGCTGCAGACGCTCGCCCTGATCGCCGAGGGCAAGCCCTATGGCGTCATCGCCGAACATTTGCATGTTAGCTACAAAACTGTTGCCAACACCTGCACCCAGCTTAAAGCCAAGCTCGGGGTCCGCACGCTCCCCGAGCTGATGCGGATCGCCATCCAGCATCTTCCGATCACCGCGACGAAGAGCGCCAAAGAAGCCTCTTGAAATATCGTAATTCTTGCCGCTCGTCGGCCGGTACCAAGGTGATGCAAGGGTCTGAACGTGGTCCCGCAAGGCGGCGAGTTGAACGTTTTCAGGCTGTTCGAATAGACGCCGAAGCTCAAGTGCCAAGAGTTCCTGGTACTCATAATAGAGCGCCGGGCGCTTCTATTTAGCCGCGTCGCGAAACACTGAATATGTTCAGCTGAATTTCAGCCGCATGCCCCTCGGCCGAATCGTCCTGGCAGCGATGACCAATCTCCTAACTATTGGCGAGTAGGCGGAAACAGACCAGAAATTTTCTAATACGAATCGCGGCCTCAGAGATGTTTCGCAATCTGCACTAATCATGAGCACCAATTTTTTATTGGCTGGAAGGGTCATCTCGTTCGCGCTGCACAATTGCCCGCAACTCTTGGCTAGCCTTGCAGAAGCGGGACAATACCGATCGGACTGTGCTGCAATGCAATCAGAATAAGGACTTGGCAGATTTGGCTGCTACGAGAACTTTTCACTTGCAAACCGAGCATATTTGGCAATTATGGGCGGGCAGCCTAGCAATGAATGGGCCGAATTTTCTAACGGGTTTTTGACAATACCCGCGTCCCACTCTGCGATAGGTTGCGGTTCCTCGTGAGGTGTCATCGCGTGATGTGGTCGTCAGAGAACCCGCATACATCAGCGGGCGCGAGGCGCGTTCAATTGCTTCGCCGCTTTAGGGCAGCCTCCCATATCCACTTTGACAATTTGCAAACTCGCAAGGGTTCGAACGTCTTCGTCTAGGCATTCGGGTCCAGTGGGACGCGCGTACCAAAACAGCTCAGCTTCGGTGAACTGAGTAGCTAGGGAGAGGAGAAAGAAATGAACTATTTGAAGTTTAGTCTTGTAACCGGGGGGCTCGTCGCGTTGATGATGGGCATTTCCGGACAAGCTTTTGCTGGCTCCGATGAGGAGCAGCTTGCAAGAATGAAGGACCCGGACCAGTGGCCTGCCCCTGGCCGTGACTTCGCTATGACTCGCCACAGCACGCTGGCCGACATCAACACGAAGAATGTCGGCAAGCTGCAGATGGCCTGGCTGCAGGGCACCAACGCCCTCCGTGGCCATGAGGGTCAGCCCCTCGTGGTTAAGGATGTCGGCGGCAAGACCATGCTGTTCATGATCAGCGGTTGCCCAGCCATGTCGAACTGCAACGTGGTGCAGGCTCTGGATCTGACTGATCCGGACAACCCGAAAGAAGTCTGGAACTACGTCAAGAAGACCGACCGTGACGAGTCTGCTGTGCCGCGCGCTTGTTGCGACACCGTGAACCGTGGCGGTTCCTATGCCGACGGCAAGTTCGTCTATGGCACCCTCGATGGCTTCGTGATTGCCCTCGACGGCGCTACCGGCAAGGAGCTCTGGGTCGTGAAGCATGCTTGGCCGGAAAAGGGCGAGACGATCACCCCCGCTCCGTTGATTGCTGACGACAAGGTTATCATCGGCTTCGGTGGCGACGAGTTCGCTGCTCGCGGTCGTGTGACGGCCTACGCGCTGAAGGATGGCTCGAAGGTTTGGGAGTGCCACAGCACGGGTTCCGACAAGGACGTGTGCCTCACTGCCGACACCAACAAGGCCAACCCGCAGTTCGGTCAGGCTGGTTCCGATCTCGGTATCTCGACCTTCCCGGGCGAGGACTACAAGATCGGCGGCGGCGCGGCTTGGGGCTGGTACACTTATGACCCCGAGCTGAAGATGGTCTACTACTCGACCGGTAACCCCGGTCTGTGGAGCCCGGCCTATCGCTGCCCGGACAAGACCCATGAGGAGTGCAACGCTGGTGGTTTCGACAACAAGTGGTCGATGACCATTTTCGGCCGCAAGGTCGAGGACGGCTCTGCAGTCTTCGCATACCAAATGACGCCTTTCGATCAATGGGACTATGACGGCGTCAACGAGAACATGCTGACCGACATGGATGTCGACGGCAAGAAGCGGAAGGCTCTTACCCACTTCGACCGTAACGGCTTTGCTTACGTGCTCGACCGTACTGACGGCACTCTGCTCCGCGCCACGAAATACGTGACGACGGACTGGGCCGAGAAGGTCGACATGAAGACGGGTCGTCCGGTGAAGGTGCGCGAGCATTCTCCGCTGGAGCGTGGCCGCAACGTCGAAGCTTGCCCCTCTGCTATGGGCGGCAAAGACCAGCAGCCGGGTTCTGTTGATCCCAAGGAGCCGAACCTCTTCTACATGCCCACCAACAACTGGTGCATGGAGCTAGAGCCCCAGGAGCGCACGCACACGAACCAGGGCACGGTTTACGTGTTCGCGAACGTGTACATGTATCCTGAGAAACCCGGCACGACGGGCAAGATCAAGAAGTACGACGTCTTGTCTGGTAAGAGTGCATGGGAAATCCCGGATCCTTATCCGAACTGGGGTGGCACCATGGTCACCGACGGCGGCCTGATGTTCTACGGCTCGCTCGGTGGTGACTTCCGCGCTGTCGACCGCGCAAGCGGCAAGGTGCTCTGGAGCCGTAAACTCGGTTCCGGCATCATCGGCAACCCGATCACCTATAAAGTCGGTGGCAAGCAGTACGTCGGTATCTATTCGGGTATCGGTGGCTGGATCGGCGTTCCGGTCACGGCCGGCCTCGATCTCAACGACAAGTTCGGCGCTATCGGTGCCACGGCCATGACGAAGGCCGCTGGTCTGAACCTGATTCCTCAGGGCGGCGAACTGAATACCTTCCGGGTCTTCGAATAGTCTAGATCCTGAAGATTA
>DATBSU010000212.1:0-28600 GCA_036559585.1 Methyloceanibacter sp.
AGTGACGAATTGCTCGTGGCCTATGTCGACGGTCAGCTCGCGCGCGCCCAGACCAAGGCGGTGGAGAAAGTCCTCAAGCAGGACGAGGTCATCGCACGGAGAGTCGATGCGCTGAAAGAAGCGCATAGTCGTTTCGAGAGCGCCTTCGAAGCCATTCTCGCTGGCGAGTTGAACGAGATCACGCTCCGCGCCGATCCCTATGTGCGCACCACCGAGCCGGTCGCCGCGCAAGCCAAGGGGATGCCGATCGCTTCCGTCGTGCTCATTGCAATTCTCGCCGGTCTCGCCGGCTACGCCGTGCCCATCATCCTGCCCGAGCTCACGCCAGTGCGTTACATGTTGCCGAAGCAGACGGCGCGGCTGCCTTCGAGCTGGCAGGATGACGTTGCGCGCATGCAATCGCTGCTCACCCGGTCCAGCCTCGAAGTCGGACTGACCAGTCAAGGCAATCGCGATCTCGTCGCCTTCGAGCTCGCGCAAGCGATCGGGCCGTCGCTGAAAGTGCCGAACCTCGATCCGCAAGGATTGAAGCTGGTTCGCGGCCAGCTCCTGCAATATCGCGGCAAGCCGCTCGGTCAGATTCTTTATCTTGGCACGCGCGGCGCGCCGGTCGCGCTCTACGCGCTACCGAGCGACAGCACGAGCGAGCCAGAATTCACCATGGCCGGTGATGTCGGCATGGTGTCCTGGTCGGAGAGCGGCATCTCTTATCTATTGGCCGCTGACGGTGACGAAGATTTCCTGGTGCGGACCGCCGAGAAAATCAGAAACGAGCCGCTGGATGAAATTCCGGCACCGCCGCCGCCACCAAATGTCTCGCAGCCGGCAACACCGCCGGCAGCGGAGAGCGGCGTGACGTCGGCGTTGCCGGATCCTGCCGCAAGCGCACCGCAAACGACTGCGCCGCCTACTGCAGTCGAGCCTTCGCCGAGCGGCACAGCTCCAACAATATCGCCGAACTAACGTGCGGCACGCGCCGACGGTGTGTAGTCGCCCGCAAGATAGCGGGTGAGATCAACCCTGATCGCATCAGTTCGTGCTTGGCTGCAATAAGAAGGATCGTCGCCGATACCGGCGAGCACGGACTCGAACGTGTAGTCGTAAGCATGCTCGAGCTTCTTCATCTGATCTGGTGGGTTGCTTGCCGCGGCTGAGGCCAGATAATTCGCGCGGAGCCTCACTGGGTCGAACAGGAAGCCGCAATATTTGGCGCGGGCCGAAGTCCAGGCGACTTGGATCGGCCGCGACAGCGGATCCTCCGGTTTGACTTTGACCGCCTCGGCGTCGTTTGAGGCGCCGTCCTTGCTTCGGACTTTCTCGATCGTGCTGCAAGACGCGAGCTGCAAGGCGGCAAGCGCCGCCGCGAGACACACGAGATAAGAGACACGAAAGGCCACGCGAAACACCTCTCCCGGTTTGGGCGCGCAATCTTAGTCATCTTGAGGGATGGCGCCAGCTTTGTGAGAGAGGACAAGGGGGGCTAGAAAAACAGGAAAGGCGGAGCTTGGTAGCCCCGCCCCCCTGTGCGATGTCGGCTTCACGCCCGTTCGGGACGATCCGTCGGCGCCGCGAGACCTTTCGGTCTCTAATCGCGCGCTCTGTTCGTACAGTTTCCCGCAAGAACGGCGGCGCGACTTTGGCCTTGGCCCTTATTTAACGTCGCGTTGAAACGACGTGGTTCCAGCCCGGCCGGGCCGGTTCCAGGTTCGGCAGTGAAACTTGTCTCGCTCTGTGCCCTATCGACTACGCCTCACGGCTATGCGGCGTCGCCTACAGGCCGTGGCACCTAGCGTTACGAGCCTCTCCACCTTTAGCCGTCCACGGCAATGGACAGCTTCGGGCTTGCCTCGCCCTGTGAACTTCCCCGCCGCTTCCTGTGCCTTCCGATTTCTCTTCCAGCACGCTCCGCGGAAGATCCGCTCACGAGTTGAAGCATATAACAAGCGGGTTCGGGCGCAGCCGGCGCGTCTTGCTTATCCCCACTATCCACCGTTTGGCCCAAAAAGAGACGCGAAAGCCCCTGTGACGGATATGACACGATCGCCGACTTAGTGTGCGCTGCAACAGCCGAGAAGCTTACGCCGGGCACCAACTTGGCTATGATGGTTGAGCGCACAAAAGGATGCGCTTTCAGAGGCGTTTTTGCGGGTTGGGCCATGAGCGAAGTGGGCAGCCACCGCGCCGCCCGCACAATTGGTTTAGCGTTGGTTGCGGGGCTGGTCGCGTTTGAAGTCGTGCTTGCGGTGACCGCGGGCGCGATCGGGATTCCTGGTGTGCTTGTCGTCCCGTTGCATGAGATTACCGGCGGCGGCGCTGCCTCCGGTGGCGAAAGCGTCATCGCCAAGCAGACGCCGAAAAGCATTCCCTCGAAGACGTCGCAGGCCGCCCAGGCGAGCGGGCAACAGGCCGGTCCGATAGACCAGATCGCTTCGACACCAACAATTCCTCCCCCGGTGGTCGTCGATGAGCCGGCTGTCACCCCCGACGTCTTCGCCTTGGCCGTTCCCATCGACGCGACTGTGAATTTACCGGTTGCTGCCGTGGCCCATGCCCGAGCCGCGATGCCTTCGCAAACGCCTCCGGTCGCTTCCGCACCGCAAGCGTCAACAGCAACGACTTCGCAAGAAGATGACAAATCGGCTTCGCCGCCAACAGGCGTTCCCGGCGATTTGAACCTCGGATCGATTCCGAGCGATGCTGCCGAAGCCGCTGCTGCAGAAAAAGAAAAGAAGCCGCGACAGACCTTGCGCGACTCAACGCCGACGGAAGATCTGCCTTGGGGCGACACTGTGCCGGTGCCACTGAGCCAATTGGTGCCGCAAGCTGGCGCGAAGCCGGCTGCCCCAACGGCTTCAGCGCCGTCGCCACAACAATAAGCTCGGATCAATCGAAGGCGTTGGGAGGCTGCACGCTCCGACGCCAGCCGTTCAGCTATTGAGCCCGGCAACTTCTGCGACGAGCTCGCGGAAGCGAGGCCGCGGCACGTCGATATAGGGCAGCGGCCGGCAGACATCGATTGTCGCAAGACCGATCCGTGTCGTCAGCGCCCCGTTGAACAGGCCTTCGCCGAGCCGCGCCGACAATTTCGCTGTCAATCCATGACCGACCAATTGATGGATCACGTCGTCTCCGAGCGCGATGCCTCCGGTGAGCACGATATGCGTCAGCACCATGCGCGCCAGTTTCAGCAAAGACAGCGTTCCCGGCCGCGCGCCATAGAGCGTGGCGAGCCGGCGCAGCATGCGTAAATTCTGGCCGCCGACGAACAGCATGTCGACCAGCGCCGCGGGGCTCACTGCCGTAACCACGGAGACGCGCTTCGCCGCAGTCGCGACGATAGCGCGCGCTTGCGGGTCGAGCGGTGCCACCAGAGTGCGCTCGGCGAGCCGCAGCAATTCGGCCGCATCGTTGATCTCTTGCTCATGCTCGGCAAAACGCGCCAAGCCCCACTCCATGTCGTTCCGTCCGGCATAGAGCCGCTTCAGCCGCTGCGCCACGTCGAGCGCTAGCGCCTTGTCGTTTTGCCGTGTGGCGCTGTCCGCTTCGTGACGGAGATGATCGAGCCGGCGCAGGCGCATGAGCCCGGCGATCTCGCGAAGCACGATCATGACGAGCGCCAGGACCGCGAGGCTGAGCAGGCCGATCGCGATCCAGCCGATCATGTCTTGCCTCGCGATCAGTGCCAGCGCCCAATCGTAGAGCCAAACCGTCGCGGCCATGGTGACGAGGCCGCAGACCGCGCCAAGCAAGATGCTGCCCCAGCGCAAGCCTCGCTCCAGGGCCGGGACGTTACGGATGCGGGGCGCGGGCAGAGCGGGCTCAGTGGCCACGCTCGGCATCGCGATCTCCTCGACATCCTCAACCCTGAACGAGGTGGGTTTGCGCGTCTTCTGCTTGCTCATGCCAGACGATCTCCGATCAGCGCCTGCAACGCCCGGTCGAGGCGGATATTAGGAAAGGGGGCAAAGCCTCCCGATGCAAGCTTGACCGGGTTCGGCGGCCTGAAGCGCACGAAGCGCAACTCATCCGCCTCGATCTCTATGGTTTCCAGCGCGAGCTTCGGATCGGCGGGAAGGTCGCCGGGGAAGATTGCAAACTCCTCATCGCCGTCGAATGTTCGCCTGCCGATGGTCTCGCCAGGAAGCGGAGAGCCGATGATGCAGGGCAGCTTCTCGCCGTTCTTTTTTGCGAGGCCCTCGTGCGTCGCGCGGACCGCCGCCAGCGCCAACACTTTGACGTTGGCGCCGGCGAACTCGGCGCGGCCGATCGCCTTCTCGGCAAGCGCGGCCAAGATCGCCTCGAGCCTGTCGTGGCTGGTGTGGTGCAGATGATCGGCCTTGGTCGCTGCGAGCACGACGCTATCGATCCGCGGCGCCAACATGCGCGACAGGAGCGTATTTGACCCGGTGCGGAAACATTGCAGCGTTTCGGTCATGGCGCGCTCGAGGTCGGCGATGGCTGCGGCTCCGCCATTCAGCGCGGCGAGAACATCGATCAGCACGATCTGGCGATCGAGCCGCGAGAAATGATCGCGAAAGAACGGACGCACCACAAGTTTCTTATACGCTTCGTAACGCCGCTCCATCATTGCGCCGAGCGAGCCCTTGAGAAAATCCGACGCATCGCCTTCGAGCGGCGCGAAGGTCAACGCCGGCGAGCCTTCCAAATCGCCCGGCATGAGGAAGCGTCCGGGGGGCAAGGTTGAGAGCGAATATTGGTCGGATCGGGTTGCGCGCAGATAGTCCTTGAACAGATCCGAGAGCTTTGCGGCGAGCGCTTCATCGGCCGGCGCCGTAGGATCGATCGCGGCCAGCGCCTGATGCCAGGCCTTGGCGATGGGGCGACGCCCCTTGACCCGGCTCTGCTCCAACGCCGCGCGCGACCACTCTTCATAATCGAGATCGAGCAAAGGCAAATCGAGCAACCACTCGCCGGGATAGTCGACGATGTCGATGTTGAGCCGGTCGAAGCCGAGTTGCCGCTTCCAGAACTTGGCGGATTTGTATTCGAGCGCGATCCTGAGCTGGCTGATCTTCCGCGTGCTTTCCGGCCAGCGCGGTGGGTTGCCGGTGAGATCGGCGAGATGCTGCTCGAATTCGAATCGCGGCACAGTGTCGTCGGGTTGCGGCTCGAGATAAGCGCGAAGCACGCGGCCCTCGGCGGCCGCATCGAAAAAGGGAAGCCTGCCGCCGGATATGAGATTATGCACGAGCGCGGTAATGAACACGGTCTTGCCGGAACGAGCCAGCCCCGTCACCCCGAGCCGGATGGTCGGGTTTACGAGATCGGCGGCGAAATCGCCGGCGCTGCGAAATGCGTCGGCCGCGGCTTGGGCTAGGGAAGAGGTGGGCAAGTGTCTTAGGTCCTTTTCCCTCGCGCGTTTTCTAGGATAGCCGCGAGACGCCAATAAATATGGCGATCGAAAGCGTTTGGCGCACAAAATTTTTGCAGTCGGACGGCCACGCAGAACTCTTTCCCCACCAACCCGAGGGGTGGCGAAATGTGACGAATTTGCGTTGTGTTTTCGCTCACCGCTTCGTGCGCTTGTCAAGGCGCGTCTCTGTCTTGACTTGGCCACGCGCTTCCGTAATACGGGGGCGCCCGGCGGGTCGCTGCACGATGCGCGAGAGCCGGGACAATGGAGGAAGGGCCTCGCAAAGGCCCTTGGACAACCCGATGCCCATGGCAGCGACTCTCATGCGGCCCAAGGTGAAACTTTCTGAAGACTACCGCCCGTCGGAAGACGAGGCGTTTATGAATGACAAGCAGCGTGCGTATTTCCGCCGCAAGTTGCTTGCCTGGCGGGAAGAGATTCTGCGCTCGACCAAGGAAACGCTCCAGCACCTTCATGATGAATCCGAGCAGCACGCCGACATCGCCGACCGTGCGACGTCAGAGTCCGAGCGTGCGCTTGAGCTTCGCGCCCGCGATCGTCAGCGCAAATTGATCGCCAAGATCGACGCCGCCTTGATTCGCCTCGATGATGGAACCTACGGCTATTGCGAGGAGACCGGCGAGCCGATTGGGCTCAAGCGTCTCGACGCGCGCCCCATCGCCACATTGAGCGTGGAAGCGCAAGAGCGCCACGAGCGGCGCGAGCGGGTTTATCGGGACGAGTAGGTCCCACTTACTCGCGCGGGCTAATTGGAAAATCGAAAATCGTGTCGGGGTAGGGCTCGCCCTTGAGGGTGAAGTGCCACCATTCCTTGTCGTAGTTCTCGAAGCCGTGCCGCCTCATGACATCGACGAGGAGGTCGCGGTTCTTGCGCTCGGCCTCGCTTAGGCCTGACGCTTCGGTATTGGCCTTGGTGTCGAAGCAATCGAAGCTGGTGCCCATGTCGAGGCTGTTGTCCGGTGCGCGGGTCGCTCCTGACGCTGTACAAGCAGCAGGGCTCTGCTCAATGCTGGCTTCGGACGGTGCGTTCGAGCCGAGCGGTACGAGCGTGAGATCCATGGTGCTCCCACGCGAATGCCCGGACCGCGTCGCAATGTAGCCGGGGAACAGGGCGCGCTTTTCCAGCGCGGGGTAATAGATCGACTTTGCCTTGGGATCGTCCGGCTCTTTCGCCCAATCGACGAAGGACGCCACCGCGCGTGCCGGCCGGTAGCAATCATAGACTTTGAGACTGAGCTGCTTTTCTTTCAGCTCAGCCTGCGCCGCCTTCAATCCATTTGCCGCCTTGCTCGTCAGCACGCATTCGGCCGCGTCATAGCCTTTGACCGCGTGGCCGAGGAAATTTGCCGAGCCCGCATAGCGCATGTCCTGCTGGATGCTCGGATCGACGTCGCGGAGATAGACGAAGCCTTGCGGCATCTCGCCGGCCACGGCCGGCAGCGCGAAGGTCAGTGCCAACGAAAGGGTTGTTCTGCCAATGCGCGTGGCGGGGCTCGCTCTAACGCGCATCGACCTGCAATTCGTTGATGGCGGTGTCGGAATATTTCCAGCCCGGATAGACCGACCGAATGACGACTTGCACCCATTTTGAGGCGACTGGCTGGTTCAGCGTCACAACCTCTCCATCTGCCTTGTCTTGCAGCGTCGTATGTAGGCTCGCGCCGCTGGAAAATCTGATCTCAACATCTCTGACGCGGCTGTTCTTGCCGTAAATGTCGCTGTTCTTGGCGTAGCGAGCCGGGCGATATGGTCATAGTCCGAATTGCCAATCACGAGCGCCACGCGCTGCTCGGCAAACGCCCCCGTGCACAGCATCGAAACGATCAACATCACGGCGAGGCGACGCATGCCTCCGATAGGAAGATTCAACTCCGACATCGTCGCGGCTCCCAGCCGGACGGTCAACACCGCATAAAAAAACTCCCCGCTTGGGGGCGGGGAGTGGAGAGGTTTGGGGGACTGACACTAAGGCCTAAGCCGTCAGTGTCGGACCATTTGCAGGGAACTACCGGCGATCCTACGGACTAAGAGCGGGATGAAACTACCGGCGTCGCCTCAATCGCTCGCCATAACAACACATGGCAGCCGTAAGCTCGGACCACTTGTTTACTCCTTTTTAACCGGGTCGACAAGCGAAACCGCCGTGGCGCGAAGGCAACAGTCAATCAAATTACGGAACTCAGCCATATTTTTCAGAGCGTAGCGCGGCTTGGATTGGAAGCCGCCCAAGCAAGCCCTAACAAAGCGTTAACCATCGTGCCAAGATGAGCCAATACATTCACTGCCCCGTGCAAGTTCCCGGCGAAACCGACGAAGTCCGGCGCGGAGCCCGTTCGAATCGGCTATTTTGCCCCCATGACCGACATCGATGCCCCCATGCGTTATAGCGATCCGGTAGCCGACCGCACCGGCCGCGACGCGGGCGTGGGCCTGGTCGTGCTTCTGGCCCTGGCGCTGGGGGCCGCGGCCGTTGGGCTCGCCATGGTCTCGCGCGAGATGGCCGAACCGGTCGTGCTCGCCATTCTCGCCGGCCTTGCCGTCATCGGCGTCTTCTGCCTGTTCGCCGGCGCCGTCGGCATCCTGCATTTCGGCCAGCGCCATGCCCGGAACGACGTCACCAAGGCCTTCGTCGACAATCTGCCGCAAGGCGCACTGATCGCCGATAGTGCCGGTCACGTGCTTTATGCCAACCAGACCTATCGCAATCTGCTCGGACTGGACGCCGCCGCCGCCGTGCTGCCCCCAGACCGGGCCTTTGCCGGCAGTACCCACATCGCCGAGCAGATTTTCCGGCTAGCGCGCGCGAGCCAACAAGGGCGGAGCCTCAAAGAGGATTTCCGCGTTCCGGCCCTCGGCGAAGCGGAAGAAGAAGCCGGTATTGTGCCGCGTTGGTTCCGTATCTCCGTCCGCCCAATGCCCGTCGATCCACGCTCGGGCCGAAGCGGCAGTCTTGTGGTCTGGCAGGTCGAGGAGATCACGCAAGACCGTGCCAGCGAAGAGTCGAGCTTCGAGCGGGTGCAATCGGCGATCGCCTATCTCGACAATGCCCCGGCCGGGTTCTTCGCCAGCGCCGCGGACGGCACCATCCAATATCTCAACGCGACGCTTGCGCAATGGCTCGGCCTAGATCTCGCCGAGATCGCGGGCCGGCCGCTGAAACTGTCGGAGATCATGTCATCGGACAATGCGAGCCTGGTCGCCAGCGCAGGCCGCGGACAGGCGCAAGGCGCGACCACTCGCTTCGACATCGATCTCATCAAAGCGGACGGCACCAATCTTCCCGTGCGCATCCTGCATCGTCTGCCGCGGAACGGCGCCAGTGTGGCCGCACATACTCTCGTGATCAATCGCTCCGCGGGCGAGGCGGAAGAGGCAGGGTCCGCCGAGCTCAGATTTGCGCGCCTGTTTCACGCCGCCCCCATCGCCATCGCCACCATCGATGCCGAAGGCTGCATCAGCGCAACCAACGCCTCCTTCATGCGGTTATTCTGCCAAACCGGCGACGATACCGGCATGGCTGCGCTGGTGGATCTGGCTGACCCCGACGATCGCGCCGACTTCCGCAAGACCCTCGACCAGGCCATCGCCGGGCAAGGTCTGATCGAGCCGCTGGATTTCACCTTCGCCTCGGACAAGGAGCGGAAGGGCCGCTTCTATTTAAGCCCGATCGAGCATGGCGAAGGCGATGGCGAAGCGGCAATCGCTTACGCCATCGAGACCACCGAGCAGCGCGCGCTCGAGCTTCAGATGGTGCAAGGCCAGAAGATGCAGGCCATCGGTCAGCTCGCTGGCGGAATTGCCCACGATTTCAATAACATGCTGACGGCCATTATCGGCTTCTCTGACTTTCTGTTGCAAAACCACCGCCCGTCCGATCCTGCCTTCCAGGACATCATGAACATCAAGCAGAACGCGAACCGTGCGGCGGGCCTCGTCCGCCAGCTGCTCGCCTTCTCGCGCCAGCAGACCTTGCGCCCGCAAGTGCTGGAGTTGAGCGAAGTACTGTCCGAACTCTCCATTCTGCTCGGCCGGCTGCTCGGCGAGAATATCGAGCTGAAACTGGATCAGGCGAGCGGGCTGTGGCCGGTTAAGGCGGACCTGCATCAATTCGAGCAAGTCATCATCAATCTTGCCGTCAACGCCCGCGACGCCATGCAAGACGGCGGCAAGCTCAACATCCGCACCGCCAATATCGCCGAGCCGGAGTCGCAAGACATCGGCGCCAAGCACATGCCGCCCGGCGAATATGTGCTGATCGAGGTGACCGATACCGGCACCGGCATGAGCGAAGAGGTGATGGAGAAGATGTTCGAGCCGTTCTTCTCCACAAAGGAAGTGGGGCGCGGCACCGGGCTTGGCCTCTCGACCGTCTACGGCATCGTCAAGCAAACCGGCGGCTACATCTACGCCGACAGCGAACTTGGGAAGGGTACCGTGATGCGGGTCTATCTCCCGCGTCATATTGAAGTGGCGAGTCAAGTCGAAGCGCCGCGCCAGGTCCCGCGCGAGCGGCCGAAGGATTTGACCGGCCGCGGCACCGTGCTTTTGGTCGAAGACGAGGATGCGGTGCGGAGCTTCGCCGCGCGCGCGCTCGGCCAGCGCGGCTATAATGTGCTCCAGGCCTCGACCGGCGTCGAAGCTCTCGAAGTCTTCAACAATTTCGATGGCGAAGTCGATCTCGTCGTCAGCGACGTGGTGATGCCGGAGATGGACGGCCCCACGCTGATGAAGCATCTCCGCGCCGACCATCCCGACCTCAAGATCATCTTCATTTCGGGCTATGCCGAGGACAGCTTCCGCCGCAACCTCTCCGACAACGACGATTTCATGTTCCTGCAAAAGCCCTTTGACTTGAAGGAACTTGCTGCCGCGGTGAAGGCGGCGTTGCAGGGGTAAGCCCGCGGAAGGCAAAAGGTCTTCCTTTCGCCGCGGATCGCCGCTAACAGGCGGGCTCTAACGCCTCGATCGCCGGAGTTTCTGCGTGCCTGATTACGAAAAATTTGCCGAGGACGATGAGAGCACCCGCCGCCGTCAGCGGGCGAAGCCACGAGCCCCTGCGTTCACCATCACCCGTTATGGCGGGCGCCTGATCTATTTCTGGTTCGGCATGCGGATGGGTGCGCTGCTCAAACTGTTCAAGCGCGGCAATTATAACTTCACGCTCAACTGTCTCCCCGACACGCTCCTCCTGCTGCTCTGGGTGCCGTGGAACTCTGTGCTCTACCGCATCTCCGAATGGAAATATCGCAAGCGCGCCGAAGCGCTTCCCTTAGGCGAGCCTCCAATTTTCGTCATCGGCCATTGGCGTACTGGCACGACCTTCCTGCACGATCTTTTCTCTGAGGATCCGAATCTCGCTTACCCGACCACGTACGAATGCTTCTTTCCGCATCACTTCCTGCTCACCGAGGACACGCTGCCCAAGGTGATGAAGGTGCTCTTGCCGAAGAAGCGGCCGCAAGACGACGTGCCGGTTGGCTTCGATCGCCCGCAGGAAGAAGAATTCGCCATGATGATGCTGGGCGAGGGGACTCCCTATCTCACCCATGCCTGGCCGCGTTTCGGTCCTGCCGACACCGAATATCTCGACTTCAAAGGTGTGCCCGAGCCCGAGCAGAAAAAATGGGCCGACGCCTATATGTGGTTCTACCGGCGCCTTGCGCTGAAGCATGGCGGCAAGCCTCTTGTAATGAAGACGCCGGCCAACGCCGCGAGGCTGAGGCTTCTCACCAGGCTCTTTCCCGATGCGCGCTATATCTACATCTCGCGCAATCCGCTGAAAGTGTTTCCTTCGACGGTGAAGCTCTGGCGCGCGCTCTATTCCACGCAAGGCTTGCACAATCCGCCGAACCTCGATCCGTGGCTCGACGACTACGTGCTCGACATGTTCGCTCGGCTGACCGAGGACTTCGAGGCGGACAAGCACCTCATTCCGAAAGACAAGCTCATCGAGCTTCGCTACGAGGATCTGGTCAAGGATCCGATCGGCAAATTGCGCGATCTCTACGCAAGGCTAAAGATTGGCGACTTCGAGGCTGCGCGGCCGCGCATGCAAGCCTATCTCGACGCGCAGAACGATCACCGCGTCTCCGAGTACGAAATGCCGCCCGAGCTGAAGCGGAAACTGATCGAGCGGCTCAAGCCCTACATCGACCGTTATGAGTACCGCGAAGCGATTGGCGGTGAGGGCGCTCACGCCCCCATAACGCCGAAGCGATCTCGCGAAGCGCAGCCCTCCTAAGACAGAGGCCGCCCGTAGGCGGCCCCTTTCATCAGATCGCTGATGGCAGCGAAGTCTGATCGCTTAACCGGAGGGCGATCCCGTTTAAGCCAGAACATTTCGCAACTTAGGACATTGAGCCTCTAATTAGGACAGCACCACAAAAAGAACATATTGCGAACAGAGAACAAACCGTGTACAGTTCCATCTCCCCGCTAAGACCCGCCCGGGGCCCGCTTGTAGCGCATCGGCTCCGGGCCGGTCTTCCCCCTTTGGGGCACAGGGGCTGATTGCAGGGCCAGCGGGCCCGTGTGAGATTAAGGGAGATTCTAAAATGCTGCAGGTTGTGCGCCTTGTTGAGGGAGCGGAGATGGACAAAGAGAAGGCGCTTGAGGCGGCCATCTCACAGATCGAGCGTGGGTTCGGTAAAGGCTCGATCATGCGGCTCGGTCAGAACCAGCAAGCGGTCGAAGTCGAGTCGATCTCGACGGGCTCGCTCGGCCTCGATATCGCGCTTGGCATTGGCGGCCTGCCGCGCGGCCGTGTCGTCGAAATTTATGGGCCGGAATCGTCGGGCAAGACCACGCTCGCACTCCATGTCATCGCCGAGGCGCAGAAGAAAGGTGGCATTTGCGGTTTCATCGATGCCGAGCACGCGCTCGATTCGGTCTATGCGCGCAAACTTGGCGTCGACCTCCAGCATCTTCTGATCTCCCAGCCCGATACCGGCGAGCAGGCGCTCGAGATCACCGACACGCTGGTGCGCTCCGGCGCCATCGATGTGCTCGTCGTCGATTCGGTAGCGGCGCTGACGCCGAAGGCCGAGCTCGAAGGCGAGATGGGCGATATGCAAATGGGCAGCCAGGCGCGGCTGATGAGCCAGGCCTTGCGCAAGCTCACCGGCTCGATCTCGAAATCGCGCTGCATGGTGATCTTCATCAATCAGATCCGCATGAAGATCGGCGTGATGTTCGGCTCGCCGGAGACCACCAGCGGCGGCAACGCGCTGAAATTCTACGCTTCGGTCCGTCTCGACATTCGCCGCATCGGCGCCATCAAGGAGCGCGAGGAAGTTGTCGGCAACCAGACCCGCGTCAAGGTGGTGAAGAACAAGGTGGCGCCGCCCTTCAAGCAGATCGAGTTCGACATCATGTATGGCGAAGGCATCTCCAAGACCGGCGAGCTGGTCGATCTTGGCGTCAAGGCCGGCATCGTGGAGAAGTCCGGCTCCTGGTTCTCCTTCGATAGCGAGCGCATCGGGCAGGGGCGTGAGAACGCCAAAGCCTATCTTAAAGATAATCCGCAGACCGCGGAGCGGATCGAACGCGCCATCCGCCAGAATGCCGGCCTGATCGCGGGCCAGATTCTCGAAGGCACCTCCGAGCCGGAGGAGACTGAGGGTGGCGAAATCGTTGCCGCAGCGCCGGTCGAATCCGCATCTGGCTTTGCCGAGGGCGAGACTGCGGTGACCCCGCTTACGAGCGGCCGCCGGAAGCGAGGCGGGGGCTAGGCGCCCCTTAAATCAAGGCCCGTGGGTCGGTTATACTCTTCCGGGACCGGTTAGAGGGCGGCCCTTGGCCGCTTGCCAGGCGTGGCGACCCACTCTATGTCTGACGCTCTAGTGGTGCACCGGCTTTGCCTTGTGGCAGGCCGGATTTAGCTCCTTGCCGCTTCCCGTGTACGGGGCCGTCCGAGGAGCGCCTTCCGGCGAGCGACAAGGTCCCCCAACGCCTGACATGACGTCCAGCAAGCACGCATCCGTCAACGATATCCGAAAAGGCTTCCTCGATTTCTTCGAGGGAGAGGGCCATACCGTGTTGCCGTCGAGCCCGCTCGTGCCACGCAACGACCCGACCCTGATGTTCACTAACGCCGGCATGGTGCAATTCAAGAACGTCTTCACCGGCGCCGAGAAGCCGCGCGTGCCCAGTGCCGCCACCTCGCAGAAATGCGTCCGCGCCGGCGGCAAGCATAACGATCTCGACAATGTCGGCTACACCGCGCGCCATCACACCTTTTTCGAGATGCTCGGCAATTTCGCCTTCGGCTCCTATTTCAAGGAGCGCGCGATCGAGCTTGCCTGGACTCTGCTGACACGCGATTTCGCCCTCGACAAGAAGCGGCTCCTGATCACCGTCTTCAACGAAGACGACGAAGCGGCGAAACTCTGGAGCAAGATCGCCGGGCGGCCCGAAAGCGAGATCATTCGCATTGCCGGCTCCGACAATTTCTGGTCGATGGGCGAGTTGGGACCTTGCGGGCCGTGCTCGGAAATTTTCTACGACCACGGATCGAAGATCAAAGGCGGTCCTCCAGGCAGCCCCGACGCCGAGGGCGACCGCTTCGTCGAGATCTGGAATCTCGTCTTCATGCAATATGAGCAGCTCCCGGGCGGCAAGCGCGTCGGGCTACCGCATCCCTCGATCGACACCGGCATGGGGCTCGAGCGCATCGCGGCGGTCCTGCAAGGCACAAACGACAATTACGAGATCGATCTGTTCAAGGCGCTGATCGCGGCCTCCGTCGATCTCACCGGTGTGCCTGCGACCGGCGAGCACAAGCCGAGCCACCGCATCATCGCCGACCATTTGCGCGCCGCCTCCTTCCTCGTCGCCGATGGCGTGCTGCCGTCGAACGAGGGCAGGGGCTATGTGCTCCGCCGCATCATGCGCCGCGCCATGCGTCATGCGCATCTCCTCGGCGCCAAGGATCCGCTGCTTTATCGTCTCGTGCCGGCTCTAACCGGCGAGATGGGGCGTGCCTATCCCGAGCTCGAGCGTGGCAAGGACCTTATCGTCGAGACGCTGAAGCTCGAAGAGACTCGCTTCCGCGAAACACTGGAGCGTGGTTTGAAGCTGCTCGACGACGCGACCAAAGGCATGAAGAAGGGCGATACGCTTCCCGGCGAGATCGCGTTCAAGCTCTACGATACTTTCGGTTTCCCATACGACTTGACCGAGGACGCGCTGAAAGCACGCGGCATCGACATCGACGCCAAAAGCTTTGCCGCGTCCATGGAGCGCCAGCGCGCCGAGGCGCGAAAATCCTGGGCCGGCTCAGGCGAGGCCGCGACCGACACGCTCTGGTTCGAGCTGAAAGAGAAATTGGGCGCGACCGAGTTCCTCGGCTATGACGCGGAAGAAGCCTCCGGCGAGATCGTGGCCCTGGTCAAGGACGGCGCCAGCGTGAATGAGCTCGGCAAAGGCGCACACGGCATCGTCATCGTCAATCAGACGCCCTTCTACGCCGAGTCCGGCGGCCAGATCGGCGATCGCGGCCGCATCTCCGGTCCGAAATCCGCCTTCAGGGTCGAGGACACGCAGAAAAAGCTGCATGGCCTCTTCTTGCATCAGGGCGTCGTCGAGGCCGGCACATTGAAAGTCGGCGACACCGTTGATCTCGACGTCGATCACAGCCGCCGCACCGCGACCCGCGCGCACCATTCGGCGACCCACTTACTGCACGAAGCGCTCCGCGAGGTGCTCGGCGGCCACGTGGCGCAGAAGGGTTCGCTGGTCGAGCCTGGGCGGCTCAGATTCGACTTCTCGCATCAGAAGCCCATGACCCACGAACAGATCGTCGCTGTGGAGGATCTGGTCAACCAGATGATCCTGCAGAACGAGCCGGTGAAAACCCATCTGATGACGCCGGATCAAGCCATCGCGCAAGGCGCGCTCGCACTGTTCGGCGAGAAATATGGCGACGAGGTCCGTGTCGTCTCCATGGGTGTGGATGACAGAAGCAATAAGGCCGACCGCGCCTATTCCATCGAGCTGTGCGGAGGAACCCACGTCCGCAGGACGGGCGACATCGGGCTGCTCAAGATCGTCGCGGAGACCGCCGTTGCCTCCGGCGTTCGCCGCATCGAGGCGCTGACCGGCAATGCAGCGCGCGCCTATCTTGCCGCGCAAGACGAGAAAGTGCGCGAGGCTGCCGAACTCCTCAAAGTCGGCCCCGACGACATGATTACGCGGCTCGCCGCCATCATCGATGAGCGGCGGAAACTCGAGCGGCAGCTCGCCGACGCCAAGCGCGAGCTTGCGCTCGGAGGCGGCGGAGGCGACGACACTGCCGGTGCTGTTCGCGAACTGGGCGGGGTGAAGCTGCTCGCGCGCACTGTGCAGAACGTGGCGGCCAAGGATTTGCGCGGCCTGGTCGACGACGCCAAGCTCCAGCTCGGCTCCGGCATCGTCGTCATCATCAGCGTGGGCGAGGAAGGCAAGGCCTCCCTCGTCGTTGGTGTCACCGACGATTTGACCGGCGCCAATAGCGCTGTCGATCTCGTGCGCGTCGGCGCTGAGGCTCTTGGCGGCAAAGGCGGCGGCGGCCGTCCGGACTTTGCGCAAGCCGGAGGCCCCGACGGCGCCAAGGCAGATGCGGCGATCGCAGCGATCGAATCGCGCTTAGGCGCCGCGCCGGGCGACAATAAGCCGCTTCGCGCCGGGCGCGCCTGACAATGAGCGTCCAATCCGTTTGGCGGAGCTGGCGCAGCGACGTTCACAATATTCTCGAAGTGGGCAGCCAGGCGCATCCGGCGTCCTATTTCGTCAATGCCTTCATCATCGCGCTGATCGTCGTCAACGCCATCGCCTTTGCCGCCGAGACCGTGCCGGAGGTCGCCGCGAAGTATGGTGCCGGCCTCGACCACTTCAACAACATTTCCGTCGCGATCTTTTCGATCGAATACATCTTGCGCGTTTGGAGCGCCGTCGACATCCCGATGCTGAGCCGCCTGCCGCATTGGCGGGCGCGACTCCGCTTCATGTTGCGGCCGATCATGATCATCGATCTGCTCGCGGTGCTGCCGGCTTATCTGCAATGGTTCATCCCGATTGACCTCAGAATCCTGCGCGTATTCCGCATCTTCCGCCTGCTCAAGATTGCGCGCTACTCGCCGGCATTGCAGACGCTGGGCCGCGTGCTCGAAGACGAGTACCGCACGCTGATCGGTGCGCTTGTCGTCATGTTGATCGTTCTGTTGTTCACCTCCACGGCGATGTATTTCCTCGAACGTGCCGCGCAGCCCGACAAATTCGGCTCGATTCCAGCGGCGGCGTGGTGGTCGCTCTCCACGCTGACGACGGTCGGCTACGGCGACGTCGTGCCGGTCACGCCCTTCGGCAAAGTCGTTGGCGGCATCGTCATGGTTCTCGGCCTTTGCATGTTCGCGCTGCCCGTCGCCATCATCGCCTCGGGCTTCAGCCAGGAATCGAGCCGGCATCAATTCGTGGTCACCTGGAGCATGGTGGCCCGGGTGCCGCTGTTCAGTACCATGGACGAGGCCGAGATCGCGGAGATCACCAAGCTGCTCTACACGCGTACCTATCTTCCGGGTGTCCCGATTGTTCGCGCCGGTGACCCGGGCGGGGCCATGTATCTGATGGCGAGCGGCGAGGCCACCGTCGCTCAGCCAAAGGGAAAGCAGACCATCCTGAAAGACGGAGATTTTTTTGGCGAGATGGCCTTGCTCGAACAGCGGCGGCATCGGCACAGCGTCGTCGCCCAAACCCGCTGCCGGGTCTATGTGCTCGATAGCGAAGCGCTTGCGCGCCTGTCGCGGCGAAATCCGGAGATCATGCAGCAAATTCGCGATGTTGCCCGCCGCCGCAGCGCCATCGATGATGCGGTCGATGTCCTAGCCAAAAAGCCTCGTCGCGCACGGCGGGCGAAGCCAACCGCCTAGGCCGGCGCGAGAGCCATCGTCGCGCGCAAATTCTCGCCGATCTTGTCGAGGAAGCCTTCGGTCGAAAACCATTTCTGCTCGGCGCCGACCAGGAGCGCCAGATCCTTGGTCATGAACCCGGCCTCGATCGTGTCCACCACCACGCGTTCCAACGTCTCGGCGAATCGCGCGAGCTCCGCGTTATCGTCGAGCTTAGCTCGATGCTTCAGCCCACGTGTCCAGGCGAAGATCGAGGCGGTGGCATTGGTCGAAGTGGTGCGCCCTTGCTGATGCTGGCGGTAATGCCGCGTCACGGTGCCATGCGCGGCCTCGGCCTCCACCACCTTGCCGTCCGGCGTCATCAGCACGCTGGTCATCAAGCCGAGTGAGCCGAAGCCCTGCGCCACCGTGTCAGATTGCACGTCACCGTCGTAATTCTTGAGCGCCCAGACATAGCCTCCGGACCATTTCAGCGAGGCAGCGACCATGTCGTCGATCAGGCGGTGCTCATAGGTGAGCCCGCGTCTATCGAATTCGGGCTTGAATTCGGCGGCGAAGATCTCGGCGAAAATGTCCTTGAAACGCCCGTCATAGGCTTTCAGGATCGTGTTCTTGGTGGAGAGATAGACCGGATAGTCGCGCATGAGCGCGTAGTTGAAAGTGGCGCGCGCGAAATCGCGGATCGAGTCGTCGACGTTGAACATGGCGAGCGCGACACCGCTGCCGTCAAAGCGATGCACCTCGTGCTCGATCTTGGTGCCGTCTTTGCCCTCGAAGCTGATCTTGAGCGTGCCTTTGCCGGGCACGCGGAAATCGGTGGCGCGATACACGTCGCCGTAAGCGTGGCGTCCGATCACGATCGGCTTGGTCCAGCCTGGCACCAGCCGTGGCACGTTCTTGCAGATGATCGGCTCGCGGAAGATCACCCCGCCCAGGATGTTGCGGATGGTGCCATTCGGCGACTTCCACATCTTCTTAAGGTTGAACTCCTTCACCCGCGCCTCGTCCGGCGTGATCGTCGCGCATTTGACGCCGACCCCGCATGCCTTGATGGCATAGGCCGCGTCGATTGTGACTTGGTCGTCGGTGGCGTCGCGATTCTCGATGCTGAGATCGAAACTGAGCAGCTCGATATCGAGATAGGGCAGGATCAGCTTTTTCTTGATCAGGTCCCAGATGACCCGCGTCATCTCATCCCCGTCGAGCTCCGCGACCGGGTTTTTGACTTTAATCTTATTCACGTCTGCGTCTCCGGGGAGAAATCGATTGCGGCAGGACCCGTTAAGGCTCCGGCAGGTGCCGGTTGCGGACCGGCGCCCCCTATAGCATCTTGCATGTCATGATAAAAGCGAAGGAGAAATCGAAGGTCGCGAAGATCATAGCCGGTCGCTCGAAGGGGGCGGGCGGGGCCTCGGTCGCCCCCGCCATCATTCTCGTCGAGCCGCAGCTCGGCGAGAATATCGGCTTTGCCGCGCGCGCCATGGCCAACTTCGGCCTCTCTGAGTTGAGGCTGGTTGCGCCTCGCGACGGCTGGCCAAGTGAGAAGGCGAGGAATGCGGCCTCCGGCGCCCCCGTCCTCGACGACGTCAAAACCTATCTGAGCGCGGAAGCGGCCATCGGCGATCTCAATTTCGTGCTGGCGACGACGGCGCGGCCGCGTGGCATGGTGAAACCTGTGCTGTCGCCTGAGAGTGCCGCGCGCGAGCTTGCGGCGAGAGCTTCGAGGGGGGAGCGCACCGGCGTTCTATTTGGTCCGGAGCGAGCCGGGCTCGAGAACGATGTGATCGCGCTCGCCGATGCGGTCGTCACCGCGCCCGTCAATCCAGCCTTCGCCTCGCTGAGCCTGCCGCAATCGGTGCTGCTCTTGAGCTACGAGTGGTTGAAAACCTGCGGGCCGGACATGAGTCTCGGCCGCGCCACGGAAACTGACGGCCCCGCCGTAGAGGGCATGGATATTTCCGCGACGCGACCGGCGACTCGTGCCGAGCTTCTCGGTCTGTTCGAGCATCTCGAAACCGAGCTTGACGCTTCCGGCTTTCTTCGCCCCCCCGAGAAGCGTCCAACCATGGTCCGCAACATCCGCAACATGTTCCACCGCATGGGTGCAACCGAGCAGGATATTCGGACCTGGCGCGGCATCGTCGCATCGCTTGTCCGGGCGCATCTCCGCCCGCGTTAACGAGCCATAGTTCCGCCCCGTTTCTCCTATTGCGATTGCCGCCAACGATGCTAGCTTCCGCCGCGGGAAAAATAGGGGCTCAAGGATGCAAAAAGTCTGGGTTCAGTTGGGTGGCGCGGCCATTGCGTTGTTAACGCTGCAGGGCACAGTGTCACTCGTTGCCGCGCAAGAAACTGGCGTGAAGACCGCGGCTGAAGAGCTCGACAAGCGCTCCAAGCCCGCAGACAGCGCTGGCGGCCAGCAGGGCAAGCTGAGCGACCGTTCTGTGAACGTGATGTCGAGCCTCGCCTTTTCAATTTTGCCGAACGAATTTCCAGGCCCAGACGGCAAGCCGGTCAAAGTGGACAAATCCGAACCCAATAAATTCTTGATCCCTGTGGATGATGCCCGCCGCATTATCCGCGTTGCAACGCGATCGGCCTATGCCGAGGCCTGCGATCTGGTCGACCTCGAGCGCGCGAATTACGAGACGCTGATGAAGACGGAAGAAGCGCGGAAGACCTGGACTCAGGAACAGCTACTCTTCATCCGTGCGTTGCACGTTTTCTCGGTGTCATACTTCACGGGGAACATGAAGATCACCGCGACTGAAGAGGAAAATGACGTGCAGGGCGCGCAGACGGCCGCCGATCTCGCTGAGGCCAAGAAGAAGAAGGAGGCTGCGTCGGCGGAAAAGGGACAAAGCGCTTCCGAGCCTTCGGCACCCAGAGTGCTGACGCCGAAGAAGCTGGAATGCTCGCCCGAGCAGAAAGAGAAGGTGGTGAAGTCCATCACCGCCTATGTCCAATCGGCCAAGGCGGAGGCTCCGCAAGGGGCGAAACCGGCAGCTCCGGCGGCCCCAGCGGGCTCGGATGCACCGAAATCGACCCCTGCGGCGCCCCAGGCGGCGCCTGCGCCTGCCGGAGCACCCAATTGACACTTTCCGCCATTCGCGTGTAACAGAAGCCCACGCGAAGCGATGCCGGGGCCGTGCCTAAGGCCGAGCGCCCGGCTTTTGCCGTCATAGGCTAAGGATTTGGCCCCTCGCGACCTCTCGCGACGAGGCAGATGAAGGATTTTTGGAGCGATCGATGACGAAACGAATAAATGCCAAGCATAAGATCGACCGCCGCATGGGCGAGAATATTTGGGGTCGCCCGAAAAGCCCCTACAATAAGCGCGAATATGGTCCCGGTGAGCACGGCCAGCGCCGCCGCGGTAAGCTTTCGGATTATGGCCAGCAGCTCCGCGCCAAGCAGAAGCTTAAAGGCTATTACGGCAACATCACCGAGAAGCAATTCAAGTCGATCTATCACGAGGCGGCGCGGCTCCGCGGCGACACCTCTGAGAAGCTGATCGGCCTCTTGGAGCGCAGGCTCGACGCCATCGTCTATCGCGCTAAATTCGTGCCCACCGTCTTCGCCGCACGCCAGTTCGTTTCCCACGGCCACGTGAAGGTCAACGGCCGCCGCGTGAACATCGCGAGCTATCGTTGCCGCGAGGGCGATGTCGTCGAGGTGCGCGACAAGTCGAAGGACGGTAACACCGTACTGGAATCCGCGCAGAGTCCCGAGCGCGAGGTGCCGGATTATCTCGAGGTCGACCACTCCAAGATGACGGCGAAGTTCGTGCGCACGCCGACCTTAAGCGACGTACCCTATCCGGTGATGATGGAACCGAATCTCGTCGTCGAGTTCTATTCGCGCTAAACCGCGATCAGCACGTCGTTTAGCGGCCGCTGCTCTGTCCGGTGCAACACGAGGTCTTCCTTTACATAGCCGAACCTGCCGAGGAGCTGCGGCGTCTCGCTTGAGCCCAATAGACTGGCGAGCTGTTTTCGTATCGCCTCGACTTCGATCGGTTGATTGAGGAACGCACTGACAAGCCCGTGCATGGTCACGCCATGCAGCACCGCGGCAGTCGCGCGTCCCGTTGCCACCCAATCTTCATGATTATCGCGCTTCGTTGTGAACACGCCAAACAGCGGCGCATGCATTGACGCATGCCTTTCCATGCTGCCGCCGAGTTCGAACAACCGGAACAGCGCCGCGCCCATTCGCGAAAAGCCGGCACCGATGGCACCGACAGAGGCGAACTCGGCACGAATCGCCGGATCATCGAATTGGATCTGATCGGCCTCGACGACGAGTCTGGCAATCTTGTCCTTTGTCAGGACGTCGCTCACAAGATGGAGATCGATTCCGTAGGCCCTCGCATTCTCCTGCATCAGAGTCTGCAGCGCCGCGGGAACCGGCGTCTGAGTGTAGCGGCGGGTCACAGTGCGGCGCCTTGCGATTGCGGCCAGCGCATCGCGATCCAGCAGGGTGCGGCGGGCTGTTTGCCCAAGCTCGACGCGAGCGATCACGGTTCGCGCATGCGGCTCCGGCGAAGGCGTGATCACGCCTTCATAGCCATAGGCCCTGACTGCGGCTAACAGCGTCTCAGCGGCCGCGGCGCAAGACAGGGTGACTTCGCGATAATGCGGGTCCACCAGCCTCATGGCTCGGCTGAGATCCGCGACGATATCCACATGGGTGTCGGCAACGACGAAACGCCATGGCTGCGTATCATGGTCGGAAGGCGCGAGTCGCGCATAACGGACGAGGAAGGCAAGCTTGTCGCGGGCCGTTCCGCTTCCCGGAAAGCCGATCGGGTCGATGACCCAGGCGTCATCGGACAAAGCCATGACAGACATGGCGGTCTCCATCCCCAAGACAAGGCGCGCTTCTTTAGGCAGCGCGGCCTTCGGAGAGTCTTAGGCTCATTGTCTTGACGAAGTATTGAGGCCGTCGCGGAGCCGCCAATGGGCGAACTTAGGCCGTCAGTGTCTGCGCATTATGGGCGATGCCCTTTTGCGTCAGAAGCTCCTGCAATTCGCCCGCCTGGAACATCTCACGCACGATATCGCAACCGCCGACGAACTCGCCTTTCACATAGAGCTGCGGAATGGTCGGCCAGTTCGAATAGGCCTTGATGCCATCGCGCACGCCCATATCCTCGAGCACGTTAATATCTTTGAACGCCACCCCGAGCTGGTTGAGGATCTGCGCCACCTGCATGGAGAAGCCGCATTGCGGCATCGCCTTCGTCCCCTTCATGAAGAGAACGACTTCGTTGCCGGAAATCTGCTTGCCGATCCAGTTCTGGACGTCCTGGTGTGGTTGCGTCATTTCATACTCCTTAAGAGGGTGCGGACGTTTTGAGCGCCAGCGCGTGCAGCGCCCCGCCCATCTGGCCTTTCAGCGCGTCATACACCATTTGGTGCTGCTGCACCCGCGTCTTGCCGCGAAAGGCCTCCGAGACCACGGTCGCCGCATAATGGTCGCCGTCGCCGGCGAGGTCCTGGATGCTCACTTGGGCATCGGGAAACCCCTCCTTGATCAGCTTTTCGATCTCTGTCACCGCCATGGCCATCGGCCAAAATCTCCTGGGCTTTTAGGTCTTCGTCCGATACTAGCCGCCGGCCATGAAGCCCGGCAACCAGCCCTCGTGACGCGATCTCAGCGCGTCCAGGGAAAGTGGCGCTTCGCCCGGTAGTTTCAAGGCGCGGCCTTTTGCCTTTCCCACAATCTTGGCCGGAACGGACGCCGTTTCCGCCTGCTGCAGGATGCGCGCGACGTGCTTTGGCGCGGCTGCAATGACGTAGCGGCTCTGATCCTCGCCGAACCACACGGCATGGGCGGGGAGGCCTTGCGGCGGCGCGTCCAGCTCAGCACCGACGCCCCCGGAAAGCGCCATCTCGGCAATGGCGACGAGGAGGCCGCCGTCCGAGACATCGTGCACCGCCGAGACATCTCCGGCCCGAATTAACCCGCGCACGAAATTGCCGGTTCGAAGCTCGGCGTCGAGATCGACGGGCGGCGGCGCGCCTTCGGTCGTGCCTTGCGCCAGCTCCTGATAGAGCGATTGACCGAGATGGCCGCGCTCGGCGCCGATCAGGATCAGCACGTCGTCCTCTTTGGCAAGCTTGGCCCGCGCAATCTTGGCAATGTCGGGGATCAGCCCGACGCCACCCACAGCCGGCGTCGGCGGAATGGCGACGCCATTGGTTTCGTTATAGAGCGAGACATTGCCTGAGACGACGGGGAAGGCGAGCGCGCGGCAGGCTTCGGCCATGCCTTCGACCGCGCCCACAAACTCTCCCATGATCTCGGGCCGCTCCGGGTTGCCGAAATTCAGGCAGTCGGTGATGGCGAGCGGATCGGCCCCGACCGCCGTGAGATTGCGCCAGCACTCGGCAACGGCCTGCTTCGCGCCTTCCGTCGGATCGGCGGCGCAATAGCGTGGCGTCACGTCGCACGAGATGGCGAGACCCTTATTCGTGCCGTGAATGCGCACGATCCCTGCATCGCCGCCTGGGCGCTCGATCGTGTCGCCCATCACCATGTGGTCATATTGCTCCCAGATCCAGCGGCGTGAGCAGAGGTGAGGGGACCCCATCAAGGTTTCGAGCGCACCCAAGATGCTATTCGGTGCCGGCACATCCTCGGGCGCGATCACGGCAGGTTTCGGCCGCATGGTGAAAGGCCGCTGATATTGCGGCGCCGCGGCGCCGAGCGCGGGCAGAGAAATATCGGCCTCGACCTTGCCGCCATGCCGAACCACGAGCCGGCCTGAGTCGGTGGTGATGCCGATCACCGCGAAATCGAGCTCCCATTTCCTGAAGATGCGCTCGGCGATCGCTTCGCCTCCCGGCTTCAGCACCATCAGCATGCGCTCCTGGCTTTCGGAGAGCATCATTTCGTAGGCGGTCATCGCACTCTCACGGCAGGGCACGCGGTCGAGATTTAGGTCGATGCCGACGCCGCCTTTGTCCGCCATTTCGACGGAAGACGAAGTGAGACCGGCAGCGCCCATGTCCTGAATGGCGACGATGGCGTCTTCCGCCATCAATTCGAGGCAAGCTTCGAGGAGGAGCTTCTCGGTGAAGGGGTCGCCCACCTGCACCGTGGGCCGCTTCTCCTCCGAGGCCTCGTCGAACTCCGCAGACGCCATGGTGGCGCCGTGAATGCCGTCACGCCCGGTCTTGGAACCGACATAGACGACGGGAAGCCCGACGCCTTTCGCCGCCGATTTGAAGATGCGGTTGGCATCGACCAGCCCGACCGTCATGGCGTTGACGAGAATGTTGTCGTTATAGCGCGGGTCGAAATTGGTTTCGCCGCCGACTGTGGGCACACCCATGCAGTTACCATAGTCGCCGATGCCGGAGACCACGCCGCCGACAAGGTGCCGTGTCTTGGGATGATCGGCCGCACCGAACCGGAGCGCATTCATGTTGGCGACGGGACGCGCACCCATGGTGAAGACATCACGCATGATGCCGCCGACGCCGGTCGCAGCGCCCTGATAGGGCTCGATGTAAGACGGGTGGTTATGGCTCTCCATCTTGAACACGGCGGCTTGACCGTCGCCGAGATCGACCACGCCGGCATTCTCGCCGGGCCCTTGGATCACTTGCGGGCCGGTGGTCGGCAGTTTCTTCAGCCAGACGCGCGAAGATTTATAGGAGCAATGCTCCGACCACATCACCGAAAAGATGCCGAGCTCGGTCAGAGACGGTTCGCGTCCGAGCTCTTTCAGCAGCCGCCTATACTCGTCCGTGTTGAGCCCATGCTCCGCGACGGTCTCATCTGTGATGCTGTGAGCCCCCTTGGCCGCTCTTGCCGCGACGGTCAATTGAGCGTCTCCACCAGCGAAAGAAACATCTTGATTCCGTCGGTGCCGCCAAGCGCGGCATCTGCGAGGCGCTCCGGATGCGGCATCAGCCCGAGCACGGTCCGCGTCTCGTTATAGACGCCGGCGATATTGCGGCGCGAGCCGTTCGGATTTGCCGCCGCCGTGATCCTGCCGTCAGTCTCGCAATAGCGGAAGGCGACTTGGCCTTCGCCTTCGAGGCGGTCTAGCGTCGCCTCATCGGCGAAATAGGAGCCGTCCTTATGTGCGATGGGGAACCTCACCACCTCACGCTTGGCATAATGGCGCGTAAAGGCCGTATCGGTCCGCTCGACTTTGAGATGCACGTCCTTGCAGATGAATTTGAGCGTCGCGTTGCGCATCAGCACGCCAGGCAGCAGCCCTGCCTCGGTCAGCACCTGAAATCCATTGCAGATGCCGAGCACGGGCGTGCCGGCTTGAGCGCGCTTGATCACCTCGCGCATCACCGGCGAATGCGCGGCCATGGCGCCGGAGCGGAGATAATCCCCATAGGAAAATCCGCCCGGCAGCACGATCAGATCGCTTTTCGGCAGTTCCGCATCGCCGTGCCACACCATGGCGGGGGGGCGCCCCATCGCGGCTTCAAGCGCGACGGCAGCATCACGATCGCAATTCGATCCGGGAAAAACGACGACGGAAGCCTTCATGCCTCACGCTGCTTCGAGCTCATAGGCGTAATTCTCGATAATGGTGTTGGCGAGCAGCTGCTCGCACATGCGCTTGATCTCGGCCTCCGCCTTCTTGGGATCGCTTTCGGCGACATCAAGCTCGATAAACTTGCCCTGGCGGACGTCGCCCACCTGGCCGAAGCCGAGCGCATGCAACGCGCCGGCAATGGCCTTGCCTTGCGGGTCGAGCACGCCGGGCTTCAAGGTAATCGTAATCCGCGCCTTCATCTCTCTGGTTCCCCCGAACCAATCTACTTATTTCGAGCGGACCAGCACCGGCCCGGTCCGGTTCCGCATCGGGTTGTCGACATGGAGCCCAAGTCTCCGCGCGACTTCCTGGTAGGCTTCAACCAGCCCACCCATGTCGCGGCGGAAGCGATCTTTGTCGAGCTTGTTCTGCGTCTCGATGTCCCAGAGCCGGGAGCAATCGGGCGAAATCTCGTCGGCGAGCACGATCCGCATCTGCTCGTTCTCCCACAATCTGCCGAACTCGCATTTGAAGTCGACCAGCTTGATGCCGACGCCGAGAAACAGCCCGGACAGAAAGTCGTTGATCCTGAGCGCCAGTGACATCACGTCGTCGATCTCTTGCGGGTTGGCCCAGCCGAACGCCGTGATGTGCTCTTCGGTGACCATCGGATCGCCGAGCTTGTCGTTCTTGTAATAGAACTCCACGATCGAGCGAGGCAGCGCCGTGCCCTCATCAAGACCGAGCCTGGTCGACAGCGAGCCCGCGGCGACGTTGCGGACCACGACCTCGAGCGGAATAATCTCGACCTCGCGGATCAACTGCTCGCGCATATTGAGCCGCTTGATGAAATGCGTGGGCACCCCGACATCCCCGAGCTTTTGAAACAGGAACTCGGAGATGCGGTTGTTGAGGACGCCTTTGCCCTCGATCTTGTCCCGCTTCTTATTGTTGAAGGCGGTCGCATCATCCTTGAAATGCTGGATGAGCGTGCCCGGCTCCGGGCCTTCATAGAGGATCTTGGCCTTGCCTTCATAGACGCGGCGGCGACGATTCATTTGCTAGGTCCTCTCGCAACCAATCGGCTTAAGTCACTGACAAAACATCGAAAGCGCGGGCCGGCCGATCGGCGCCCCGCGCGGGAATGTTATAAGCATAGACGGAATCGAACCAAAGGGGTCTTGAGCGGACCTTAGCGTAAGGGGCGGGGGGAGACAATCTTTGGCCCAAAGGCTCCGGATTTGTTGATTTCCGCTGCCCGGGGCGCTATCCCTCGGCCACCGGAGGACGGGATTTTCCTTCGATTTCCAAGGGTTTCAGGCAGCGATTCGCGAGTACTGGGAGGATGCGGCACATGACCAATTTTGAGGAGCGCGAGAAGGGCTTCGAGCGGAAATTCGCCCATGACGAGGAGCTGAAGTTCCGGGCGACGGCCCGCCGCAACAAGCTCCTCGGGCTCTGGGCCGCCGAGAAGCTTGGGCTCAAGGGCGACGACGCGCAGGCCTACGCCCGCGCCGTCATCAAGACCGATATGGAGGAGCCTGGCGAGGAGGACGTTTTCCGGATGCTGCGCCGGGATTTCGACGCCAAGGGCGTCGATCAGTCCGACCATCAGATCCGCCGCATGATGGGCGACCTGATGGGTGAGGCCTTGAGCCAGATCGAAACCGAGAGCAAAGGCTGAGACGCCCCTTATGGAAGACCGCTTCCGCAACGCTCGGGCCGAGGGCCGGACCCTCCTCAATGCCTGGCTCACCCTGAACTCGCCCTTCGTTATCGAGCTGATCGGCGAGGCTGGCTGGGACTGCATCACCATCGACCAGCAGCACGGGCTTGGTGGCAATGAGGCGCTGATCGCGTGCCTGACGGCAGCGCGGGCTTGCGGTATGCCAGCCATCGTCCGTGTCGCCGAGAACGACCCCGGCCTGATCGGCCGCGCGCTCGATGCCGGCGCGCAAGGCATCATGTGTCCCTTGATCAACAATGTCGAAGATGCCGAGGCTTTCGTGAAGTCGGTCAAGTTTCCGCCGCGCGGGCTTCGCAGCTGGGGGCCTTATCGCGCACGGATCGGACACGAAGGTGACTATTTCACCACGGCCAACGACTGGACCATCGCCTGTCCTCAGATCGAGACCAAGGGCGCGCTTGATCAGCTCGACGACATTCTGGGCCTGGAAGGCGTGGACATGGTGTGTCTCGGCCCGAACGATCTCTCGGTAGGCTTGACCGGGCGCCTCGACATCAATGCCAGTGAGGTCAAGGACGCCATGAAGCTGGTGTTGCGGAAATGCCGCGATAAGAAAGTTATCGCGCTCGTCTTCGCCAACGATGTTGCCTTCGCCAGGCCCAGAATCGAGGAAGGCTGGGACGTTGTGGCCGTCGGTACCGATGCCGGCTGGTTTGCTCAAGCGGCCGCCGAAATCAAGCGCCAGGCATGTGCAAAGGCATAATTAGGCGCTATGTTTGCGGGCAGGGGGTTTGCCGCATGCAAGGTCTGAAAATTACGCTCGCTGCTCTGGCCGTTATCGGCCTTGGCGCCTCCGCCGCGTCTGCCACCACCTATTATGAGCCCGAGCCAATCCCGGTCTATCCAGACCATCCCTACCATTCAGGACATTATCCGACGGCAGACTCTTATTACCGCTTGCCGCCTTATGCCGCCATCCGGCCCGGCTACTATCGCTGGCGGAATTTCATGTACATCGATCGCGAGTGGAACCGCTATCGCTACGTCCCCCACGTGTTCCACGGCTACTCGGATGACCAATAGCCGAGTGCGCATTCGGCTCCCCTCGGCGATACTCGTGTTGA
>DATBSU010000213.1:0-4510 GCA_036559585.1 Methyloceanibacter sp.
ATCTATCTCGACAAGGGGGTGGCCAAAATCGATTGGCCGAACGTTGCGGAGCAGGGCGTCTATGCAAGGGTCGATGCGGCGCTGACTAAGGCCGCAGGAACTGTCGGCGCCCGCTATATCAAGAGCCCGCTAGCGGCAACCGCCAGTGGCACGAAGCCTGCCACCGCGCATCCACTGGGCGGCTGCGGCATGGGCGAGGATGCGAGCCGCGGCGTGGTCAACCACAAATGCCAAGTGTTCTCGAGGGGCGACCACGTGCATGCGGGACTTTATGTCTGCGACGGCTCGGTGATCCCACGCTCGATCGGGGTGAACCCGTTCCTCACCATCACCGCACTCACCGAACGCGCCATGATACACTACGCCCGCGATCACAATCTCGGCTTCGATGATGCGGCTGAGGCCCACGTCGAAACAGTGTGACGCGGACTAACCGCGCAGCTCGCCGCCGGTGGCTTTGGTCACGGCCGCGACGATCTTTGTCGCAACCGACTCGATCTCGGCATCCGTCAGCGTCTTCTCGCGTGGCTGCAACGTCACTTCGATGGCGAGTGACTTTTTACCCTCCGGTACACCCTGACCGGTGAACACGTCGAAGACACTCACTTCGGTGATGAACGCACGATCCACGCCTGAAGCCGCGCGGATCACCTCGCTTGCAGCGACATCGCGATTGAGCAGAAACGCGAAATCGCGTTTGACCGCTTGCAGGTCCGACGCATCGAGCGCGGGCTTGGTGAGCCCCTTCCGCCGCGACGGCACCGCATCGAGGTAGAGCTCGAAGCCTGAGATCGGCGTATCGATCCCGAGCGCCGTAAGCAACTCCGGATGCAACTCGCCGAACACGCCGAGGGTGACCTTGGGACCGAGCTTCAGCGCGCCAGATCGTCCAGGATGAAACCAGGACGGCGCCTCTGCTGCGATCATGAGGCTCGACTGCTCGATCCCAAGCGAAGCGAGCGCGGCGACCGCATCGGCCTTCGCCAGGAACACGTCGGCTTCTGGCGCATCGCCGGACCAGTCGCGGCCTTCGCCTTCGAGCGCCGATTGTCCAAACCGCACGCCGCTTGCAGCAATGTACTGGTCTTGCGGCTCCGGCCCGCGATAAGCCTGACCCAGCTCGAAAAGGGCGCCATCAGCGAAACCGCGATCACGGTTCCGCTGCGCGCCCGTGATGAGGCCCGGCAAAAGCGATGGCCGCATTACCGCAAGCTCGCTCGAAATGGGGTTGTCCAACGTGAGCTCGACCGAGCCGCCGCCGAACAATTTGGCTTCCGCTGGCGTGATGAACGACCAGGTCACGGCCTCGACCAGCCCGCGTGCGGCGAGCGTGCGGCGGACCATGCGCTGCCTTTTCTGCGTCTCAGTCAGCACCGAGCGCGCCACGCCGGATGCTCTTCGCATCGGTGTCGCCGGGATGCTGTCGACTCCGACCAGTCGCACCACCTCTTCGACGAGATCAACACCTTGCGAAATGTCGGGACGCCAGGATGGCGGGCTCGCCTTTAACGAGGCGCCGCTGCCGCTGAGCTTGATGCCAAGTGCTGTGAGCATCGCTTTCGTCTTCGCTGCCGACAGCTCGAGCCCGCTCAAGCGTTTGACGTGGCCGAGATCGAATTTGAAGGCTGCGTTCGGTTTCGGCGCCTTGCCGGCGATCGTCATCTTGCTCGGCGTTCCGCCGCAAAGCTCGACCACCATGCGAGTCGCGAGCTCAAGCCCCGGCACCACGAAGTCTGGATCGACGCCGCGCTCGAAGCGGAATCTCGCATCGGACTGAATATTCAGCTTCCGTCCCGTGCTTGCGGTCCGCTTCGGATCGAAATAGGCGGACTCGATGAAGACGTTTCTGGTCGTGTCTGTGCAGCCGGTCTCTTCGCCGCCAATCACCCCGCCAAGTCCGAGTACGCGCGCATCGTCGGCGATCACGCACATTTCCGCGTCGACATCGTAGCTCTTGCCGTCGAGCGCCTTGAAGCTTTCGCCCTTGCGTCCAAGCCGCGCGTGGATCGCGCCTCTGAGCTTGTCGGCGTCGTAGACGTGGAGCGGCCGTCCGCGATCATAGGAAATGTAATTGGTGATATCGACCAGCGCGTTGATCGGACGAAGTCCGATCGCCTTTAGCCGTCGTTGCAGCCAGTCGGGCGAAGGACCGTTCTTCACGCCCTTGACCAGCACGCCGGCGAAGACCGGGCAGGCGTCCGCAGTCTCTTTATCGAATTCGAGCTTGATTGGGACAGGATTGGGCTTGGCCGCCTTGATCGGCTTCACCTTGTCGGTTTTGAGTTTGCCGAGACCCGATGCGGCGAGATCGCGGGCAATGCCGCGAACGCCGAGGCAGTCCGGGCGATTGGGCGTGACCGCGACTTCGATCACCGCATCATCGAGCCCGAGCGCCTTTGCCGCGGGGACGCCGATTTTTGTGTCTGCTGGCAGCTCGATAATTCCGGAGTGCTCGTCGGAGAGTTCGAGTTCGCGCTCCGACAACATCATGCCGCTCGATTCGACGCCCCTGATTTTGGCTTTGGTCAGGGTGAAATCGATGCCGGGCACGTAGGCGCCGACGGATGCGAACACGCCTTTCATGCCTTCGCGTGCGTTGGAGGCGCCGCACACCACTTGCAGGCGCTCGGTGCCGGTATCGACTTCCAGCACTTGCAGCTTATCGGCGTTGGGGTGCTTCTCCGCTTTCAGCACCTTCGCCACTTTGAACGGCGCGAGCTTCGTCGCGGGGTCGAACAATTCCTCGACCTCGAGCCCAATGCGGGTCAGCCGATCCGCGATTTCGTCCACGCTCGCTTTCGTGTCGAGATGTTCTTTCAGCCAAGCAAGGGTGAACTTCATGGCGCACCCAAGCCGCCGGCAAGAGTCGGCACGGCGAGGGGAAGGAAGCCGTAATGCTTGAGCCAGCGCAGATCGGCGGAGAAAAACGCGCGCAGATCCGGCATGCCGTATTTCAGCATGGCGATACGGTCGATACCGAGGCCGAAGGCGAAGCCTTGATAGCGCTTAGGGTCGATCCCGACATTCTTCAGCACGTTCGGATGCACCATGCCGCAGCCGAGAATCTCCAGCCACTGATCGCCTTCGCCGATGCGGATTTCGTCGCCAACTTTGGCGTAGCCGATATCGACCTCCATCGATGGCTCGGTGAAGGGGAAGTAGCTGGCGCGAAAGCGCATCTTTACCTTCGGCACTTCGAAGAAGGCTTTGGCGAATTCCTCCAGCACCCATTTCAAATGACCGAGATGTGTCCGCTCGTCGATCACGAGCCCCTCGACCTGGTGGAACATCGGCGTGTGGGTCTGATCTGAATCGCAGCGATAGACGCGTCCTGGCGCGATGATGCGAAGTGGAGGCTTCTGCACCAGCATGGTCCTGATCTGCACCGGGCTGGTATGCGTGCGTAACACCGCGCGGCTGCCGTCGGCAGCGGCCGGAAGATAGAACGTGTCGTGATCCTGGCGGGCCGGATGCTCGGGCGGAATATTGAGCGCGGTGAAATTATTGAAGTCGGTCTCGATGTCGGGGCCTTCGGCGATCGAGAATCCCATATCGGCGAAAATCTCGGTGATCTCGTCGGTGACTTGGCTGACCGGATGGATGCGGCCCTCCGCGAGCGGGCCTTCGCGCACCGGCAAGGATATGTCGGCGCGATCGGAGGCGAGCTTCTCGACAAGTGCAGCGCCCGCGAGAACTTGATGCCGCGCATCGAGCGCTTCGGAAACACTGGTCTTCAGTGCGTTGACCGCCTGCCCGAAACTCTTGCGTTTCTCCGGCGGCATCGCGCCGAGCGTTTGCATCAGCTCGGAGACGCGACCCTTCTTGCCAAGCGCCTTGACCCGCACCTCGTCGAGCTGAGCAAGATCGCGCGCGGCCGCGATCGCCTCGATCAACTCGGCTTTCAGTCTATCGAGCTCTGGCTGAGCCAAGGCAAGGGCTCCTGCCGCCGATGGCGGAAGTGTCAAGCACCGGCCGCGGCGGAAGCGGCCTTGACCAGACTCTGGAACGCTTGCGGCTCGTGAATTGCGATATCAGCCAACACCTTGCGGTCGATCTCGATGCCGGCCTTGTTCAGCCCGTTGATGAATCGGCCATAGGTGAGACCATGCTCGCGCACGGCAGCATTGATACGCTGGATCCACAACGCGCGGAACGTGCGCTTCTTCACCCTGCGGTCGCGATAGGCATATTGACCTGCCTTGTCGACGGCCTGCTTGGCGGTGCGGATAGTATTCTTGCGGCGGCCGTAATAGCCCTTCGCCTTCTTCAACACCTTGCGGTGCCGGGCATGGGCGGTAACGCCGCGTTTCACACGGGACATGTCGGTGCTCCTCTAAGAAACGGCCCTATGGCCTAGCGGCCGTAGGGCAGGAAATTCTTCTTCACGATCTTTGCGTCTTCGTCCGAAAGGACCATGGTTCCGCGCGCATTCCGAATGAACTTGGTCGGGCGCTGAATCATGCCGTGACGCTTCCGCGAGGCCTGGCATTTCACCTTGCCGCTCGCGGTG
>DATBSU010000214.1:0-13184 GCA_036559585.1 Methyloceanibacter sp.
CCGGCAGATTCTTCGACGATGGCGGTTTCCCGGTCGGTCATGACTGGGACCAGATTCGCTTTCCCAAGGTCGACGACGATAATGCCTATGCACTGGAGGTGACGGGCGCCTCTATGCAGCCGCTTTATCGCAAAGGGGACATCCTAGTGATTTCGCCCAACGCCCAAGCACGCAAAGGCGACCGCGTGGTGGTCCGCACCGTCGATGGCGAAGTGCTGGCGAAAATTCTGGTCAAGCGGACAGCGAAGAATGTCGAGCTCGCGTCGTTCAATCCGAGCCATGCCAATCTTGTGTTTCCGGTCGCCCGTATCGACTGGATCGCACGCATCGTCTGGGCGAGTCAGTAACGGAGCCCGGGCAACCATGCACACCGCCTCCAAGCTCGTCGCTCTCATTTTTGGCTTGGCGGTCGTGTGGTTTTTTGCCTGGATTGGGACCGGTTCCTTCGGGAGCAGTAAGACACAGTCAGAGCCTGGCAAGGCGCCCCAAGCGGACTTTCAACCTGCTCAAACTCAGTCGACCTCATCGCTTCCGACGTCGGAGGTTCAAGCGGCAGCTACGGCAACCCCGCAGTCCACGGCGCCGATGGCCATCGGCCAAGAGAAGCATCTGAGGCTCGCGCGTGAGGAGGCTGAGGCTGAGCGAAATGCAAAGCTGGCGGAGCATGCGATCAAGCCGGCATCGCCGGTGAAACTGCATTACCGCGTCAAAGTGCGCGACGGCGGCACGCTCGAGGACAATGGTGTGGTGATCCGACTTTCCAATATTGAGGCTCGCGAGGCCGACGGACGTTGCACCGACAAAAACGGCAAAGACTGGGCCTGCGGCTCGGCCGCGCGGGTGGCGCTCACAAAGTTTATCCGCTATCGGGCGGTGTCGTGCGGATTACCGGAGAGCGGCGCGACGACCGACTATGTCGCCAGCTGTACCGTGGGCGGCGTGGATTTGAGCGTGTGGATGGTGCGCCAAGGCTGGGCGAAGCCAAAGCCGGACGCCGATAAGGCGCTCGCCGACGCTGCCGAGGCAGCGAAAGTTGCTCAGCTTGGAATTTGGCGCGGCCGCGAATGAAAAAGCGCGAGCCAAGCCGGAGCCCGGGTCGCGCCTTTTGGATTAGCAATCAGGGTAAGCGTCGCGGCGAAGATTACGAACCGTCGCAGATAACCTTGACGTCGATATTGGCCTCTTCGCGAGTCGGATAGCTTTGTTTGCCGACCTGCATCTTCATCTGGTCCTCGCTCACGACCTTGTTCTCGATGACGCGGCAGTGCTTGTTCTGGTCCTTGAGGATGAGGAAGCTGTCAGCGGCCATGGCGGGCATGGCGAAGCCGAGGACGAGAGCCGCAGTAAGAGCATATTTCAGTTTCATGGGGTTCCTCCAGGTTAGGAGGAAGTACGTACCCGCAAACCCGCTAAAACGCGCTGAATCCGATGCCGACAATTAGCGGGATTAGTGCCCGGCGAAGGGATAGACGCCATGAAAATTGGGTCAGATTCGGCGTTAGGTAACAAGCTCGCCGCGCAACGCCGTGGCGATCAGGGCGCGGGTCTCGGCAACACCATAAAGCTCGACGAAGGAGCCGAAACGAGGGCCTTGGGTCTGGCCGAGCAAGACCTCGTAAAGCGTGCTGAACCATGCACGTAAGGGCTCGAAGCCGTGCTCCTTGCCGACCGCATAGACCTCCGTCTGAATCTCTTCGGCTGTTCCCTGGCCAAGAGATTGGAGTCGCGAGTCGAGGTCGAGCAGCGCGTCGCGCTCTTTGTCGCTCGGAAGCCGATAGTGTTTTGCCGGCTTCACGAAGTCGTGGAAATAGCGAATGGCGTAGGATACCTGCTGATCGAGTAACGGGTGATCGTGCGGCGTGGCATCGGGCGCATAGCGCCGGATGAAACCCCAGAGTACGTCGCTGTCCTCAGAGTTCGAGGCGCTGGCAAGATTCAGCAACAGAGCGAAACTGATCGGGAGTTCGGCCTGCGGCGGCCAGCCCTCGTGGACGTGCCAGACCGGATTCATCAGTTTGGCCGAGGGCTCTTCCTTGCGATAGGCCGCGAGATGCCCGACATACTCATCGACGGCCTTGGGGATCACATCGAAGTAGAGCCGCTTCGCCTTCTTGGGACTTTGATACATATAGAGAGCGAGGCTCTCGGGACTGGCATAGGTGAGCCATTCCTCGATGGTCAGCCCATTGCCGCGCGACTTGGAAATCTTCTCGCCGTTCTCGTCGAGGAAAAGCTCGTAATTGAAGCCCTCGGGCTGGCGGCCGCCGATGACGCGACAGATTTGACCCGATAGCCGAACCGAGTCGATGAGATCCTTCCCAGCCATCTCGTAGTCGACGCCGAGCGCGGTCCAGCGCATCGCCCAATCCGCCTTCCACTGCAACTTGCAATGACCGCGGGTGACCGGGGTCTGCATGAGCTTGCCGGTATCGGGATCCTTGTAGCGGATTGCGCCTTGCTTCAGATCGCGATCGATGATGGGGACTTGCAACACGCGACCCGAGACCGGGGAGATCGGAAGGAACGGACTGTAGGTGGCGCGGCGCTCGGGACCCAGCGTCGGCAAGATCACGTCGCGCACGGCATCGTAATGCTCGAGCACCTTCAGCAAGGTCGTGTCGAAGCGCCCCGAGGTGTAGCACTCGGTCGCCGAGAGAAACTCGTAGTCGAAGCCGAAAGTATCGAGGAAGGCCTTCAGCCGCGCGTTGTTGTGCTGGCCGAAACTCGGGTGCTCGCCGAACGGGTCCGGAACTTGGGTGAGCGGCTTGCCGAGATGCTCGGTTACCATCTCCTTGTTGGGAATGTTGTCGGGAACTTTGCGCAGGCCGTCCATGTCGTCGGAGAAACAGATCAGCCGCGTCTTCACCTTGTCCTCGGTGAGCACGCGAAAGGCATGACGCACCATGGTGGTGCGGGCCACCTCGCCGAAGGTGCCGATATGCGGCAGGCCGCTCGGACCGTAACCGGTCTCGAAAATGATGGCGCCGCGCGGTTCGGGCAGCCGCTTCAGGCGGCTCACCACTTTTTGAGCCTCCTCGAACGGCCAGGCCTTGCTCACATGGGCAAAGGCCAGCAGCTCGGAGGGAATGTCGAGCCGGTCGGATCGCTTCTTGGATTTGGTGGCTGTGGTCATTGGCTTAATTGGAATTTGGGGGACTGATTTCACAGTTTTGGCCTAGACGCCAGCCTTTCCGGCAGCTTCCCCTTGCCCCGATTGGCGCAATTTCCTACGGTCCCGCGGCTTTCGCGACTCTATCAGAGGGATGCCGCCATGACCGAGAAGATGACCCATCACGAGGCGCTGATCTTTGTGATGGTCACCATGTCGGCAGTGGACCGCACCATGACGGATCCGGAGCTTGCCCGCATCGGCGAGATCGTCTCCAACCTGCCGGCGTTCAGCGATTTCGATCAGAACCAGTTGGTCAAGGCGGCGGAAGCTTGCGGAGAAGTCCTGAGCCTGGATGATGGATTGGACCAAGTCCTGCTTCTCATCCGCGAGTCGTTGCCGAAAAAGCTGCACGAGACCGCCTACGCGATCGCGCTCGAAGTCGCGGCTGCCGATCGCGCCGTGAAACCGGAAGAGATCAGGTTCCTCGAGCTCCTCAGTGACAGCCTTGCTCTCGATAGGCTAACGACGTCGGCGATCGAGCGCGGCATCCGGGCGCGGAATACGGTGCTTTAGGACAAGTTCGGCGCGGGTCTAAGCGCTCAGTGCATCAGCTTGACGGCGCCGGTATAGAGCGCGCCACCGATGACGCAAGGCACGGCGATCTCAGGTTGGGCGAGAGCTGTTGCTGCGACGCAGCCCGTGGCGATGGCGATCGATCCGGCGGTCGCGCCTTTCGACATGCCGGCTTCGTTCGACATTTGATCCTTCTGTGCGTCCTCGATGGCGCCGAACTGATCTTTGCGCACGCGCTCTGACTCAAACACTTCCGCAGCCTCGATCACATCCTTGAGTGGCTTGGCAATTTCTTCGGGCTGTTGGTCGTATTCGGCACGATAAAGATTCAAGAGTTCGCGGTCGCGTTCCGCATAAGAGGCGAGCGTCCATTTGGCCGTGCTGCCCGTCGTGATCTTGTCGACGTCGCCGGCACCGCTTCCCCAGCCGGAGAACATCTTGCCCCAAGAGAAACTATGGTCGTCTTTGTTTTTCGACCAGCGTAGCGCAGCCATGATGCGCACGACCGGCTCATGCTGGCCCGTGGCGACGTAATACCCCCATAGCGCATAGATCGCCGAAGACCCGCCGTTCTCCAGCGGAAGCTGCATCAGGGTCTTGCGTTTTTCGGAAAGGAAATCATCGATGAGTGGACGCCGGAGCGGCATCTTCGGCGAGAACCTTTCGAGAAGATCGCGCCAATCGGGACGCCCGGAATACACTATGGCCCTGATGATCACCTCTTGCTCCTTGTCGGGCATGGGGAACATTTGGGCGATGAGCGTGGGTCCCGATTTCGCGTTGGTGCCGAGCACACCTGCGATGAAGCCGATGCAGAACCACTCTTTATCTTCGTCAGCGAACAGGCCGAACTCGCGCATGGCATGGACGGCGACAGGAACTTTGGACGGCTGCGGATGGGCGCGATATTGACGGACCCACTCCATCAGACGCTCAGTGCTGCCAAAGCTCGCCGCGGCGTCGACAGCGTAGGCTGGCGCAGAGACTGTTAGAATCGAGGGTGTGGCGATACTTAACGCAAACGCGATGGCAGTAACGATACGCATGTCATCAGCTTCCTTCCCCGGCCCCGGCTTGATGACTCTTACTAAGCAACATAGTTAACGCCCCGCGCGCGCGCAGCCAGCGGGAAAGTCGATAAGATTCAGCGTGTTCATGGCTTTTTCACGGCCCAAAGCGTTAACCATAATGAAAGATTAATGGCTTGCCGGGGACGTTAACCGGCGAGGAGGGCATCCAAGTTCGCAGAGTTCCTCTCGGCGATGACGCTCGCTGCCTGGTCGGCCTGGCGCACGATTTCGGGCACCGACGTGATCTCCCAGAGCGAGCCCTGGCATAAAGGACCAAGTGCGAACAGGCCGCGCGAGCGCGCGTCACCCTTGATCCGGCCGTCGGTCTCGACCGCGAGGCCGAGGCCATGAGCATCGGCTCTTGCGAGCCCCTGCTCGAGCATTTTCGCGATCAAGGGCTGGGCGAGATCAGGCCGATGTCCGGTGCAGTCGAAAGCCAGGTCGGTCTCGATCGCCTCGCGATCTCCATTGGGGCGTCTGACGGTGACGGCAAATCCGTCGCAGGTTCTTGCAATTTCGGTCACGCGTCCTTGCAGCAGCTGGGCACGGCCGTCAGCGAACTCGGATTGAATACGGCCATGCACTTCGATCGGAAGACGATGACGATGAGCGTCCCAGAAGGAACGGAGGTGTCGCAAGAACCGCGCCTGCTCCTCGACCGGCAGATTCTGCCAAATGGTCTGGAGCGAGGGTCGCAAGCCGTTGATCACCGCCTGCCACGGCGTGCCATGCGCTTCAGCGGCCTCGCAAGCGATGCGGACAGCGGCGGCGAGCGAGGCAACGCGTTTCGATCGCGGCAGTCCGACTTGTTGCGGAACCACGCCTTTCGGCGCGTGGATTCTCGGAAGCTGTCCGCGACGTGAAATTATCAAAGCCGTCTTGGTGAAGCCTTCGCGCCGCGCAGTCAGCAGCACATCGACCATGGTAAGACCGGATCCGATCAGCACGATCGAGGAGGCCCCGACGAAACGCTCGCTGTTCAAGCGCTCGTAGGGTGCGAGCGCACCCCGCATTGACTTGGCTTGCGGACCATAGGCGGTGGCCAAGATGACGATATCCGCAGTGAGCGACTCCGCGCCGTCGAGCGCGATGCGATAGCGACCGGCTTGCACCGACAGCCCAGTCGCGGGGGCATTGACAACGGTAAAATCGATGTCGGTACGCCCATCGACAGCTTCGAAAAGACGCTGCCGCACATATTCCCCGAATAATTGCCGTGGCAAGAACGTATGGGCGAGGCCTTCATGCAGGCTCGAATGGTTCTCGCCTTGGTCGATCTGACGGAATGCCCAATTGAGAAAGTCTCCGGGCTGGCCAGCGCGAATGGACAGGTCGCGCGTGCGGACATTGAGGAGATGCAGCGGATGATCGCCGCCATAGGCGACACCGCGGCCAAGACTTTTGCTGCGTTCCACGATGGTGAGGCGGAAGGGATGCTCGATCCGGGCGGCGCACGCGATTGCGGCGGCGGCTCCGGTGAAGCCACCACCAACGACGCACACATGTAGCGGCGTCCCCCGCATCTCGTTCACAGCCTCCGTGTCCTCGCCCGAATACATGGTGCCGCACAAATACGACTAAAGCAGGTTATTGGGGAATTGATGAGGGGCCCGATTTGTTTCACCCAACGACATGAACGAAGCGGCAGGGGTGCGAGGCGTAGAATGAAATTCTTTCTTGCCTCGGAGATCGCGAGATTGGAACGCAGCAATCCGACATATCAAAGTGCTGAGAGGTTTATTTTCCCGACATTCCCAAGTTCAGGCTCGTGATGCCGAAGTGGCTTGACCGACGTCCAATCAGGCCGATAAAGGCCGAAAAATCATCGCTTGGCGCCTGTGGACAACTGCAAGAATTGGGATTTTACGCCTTCAGATTGGCTTCATCATGCGCCGCATACCGATTCGCGCGTAAGCCTCTCAGAGGCAAGAGTTGGCTGATCATCCTGACAGATCGGAGGAAATGTCACATGGCGACCACGGCAAAGAAACCACGCACGCCTGCCGCTGTGGCGGCGCGTTGCGACGCGTTGAGTGAAGTCTTGGCGGAGAGTTGGTGGATGGTGGGTTTGCGCGGCATTTTGGGCATCATCTTCGGCCTGATCTGTCTGTTTGAAACTGACATCGCCCTGATGTCGCTGATCCTACTGTTTTCCGCCTATCTCCTGGTCGACGGCCTGTTCGCGATCGCGGCCGGCATCCGCAATGCACGGAATGGCGAGCGCTGGGCCCTGCTGCTGCTTGAGGGCTTCGTCGATATCGCCGCCGCGGCTGTGGCCTTCCTCTGGCCGGGACTTACCCTCGTTGTGCTGATCTGGATCATCGCGATCTGGGCCATCATCTCCGGCGCCCTGATGCTCTCCGCGGCCTTCACGCTGAAACAGGATCATGGACGCTGGTGGCTCGCGCTCGGCGGCATCTGCTCGCTGATCTTCGGTGTCCTGCTCGTCATTGCCCCGCTAGTCGGCGCCTTCGTGCTGATCTGGTGGCTCGGCGCTTATGCGCTGATCTTCGGCGTGCTGCTGCTGGTGCTGGCCTTCCAGCTCCATTCCAAATACGAAGCGCGCTCGGTTCCTAAAGCCAAGCGAGCTTGACGGATTAGCCAAGGGAGGCGTCGCCTGGCGATGCCTCCCTCTTAATCCTTGTGCTTCACCTCCCTCCGCGACAGACGCTGTCCGTGCTATCGTGGCGCGTCTTGATCGAGGTGTCCGCGAATGGATGAAGCTGCCGGCATTCCCCCCGTTAAGCTGCCTTCCGGCAGGGTCGTGCCCAAGCTCGGCCAGGGCACCTGGGGCATGGGCGAGGACCCGCGCAAACGCCGGCAAGAAGTGGCCGCGATCGAGCTTGGTCTCGAGATCGGCATGACGCTGATCGACACTGCCGAGATGTACGGCAATGGCGGCGCCGAGGAAATCGTCGGCGAAGCCATCGAAGGACGCCGCGACGAGGTCTTCATCGTCAGCAAGGTGCTTCCCGACAATGCCAACAAGGTCGGCATGATCGCATCCTGCGAGTGGAGCCTGGCGCGGCTCGGCATCGAGAAACTGGACCTCTATCTTTTGCACTGGCGGGGCCGGCATCCGCTCGAAGCCACGCTCGAAGGATTTCAGGCGCTGCTGCGCGAGGGACTGATCGAATCCTGGGGCGTCAGCAATTTCGACACCGCCGACATGGAGGAGCTCGTGGCGCTTAACGGCGGCGACCAGGTGCAGACCGATCAGGTGCTCTACAATCTGCAACGCCGCGGCATCGAGCATGAGCTCTTGCCCTGGTGCCGCGAGCGAAAGATTCCGATCATGGCCTATTCGCCGTTCGAACAGGGCCGGATCTTGCGCGACCCGGCGCTTAATTCCGTCGCCGCCGGGCACCGCGTCTCGGCGGCCTCGGTCGCGCTCGCCTGGATGTTGGTCCAGGACGACGTGATTACCATCCCGAAAAGCTCGAACGAGGCGCATATGCGGGAAAACGAGGCCGCGCTCGATCTGGTGCTGTCGCAGCAGGACCTTGAGCTGCTCGATCGCGCATTTCCGCAGCCCAAGCAGAAGCGGCCGTTGGAGATGCTATAGTTTGGGGTATCGCCTCACGAATTGTCATCAAGCCTTCACGCAATTTCGCTGTTCAATCCTGACCCTGCAGCTGAGTCGAAGGGAAAACGCCGTGCCCTGGATTTTTCTTACCGTCGCAATCCTGTTTGAAGTTGCCGGCATCACATCGATGAAGCTGTCGCGCGGGCTTACAGAGACTGGGCCGTCGATTGCCGTGGTGGTGTTCTATGTCTGCTCGGCGGCGGCCGTCATCCTCGCGATGAAAAAGTTGGAGCTGTCCACCGCTTACGCCATCTGGTCCGGTGTCGGCACCGCGCTGGCAGCCGCAATCGGGGTGGCTTATTTCCGCGAGCCGATGACGCTGCTCAAAATCGGCAGCCTGGCGCTGGTGATCCTCGGCGTGGTCGGCTTGTCGATCGCGGGAAGAGAGACGAATTGACGGGGCGAGCCAAGCACCCGACATTGTGCCTATGAATAATCTCCTCGGCTACAGTGACGGCGCCATCCGCCTTGCAGCCTTTGTCGGCATTCTTCTGCTGATGGCGCTCGCGGAAGTGCTGTGGCCGAAGCGAAAGCTCGAGGTGGGGAAGTCAGGGCGTTGGGTCACCAATCTCGGCATCGGTGTGGTGGATGCGCTCATGCTCCGTCTGTTGGCGATGCTGGCCGTCCCGGTCGCCGCGGTCGCTGCCGGGTTCTATGCCGAAAGAAACGGGATCGGGCTCCTCAACCAAGTCGCGTGGCCGGGCTGGCTCAAACTCGTGATCGCGCTGCTCGCGCTCGATCTCGCCATCTGGGCGCAGCATCTCGTCTCGCACAAAGTGCCGATCTTCTGGCGCTTGCACCAAGTTCATCACGCCGATCGCGATATCGACGTCACCACGGCGATCCGATTTCATCCGATCGAGATTGGGCTTTCGATGCTGTGGAAGATCGCGGTGGTGCTCGTGACAGGAGCGTCTCCCCTCGCCGTGTTCCTGTTCGAGGTCATCCTCAATGGTTGCGCTATGTTCAACCACGCCAATCTGGCGCTGCCGCGCTCGCTCGATGGGATTTTGCGCCTCATCATCGTGACGCCAGACATGCACCGGGTGCATCATTCCGTGCTGCGGCGCGAGCACGATTCCAATTACGGATTCAATTTGTCGATTTGGGACCGCTTGTTCAGGACCTATACGGCGCAGCCGGAAGGGGGGCATCAGGGCATGACGATCGGGCTTCCACCCTACCAGAATCTGAACCCGTCGCGTTTTGATTGGAGTCTGCTGCTGCCGTTCCGGCCGCTTAAAAGAAGCTCATCGGGAAGTAGCGGAGGAAAAGCTCCTCGTAGCGGCCGGAGGCGTGCACTTGTTCTAGGGCGTAGTCCAAAATCTCGGTGAGCTCACGGTTGCCCTTCCTCACGGCGATGCCCACACCCTCGCCGAAAAATTTTGCATCGATATAGGGACCGCCGCGGAACTCGCAGCAACCATCGCTGGTCACGCCGTTCAGCCAGAAGGTGAGGCCGATGCCGTCGCCAAACATGAACTCGACATCGCCTTTCTTCAAGGCGGCCTGCGCCGCGTCGGCGCTGTCGAACTCGACCAGTGTCGCGCCGGGGAAGAATTGCTTCAGATAGGCTTCGTGCCCGGTATCCTTGACCACGCCGATTTTTTTCTCGGCCAGGGTCTCGGGAATGATTTCCTTCAGCGCATTGTCCTTCTTGGCGATGAAGCGCGCCGGCGTGGCGTAATAGCGCTCGGTGAAATCCGCCTTGTCCAGCGACTCCTCGCTGATGCGGATCGAGGCGATCGCCGCGTCTGCCTCGCCGTTATCGAGATCGGTGAAGAGCTCGTCCCACTCGACGGCCTTGACCTCGCATTCGACGTTGAGAGCTTCGCAAATCGACCTGGCGAGATCGACATTGAAGCCGGTGAGCACGCCCTCCTCGTCGAAATAATGGAACGGCGGATAGTCGCTGTCGGTGACGAAGCGGAGCTTCTGCACGCCCTTGAGGTCCGGCTTCGGCCTCAGAGCCGCGCCTTGCCAGACATCGGGGACGATTTCGTTGCGGACTTGCGCCTCGGCGACGAGAGGCGACAACAAAACGCCGAGCGCGACGATGAGTGCCGCGCCCCGCTTAAAAATGCTCCGCGAATCGATGGTGCCGCACCCTTCCACCGGCTTCTTCTACTTTGACGGCGCCCCGCCCGCTAGATATCACACCGCGCTCTTTAGTTGTATGTTTGTATTATACATCGTGGGGTAGTGCCGCTTTATTGGCTGCTGGTGTCGGCGGCGGCCTATCGCGCGATCTGGCAGTTCATGACCGCTCGTTTCACCTGGGAGAAGACCGAGCACGGGACAACGCGACAGCATCAGCTATATGTAGTCGGGCAGCCGAGAGGGCTGCCCGACTCAAAAAGTCCCTTAGTAGTAGCCGCCGCCACAGCCGCGGCCATATCCGCCATAGCCGTAGCCACGGCTGTAGCCGCCGTAGCGATAGCCACTATAGCCGTAGTTGCTATAGCCATAGTGGCGGTAGCCGCCATAGCGATGACGATAATAGCCGACCGGCAGGGCCTGAGTGCTCAGGCCGTCTTGCGATAGGCGAGGCATTGCATTGGCCTCGGCAAAACTGCCGAACAGGCCAAGGGTCACAGCGACAATTGTCGTCTTAACGAGGAGATGAGGCATGTTGCTCTCCATTGCCGAAACCTCCCCCGGCAGGTTCGATCCTAGTCCGCTTATAGCGAAATGCACCATCAAAAGACGGTGAGGCCTGCCCCCACGACCAGGTATTCCAAGCAGCGCGCCGCAATGATCTCGGCGTCGGGCCGACAATGGAACTTATATCTGTCTGTGCTGTTGCTATGATCCACAAGAGGAGCAAGCTATGAGCCGCGGAACCCCATCTATGACTGCGTTGTTGGCGTTGCTCGCAATCGCGGGCTACCAGAACCGAGACAAGATCGCCGAGATGCTCGGCAAACTCAGCGACGACAAGAACGGCGGCGACGGCCAAGGCGGTTTGGGTAATATTCTTGGCCAGCTTGGTCTCAGCGGTGCGAGTGCCGGCGGGATTCTCGGGGGTGGTCTAGGTGAACTGGTGGATCGTTTCAAGCAGAGCGGCCAGAGCGAGACCGCGGATTCATGGGTGAAGACCGGCGCCAATAAACCCTGCACCCCGGCTCAACTCGAAAGCGCCATCGGCCCGGAGGTGTTAGACAGTTTGTCCAAACAAACTGGGCTATCGCGAGATGAGCTCGTCGCGCGGCTTTGCCGGGAGCTACCCAATGCGGTCGACAAGTACACGCCCGAAGGCCGTCTGCCGACGGAAGCGCGGGCCTGAACGCCAGTTCTACTGTTCGAAACTAAACTGACGCGTTGCTGTTCAATCAAGGAGGCTGGAATGGGTATTCTATGGACCATCTTAATCGGCTTCATTGCCGGTGTTCTTGCGAAGTTGATCACGCCCGGCACTAACGAGCCGAGTGGTTTCATTTTGACCACCATCCTAGGAATCGTGGGAGCGTTCGTCGCCACCTATTTGGGGCAGGCTCTTGGCTGGTATAGCGCAGGCCAAGGGGCAGGCTTTATTGGTGCGACCGTAGGGGCAATCATTGTTCTCTTAATTTGGGGTGCAGTGGCTGGCAGGCAGAGAACCACTCTCCCGTAGCGAAACCTGCTCGTCGCCAGCGCGGTTAGTCGCTACTCAAGGGAGCAGTACGTTCGCTCCTGCGGGTGCGCGATACATGACGTTTGCCCTTCACACTCAAGCCGATCTCGAAGATGCCGTGAGGAAACTCGCCCATCGCGACACTCGCCTTCGTTCAATCTTGGATCGGGCCGGCATGCCAACGTTACGTCGCCGGCAATCCGGATTTGCAGGGCTCGCAGGAATTGTCGTCGGTCAGCAACTCTCTACCGCCAGTGCTTCGGCAATTTGGCAGCGACTTACCTCTGCGTACGACCCGTTTGATCATGACGTCTTTCGGGGTGCCCGCTCAGATCGGTTGGGTCGTCTTGGACTGTCCGCGGCGAAGATCCAGACCCTAAAATCTATTGCCCGGGAGATCGCCGCAAAGCGCCTTGATCTTGACGCGCTTGCCGACCGAGACGCGAAGGAAGCGCACAGCGTCTTAACGGCGTTGCACGGCGTGGGACCTTGGACAGCCGACGTCTATCTGTTGTTCTGTCTGGGCCATCCCGATGCATGGCCGGCCGGCGACCTCGCGCTACAAGAGAGTGCTCGTATCGGACTCGGTTTGAATGAACGACCCTCGGCGAAAGGGATGGAGACGTTGGCCGAGAAATGGCGGCCGCTGCGTGGAGCGGCGGCACATCTTTGGTGGGCCTTTTACAAGGAAGTCAAAAAACGCGATGCCGTTCCGGTATCGAGTCCTGGCTAGCCCCCTAACGAGTACAGGGATTGGAGCGGGTGAAGGGAATCGGACCCTCGACACGTAGCTTGGGAATTTTCTGATTCATAGCTCGAAGCCACGTTTTCTGCGGTTTTACTGGTCAAACAGCCTCGGAACGCAACAAAAACAGCACGCGATTACGCAGTCATTCTGCGGACAACCCTCACGGATGTTTTGTTGTCTCATTGCGCGCGGCTTGAATAGCGGCACGGTGAGTGGCGCCAGCCGCATAGGGTCAGAAGCGGACATCAGTTACATCAGCGCCACTTGTCCGCTAAGTGCCAAGAGCGGACATCCTACGCCCTGTCCACACCGGCAACGGCGTCGAACAGGACCTGAGGACTAACGGCGTCGCGAATCCTCTGAAGTACTTTCGGATCCCGTAACTGGCGTGCAGCACAGGCCAGCACATTAAGCTGCGCGTCACTGTTCCCGGCATCGGGAAGCAAGAGCAAAAAGACAATGTCGACAGGCTGGTTGTCGAT
>DATBSU010000215.1:0-5538 GCA_036559585.1 Methyloceanibacter sp.
GCATGTCTGTCGCCATCCGTTGGCTTGAGCGAGCCCTGGCGCTTCGTCATCGTTGAGGACAAGACAAAGCGCGCAGGCATCCGCGCCAATTTCGAAATCTGCAATGAAGATGCGCTGGCGCAACAGACGCCGGACCGTGCCGGGCTCTATGCCAGACTGAAACTCGCCGGCCTCGACGATGCGCCTGTCCAGCTCAGCGTGTTCGCCGATCCTTCGACGCTGCAAGGCGCGGGGCTCGGGCGGCTCACCATGCCGGAGACGATCAATTATTCCGTCGCCATGGCGATCCATACGCTCTGGCTCACGGCGCGGGCCGAAGGCCTCGGCATGGGCTGGGTGTCGATCATCGACCCGGCGAGCATGAGCAAAATTCTCGATGTTCCCGCGGAGTGGACTTTCATCGGCCATCTCTGCATCGGCTATCCGCAGGCTGACGCCGATCGCCCAGTGCTGGAGCAAGAGGGCTGGGAAAAGCGCCGCTCGCCTGAGGCCAGGATCCTCTATCGCTGAGCCGGCGCCCGAAACCAACACTTGATCCTGCAACCCTCCCGCGTCACTCTCAAGAAAATAAGGGGGAGGGGGACAATGCAGAAGCAATTCATGGCCGCCATCTTTGCGTGCCTGCTGGGCGCGATGCTTAGCACTTTGCCGGCTGGCGATGCGAAAGCTGGTCTGTCGTCTGTCCCCCATGTCTCGGTGACGCTGAAACAGCAGAGCCTGGTGACGCCCGCCAAGGTCTGGCGCGACTGCCAGCGGATCGCGCGCTGCCACGGCTGCACGCCGGTCTATCGCTGCCGCTCCTGTTCTTACGTGAAGAAATGTTACGGGCGGCTTTGCGAATGGGGCGATGTCTGTGTCTGGGGGCCCTATATCCCGCTCGCGCCGAGAGGCGTGCGGGTCTACTGAGTTACTCAGCAGCGTCCTTGTCGTCGTCCCAGCGGGAGAGCGCGGCTTCGTCGCTCGTCTCGGCCTCGACCCAGCGCTCGCCGTCGGGTCCGCTTTCCGATTTCCAGAACGGTGCGTGGCTCTTGAGGTAATCCATCAGAAATTCCGCGGCGCGGAACGCGGGCGCGCGGTGCTCCGAGGCGGTGATGACGAGCACGATATTGTCGCCGGGCTTGAGCCTGCCATATCGATGAATGATCAGGCACGCCTGCAGGTTCCAGCGCGCGTGGGCTTCGCTTTCGATGCGCGCGAGCTCTGCTTCGGTCATGCCGGGATAATGTTCGAGCGTCATCGTATCGAGAGTTTGTCCGTGCGATGAATCGCGCATGGTGCCGGTGAAGGTGACGATGGCGCCGATATCGGTGCGGCCTGATTTCAGCTTGGCGATCTCGGCGCCGATGTCGAAATCGTCCTCTTGCACGCGGATCATCCTAGCCTCCGGTCACCGGCGGGAAGAATGCGATCTCTCGAGCGGCTTCGATCAGCGCGTTGGGCCGCACATGGGTTTTGTCGATCGCGGCACGAATGAACTCGGAGCGCTCGAAAGCATGGGCGAATTCAGGACCGCGGGTCTTCTGCCAGGTCATCAGCTCGGCGATGGTGGTCACCTCGCGCGGCAGCTCGACCTCCTCGGTGCCGATGCCGGTCTTCTCTCTCACCCAGGCGAAATAGAGCAGCCGCATCTCAGTCCTCTGTCATGACGTGACGCACGGCGGCGAGCAAATAGTCGTAACCGGTATAGAGCGTGAGGATCGCCGAGATCCATAACAGGGTGAGTCCGAACTGCGTGGTGTAAGGCCAGATCTTGTCGCCGGCACTCCCCGCCAGCAGAAAGCCAATGGCCAGCATCTGCAAAAAGGTTTTCCATTTGGCAACACGGGTCACGGGCACGCTGACGGCGAGCGTGCCCAAAAATTCGCGCAAACCCGACACGAGAATCTCGCGGCAGAGAATGATCACGCCCGCCCATAGCGACCAACCGGCGATGGTCTGGTCTGCGGCGAGCATGAGCAGTGCGGCGGCAACGATCAGCTTGTCGGCTATTGGGTCCAGCATGCGGCCGATGGCGCTTTGCTGCTCCCAGGCGCGGGCAAGATAGCCGTCGAGAAAATCGCTGACGCCGGCGGCGATGAAAATCCACATCGCGACCCAGCGGCCCCAATCGCCCTTGACGAAGAAGCAGGCGACGAGCGCCGGAATGGCCAGGATACGGCCATAGGTGAGGATGTTCGGTAAGCTCACGAAACGGCCTCGCCGTTGGCTCGTCACGCTGCCTCGCATTGCATCGGATTCCCGATTCATCTCAACAGCCTATCCGCGCTCGTGAAAGTGATCATAGATCGCCTTGGCCATGGCAGCACTGATGCCTCCGACCGCTTCGAGGTCGGCGATACCGGCGCGGCTCACGGCCTTGGCGGAGCCGAAATGCTGAAGCAAAGCGCGCTTCCGGTTCGGCCCAATCCCTGCAACTTCGTCGAGGGGCGAGACGCCGATCGTCTTCTTGCGCCTGGCGCGATGGGCACCGATGGCGAAGCGATGGGCCTCGTCCCTCAAGGTCTGGAGACAATAAAGCACAGGATCGCGCGGCTCCAAAATCAACGGTTCGCGGCCTCTGATATAGATGCGCTCGCGGCCGGCGTTGCGGTCGGGTCCCTTGGCGATCGCCGCCACCATAATGTCGCTGAGGCCGAGCCCGTCGAGCACTTCGTGCGCGGCGGCGAGTTGCCCCGGCCCGCCATCGATCAGCACCAGATCGGGCGCCGCCCAGCCATGCGGTTCTTCTTTTTCTTTGGCGAGCTTGGTGAAGCGTCGCGTCAGCATCTCGCGCATCATGGCGTAGTCGTCTCCAGGGGTTAGGTCCACGTTCTTCATATTGAACTTCCGATACTGACTCTTGATGAAGCCTTCTGCCCCGGAGACGATCATGGCGCCGACAGGGCTGGTGCCGGAGATGTGGCTGTTGTCATAAACCTCGATGCGCTCGGGAAGCTCCTCGAGCTCGAACAATTCGGCGAGGCGTGTATAGATCGCTTGCTGCGACGAAGACTCGGCAAGTCGCCGCGCCAGCGCCTCGCGCGCATTGGCGAGCGCATGCAGGACGAGTTCCTTCTTCTCGCCACGTTGCGGCGTGAGCACGCCGACCTTGTGACCGGCGCGGAGCGACAGCGCTTCGGCGAGCAGGCGACGACCGAGCAGCGCTTCCGACAATAGAATGAGTTTCGGCGGCGGCTTGTCGTCATAGAATTGCGCGATGAAAGATTCGAGCACCTCTTCGGCGGGCAGCGATTTGTCGGCGCGCGGGAAGTAGGCGCGATTCCCCCAATTGTTGCCGGCGCGGAAGAAGAACACTTGGATGCAATTTTGCCCCGCCTCTTGGTGGATGGCGAACACGTCTGCTTCCTTGACGGTGCGCGGATTGATGCCCTGATGCGACTGAACGTGAGAGAGCGCCGTGAGCCGGTCGCGTAAGCTCGCGGCGCGCTCGTAGTCTTGCTTCAGACTCGCATCGTCCATCAGCGCGTGCAGACGATGCTTCACCGTATCGCTCTTGCCGGTGAGGAATTTGAGCGCCTGGTCGACGAGGAGGCCGTAATCCTCCGCCGAGATCTCGCCGGTACAGGGCGCGCTGCACCTTTTGATCTGATAGAGCAGGCAGGGACGCGTGCGCGATTCGTAATAGGAATCCGAGCAGGACCTGAGCAGGAAGGCGCGTTGTAGGGTGTTGATGGTCCGGCCCACCGCGCCCGCCGAGGCGAAGGGTCCGAAATATTCGCCTTTGCGGTTCCGCCCGCCGCGATGCTTCAGGATTTGCGGGATCGGATGGTCGCGAGCGATGAGAATGAAGGGGAAGGATTTGTCGTCGCGCAGCACTACGTTGTAGCGGGGCTTCAGCCGCTTGATCAGGTTGGCCTCGAGCAGCAGCGCGTCGATCTCCGTCGCGGTGGTGACGAATTCCATGCTCGCCGTGTCGGCTACCATGCGGGCGATGCGGTTATTGTGGCCAGCCCCGCGCGCATAGCTCTGCACCCGCTTCTTCAGGTGCCGCGCCTTGCCGACATAAAGCACCTCGTCGTCGGCAGCGAACATGCGGTAAACGCCGGGGCCCGATGGCGCCGTCTTGGCGTAGCGAAGGATCACGGACGCGCCGGTTTCCGGCCCTAAAAGCGCATTTCTGATGCGCTCGGGCAGCGTCGGCGGCGGATTTTCCGGGTTTTCCGTGGACATAGGCCGAAGTTAAGCACTCTCAGACAACGCCTCAACCCAGGTGTTGGCCACCGTCGATCGCGATCATTTGGCCGGTGATCGAGGGCGTGGCGAGGAGGAAGCGAATCGCGGCGCAAATCTCTTCCAGCGTGGCGCCCCGGCCGAGCGGCGTATCGCGGCATTCGACCTCGAACTCGGCTTGGCTTTGGCGGTGGCTGGGAAGCACCGGCCCGGGCGCGATGGCATTGACGCGGATGCGCGGGCTAAGCGCTTGCGCCATGGTTTGCGTTGCGGTCCAGAGCGCGGATTTGGCGATGGTGTAGGAGAAGAAATCCGGATTCAGCCGCCAGACCTTCTGATCGATGAGATTGATCACATTGCCGGTCTCCGTCTCAGGCAGCAGGGCGGCAAAGGCCTGAGTGAGAAACACCGGCGCGCGCAAGTCGATATCGAGATGGGTTTCCCAGCTTTCGAGGCCCATCGATTGAAGATTGTCCCAATCGTAATGGGCGGCGCTGTTGATCAGGCAGGTGACCGGCCCGAGCCGCTCGGCGCAATCGCGAATGAGCGGCGCGAACTGGTCGGTGCGAGTGAGATCGGCCTGAAATGCCGCCGCGCTGCCGCCGTCTCGCTCGATCTCGGCCACCACACCGGCGGCCTCCGCTTCCGAGCGGCGATAGTGGACGCCGATGCGCCAACCCGCCCTCGCCAGGTCAATGGCGATGGCGCGGCCAACCCTGCGGCCGGCGCCGGTCACAAGCGCCGTCGCTGCTGCACCTGGCTGGTTCATGAATTGGTCGAAACGATTCGGCTTTGAGGGTGAATTTGCATTGGGTTTGGCAATCTAGGCGAGGGGGCCAGTGCGAACAAGCATGGCCGCTTAGGAGCGATATGTCGGTCGATCCGCCGCTTCTCTGAGCAAATGCATAAGGCTTGAGCAAGGCCGGCGAATATTGCCGGAGCCAAATTTGTACCAACGCCTATTGTGTCATCAAACTTGCACACATCATTGCAGATGAGCCACACGCTTCCGCATCTTACGAAAATACAAGGCTTTTCCGTTGCTTCGCGGGCCTCGCTCTCTATCTTAACGAAAGATTAGCCGGAGGGCCTTGGTGCAAGCGCTCAGCTTCCGCAATGGACTTTTCGCCTAAATGTCAGAAGCGGTCGGGGGACGGCCAACAATAATTGGGAGCTTTGATAATGGATCGGGGATGTAATTTTATGGGGTCTGTCAAACTGGGCTTGCTGAGCGCGGCGCTCGTTGCTGGGTTGGCCTTGCCCGCCAAAGCTGATGACACCAAGCTGACGCTGACGGGGTCTGCCACGATCACGACGGACTATATGTTCCGCAGCATTTCCAACACCAATCAGGAACCGGCGGCGCAG
>DATBSU010000216.1:0-38216 GCA_036559585.1 Methyloceanibacter sp.
GGTGATGGCGGAGAAGCCGTCCGCCATCGTGCTGTCACCGGGGCCTTGCGATCCGGACCGGGCCGGCATCTGCCTCGACCTGATCAAACGTGCCGGACCAGAGGTGCCGATCTTGGGCGTCTGCCTCGGCCATCAGGCGATCGGACAAGTCTATGGCGGGCGAATCGTGCGCGCGCCGACGCTGATGCATGGCAAGCTTTCCAAGGTGCATCATACCGGCCAAGGCGTGTTCGATGGGATCGAGCAAGATTTCTCGGCGACGCGCTACCACTCGCTGATCATCGATCGGGCGAGCCTGCCGGAGGAGCTCGAGATCACGGCGACGACCAACGATGGCCTCATCATGGGCGTGCGGCATAAGAGCTACCCGGTGCACGGCGTACAATTCCATCCCGAGAGCATCGCCTCGGAGCATGGCCATCAACTGCTCGCCAATTTCCTCGACCTTGCCAGGGTCGACCGGCGCATCCGCGGGGCGGAAGCACGAGACGCAATCGGTGCCCTCTAACCCTATGGTGCAAGGCAGTGCTGCGATCGCGGATCTTCGCGGCGCCATCCGCAAAGTCGCGTCCGGCGAAACACTCAGTCAAGAGGAGGCAGCTGACGCTTTCACGCTGATGATGTCAGGTGCTGCGACCGAGGCACAGATCGGGTCCCTCCTGATGGGCATGCGGGTCCGTGGCGAGACCATCGATGAGATCGCCGGTGCTGCGCGCGCGATGCGTGCCAGGGCGGTCAAGGTCAAAGCGCCGAAGGGCGCCGTCGATACGTGCGGCACTGGCGGTGACGCCAAGGGCACCTTCAACATTTCGACTTGCGCGGCATTCGTGGTCGCCGGAGCCGGCGTTCCGGTCGCCAAGCATGGCAACAAATCGATCTCGTCGCGCTCAGGCTCGGCAGATGTGTTGAAGGCGCTTGGCGTCAATATCGAGTTGCCCCCCGACAGAATCGAGCGTTGCATCGAAACTTGTGGGCTCGGCTTCATGTTTGCGCCGGCGCATCACGCGGCGATGAGTCATGTGGCGAAAGCCCGCGCAGAGCTCGGCACGCGCACGATGTTCAATCTGCTTGGTCCTCTCGCCAACCCCGCGGAAACCAAATATCAGCTCGTCGGCGTGTTTGCCGAGGAATGGGTCGAGAAGATCGCGTGCGTGCTTGCACTCCTCGGCGTGGAGCGTGCCTGGGTCGTGCATGGCGACGATGGGCTCGATGAGCTGACCACGACCGGGATCAGCCATGTCGCGGTGCTGGACGCCGGCAGGGTCGCGACGTTCAAGATCTCGCCGCGGAATGCCGGGCTCGCGGAGGCGCGGCCAGCCGATCTCGTTGGCGGTGATGCGGTCGAGAATGCCGCTCATATTCGCGCTGTGTTGCAAGGAAACATTGGGCCGTTCCGGGATATCGTGCTCTTGAACGCCGCAGCCGCCCTCCTCGTCGCCGGCAAGGCTGAGTCGCTTCGCGACGGGGTGGCGAAAGCCAGTCAGTCGATCGAAAGCGGTAAGGCTATGGGCGTGCTGGAGGGGCTTATTCGCCTCAGCAATGATAAGGTCTGAGCCATGGCGGACGTGCTCGACAAGATCATGGCTTATAAGCGGAAAGAGGTGGAGGCCGCCAAGGCGGCTGTCGCCATTTCGGCGCTCCGCTTCCGTGCCGAAACGGCGTCGCCGGTGCGTCCTTTCGCGTGCGCGATGCGAAATAGCATTGAGGGATCTGGCTTGGCGTTGATCGCCGAGATCAAGAAGGCAAGCCCGTCCAAAGGCCTGATCCGCGCCGATTTCGATCCGCCCGCCTTAGCGCGCGCTTATGAAGCCGGAGGTGCTGCTTGTCTCTCGGTTCTCACCGACACGCCGTCGTTTCAGGGGCATCCCGATTATCTCGTGCAAGCCCGCGCAGCGACCAAGCTGCCAGTGCTGCGCAAGGACTTTATGCTCGACCCATACCAGGTGCTCGAAGCGCGGGCGATCGGCGCGGATTGCATTTTGATCATTCTCGCGGCTGTCGATGACGCGATGGCCCAAACTTTGACCGACGCAGCCGCCGAACTCGGCATGGACGTGCTCGCGGAGGTGCATGACGAGGCAGAGCTCGACCGCGCGCTTAAACTCGATACCGAACTGATCGGCATCAATAATCGCGACCTCAAGAGTTTCGTCACCAGTCTGGAAGTGACCGAGCGGCTTGCCCCGCGTGTTCCCGCCGATCGCATCGTGATCGGGGAGAGCGGCATCTTTACCCATGACGATGTGCTGAGGCTTGCCAAGTCCGGCGTAAAGGCGTTCCTCGTCGGTGAAAGCCTGATGCGGCAAGCCGATGTCGCGGCCGCCACGCGTGTGCTACTCACGGGCGAACAGCTCAGCGAGGCAGCGCAATGAGCTCCCGCCTCAGCCATCTCAATGAGAAAGGCGAAGCCCGCATGGTCGATGTCGGCGATAAGCAAGTGACGACGCGCCGCGCGACCGCCGAGGGTTTTGTCGCCATGGCGCCGGCCACGCTTGATCTGATCCTCGAGGGCAAGGCCAAAAAGGGCGACGTGCTGGCGACGGCGCGGATCGCCGGCATTATGGCGGCGAAGCGGACGCATGAGTTGATCCCGCTCTGCCATCCCCTTCCCTTGACGCAAGTCACGGTCGATTTTGAGCCCTCACGCCACCCTTCCGGCATCCGCGTCGAAGCGATGGCGAAGGTCGAGGGCAAGACCGGCGTGGAGATGGAGGCGCTGACCGCGGTCTCGATTGCCTGCCTCACGCTCTACGATATGTGCAAGGCGGTCGACCGAGGCATGTCTTTCTCTGGCATACGGCTGGTCGAGAAGACCGGCGGCCGGTCTGGTGCGTTCAAGGCCGCGCCGTTTACCGGTAAGCGTTGATCTCCCATGGCTCTCCTCAGTGTCGCCGAAGCTCTGGCCCGCGTGACGCAAGGGCTCGTGCCGCTTGAGGGGGAGATGGTTGCGCTCAACGCGGCAAGCGGCCGGGTGCTCGCGGAGGATCTGGCGGCGACGCTGACCCAACCGCCCTTCGATGCATCTGCCATGGACGGATACGCGGTGCGCGGCGCCGACATCGCCAAGCTCCCAGCCACACTCAAACTGATCGGCGAGTCTCTCGCGGGGTGTGGCTTCGAGGGAAGCATGAAAGAGGGCGAGGCGGTCCGCATCTTCACCGGAGCGCCGGTGCCGAAGGGCGCCGACAGCATCGTCATCCAGGAGGACACCGAGCAGGACGGCGGCAAAGTGGTGGTGAAGGCCGGAGGCCCGGGCCGGCACATTCGTCCGCGCGGGCAAGATTTCAAGCAGGGCGACGTCTTGCTCTCCGCCAACGCGAAACTCAATGGCCGCTCACTGATGCTGGCCGCCGCCATGAACCATGCCGAGCTTCCGGTGTGCCGGAAGCCCAAGGTCGCGATCCTCGCAACCGGCGACGAAGTGGTGCCGCCGGGCTCGAAGCTTGCGCCAGATCAGATCGTCTCGTCGGTGCCTTATGGCGTGGCGGCGCTGGTCGAGGCGGAAGGCGGCGAAGCCATGAGCCTTGGCATCGCCAAGGACGATGTCGAGAGCCTGGTGACGCTGGCCCGCGCCGGCAGCGCGGCGGATATTCTCGTCACCATTGGCGGCGCCTCGGTTGGTGAGCGGGACCTCGTCGCTGGCGCGCTTCGTGGCGAAGGGCTCGAACTCGAATTCTGGAAGATCGCGATGCGGCCCGGCAAGCCCATGCTCTACGGGCGGATGGGACATCAGCGCGTGCTCGGGCTTCCGGGCAATCCCGTCTCGGCGATCATCTGCGCGCGCGTGTTCCTGGTGCCGATGCTGCGTTGCTTATTGGGTCTTGCCGCGGAGCAGCCGACACAGGACGCGGTGCTTGGGGAGGCGGTCGAGGCCAACGGCCCCCGGGAGCATTATATGCGGGCGGTCTCGGAATGGGCCGCGGCGGGCGAGCGCGTGGTCCGCCCCCTCGCCTCGCAAGACAGCTCGCTTGTGGCAGACCTCGCCCGAGCCGATTGTCTGATCGTGCGGTCTATCAATGCGCCAGCGGTCCCCAAGGGATCACCCGTCCAGATCCTGCTCCTCGACGACTAGAAATTAAGGCCTCGGCAACGCGAATCGCGGACACCCTTCGTCGGACGCAGGGGAGCGACGACATGTTGTGTCGTTAGTCCTTGCGGAACACAAACAGAACATGTAAACTGTTCATGATTTGTACAGGCTGGTAGGCGGCCCAAAGGGGACCTGATGCTCACTTCGAAGCAGAAAGAGCTTCTCATGTTCATTCATGAGCGGTTGAAGGAATCGGGCGTGCCGCCCTCCTTCGACGAGATGAAGGAGGCCTTGGACCTCAAGTCCAAGTCGGGCATCCACCGCCTCATTACCGCTCTCGAAGAGCGTGGCTTTGTCCGCAGGCTGCCGCACCGGGCGCGCGCCATGGAGATCGTGAAGCTGCCAGATTCCATCCCGCAAGGGGCCGCGTCGCGCTCCCGAGGCTTCTCCCCGAGCGTGATCGAAGGAAGCCTGGGCCGGGTGCCGCAATTGGCCGAAGGCGAGAGCATGCCGCAAAGCGTCAGTATCCCGGTAATGGGCCGCATCGCCGCCGGCGTTCCCATCGAGGCGATCCAGACCCGGCTTGCCACGATGGAAGTGCCGCCGGAGCTGCTCTCCAAGGGCGAGCATTACGCGCTCGAGGTCAAAGGCGATTCGATGATCGATGCCGGCATCCTCGAAGGCGACACTATCGTCGTCAAGAAATGCGACGACGCCAATAATGGCGATATCGTCGTGGCGCTGGTCGACGAAGAAGAGGCCACGCTGAAGCGCATTCGCCGCCGCGGCGACTCGATCGCGCTCGAAGCCGCTAATCCCGCCTATGAGACCCGCATCTTCGGTCCAGACCGGGTGCGCGTGCAGGGACGGCTCGTCGGCCTGATCCGGCGGTACTAAGTTTCCTCAAGGCTCGGCGCACTGGCAGCCAGAGGAACCAGCGGTCGGATTCACTCGTTGGGGCCCTGGAGGAAGCCGTAATCAGCCGCGCAAACCACCCGTCCGGCGAACGCGTATGGTTCTCGCCGTCTTGCCACGCATGCTTGCCCCGACGCGGCATGCTCGATACCGACCGACCGGCAGAGCGGAGGTGCTCCTCCCTGCCCTTACCCCCGTAAGACCCCTATGCTACATCAGCCGGCCTAGCTCTCTATCGATTCCGGCCTCATGACCAAACCCGTCATCACCCGCTTCGCGCCCTCGCCCACCGGCTACCTCCATATCGGTGGCGCGCGGACGGCGCTGTTCAATTGGCTCTATGCGCGTGCCAAGGGAGGCACGATGCTGCTCCGCATCGAGGACACGGACCAAGCCCGATCGACCGAGGGCGCGATTCTCGCCATTCTCGACGGTTTGCGTTGGCTCGAGCTCGATTGGGATGGCGAGCCGGTTTATCAGCTCTCGCGCTCCGAGCGGCATCGCGAGGTCGCACTCGAGCTTCTCGCCAAAGGCAACGCCTACCGCTGCTATGCAAGCCCGGACGAGCTCACGGCGATGCGAGAGAGCGCCCGCGCCGAAGGACGCTCGCCCGGCTATGACGGCACGTGGCGGGATCGCGACCATAAGGACGCGCCTCCAGGGGTGCAGCCCGCGATCCGCTTCAAGGCGCCCCGCGACGGCGAGACGATCATCGACGATCAAGTGCAAGGACGCGTGACCTTCGCCAATAAGGATCTCGACGACCTCGTCATCCTCAGAAGCGACGGGACGCCGACCTACAATCTCTCCGTCGTGGTCGACGATCACGACATGGGCATCACCCATGTCATTCGCGGCGACGATCATCTGACCAACGCCGCGCGGCAGACGCAAATCTACAAGGCGATGGGTTGGAGCACGCCGATCTTCTCGCACGTGCCGCTGATCCACGGACCCGATGGCGCCAAGCTGTCGAAGCGGCATGGTGCGCTTGGGGTCGATGCGTATCGAGCCATGGGCTATTTGCCGGCGGCGTTGCGAAATTATCTCGTCAGGCTTGGTTGGAGTCATGGCGACGAAGAGATCATGTCGACCGAGCAGATGGTCGAGTGGTTCGATCTCGACGCGATCGGACGTTCCGCAGCGCGCTTCGATTTTGCCAAGCTCGAAAATCTGAACGGACATTATCTCCGCGACACTTCGGACCGGGAAATCGTCGAACGCCTGAAAGCGCTCGTCCCCGAGCTTCCCAATGGCGCGGAGCTCGCGAAGACGATCTTGCCTGATGGCTGGACAAAACTCGAACGGGCGATGCCTGGTTTGAAAGATCGCGCCAAGACCCTGGTCGAGTTGCTTGACGGCGCCGCCTATCTGTTTGCGAGGAGGCCGCTTCCGATCGACGACCAGGCGGCGAAGCTCCTCGACGCGCCCGGGCGTGCCACGCTCGCCGATTTGCTGCCGGTTTTGGAAGCAGTGGAACCCTGGCTGGCCGAAAGAGTTGAAGGCTGCGTCCGGGCTTTCGCGGAGGAGACAGGGAGGAAGCTCGGCAAAGTGGCGCAGCCGCTTCGAGTCGCGCTCACGGGCAAAACCACCTCGCCAGGGATTTTCGACGTTCTGGAGGTGTTAGGCCGGGATGAATCAATTGAGCGAATCCGCGATCAGATTGCTTAACGAATCTGCTTAATATTTCGGCATGCATCGATGTTGCGCTGCGGTAGAATTGGCGCGAATATGTGGCACTGCAAAAACTAATTCTCGTGGGGTCGGGAGCACAAAGCAGTCCTCAAACCCGCCACGGTTGTCATAGGAGCCTCCCAATGAGCGTTGCAGAAAGCTTCGCCACCAAGCCAGAGCCGACCGACGCTGCGATCAGCGTCGACGGCGTTCAGCGCGACTTCCCCGTGCTGAAAGGGACGCTCGGCCCCGACGTCATCGATATCAGCACGCTTTATGCCGAGACCGGTTGCTTCACTTACGATCCCGGCTTTACCTCGACGGCGGCGTGCGAATCCAAGATTACCTTTATCGACGGCGACAAGGGTGTGCTGCTCTATCGCGGTTATCCAATCGACCAGCTCGCCGAGCAGGGCACCTTCATGGAGACGTGCTACCTCCTGCTCTACGGCGAGTTGCCGACGCCGGCGCAGTACGAAGAATTCTGCAAACGCATCACGCGCCACACCATGGTGCATGAGCAGATGACGCGGTTCTACACCGGCTTCCGCCGGGATGCGCATCCGATGGCAGTCATGGTCGGGGTGGTCGGCGCGCTCTCGGCATTCTATCACGATTCAATCGACATCAAGGATGAGGCGCAGCGCGAGATGGCGAGCGTGCGTATGATCGCCAAGATGCCGACCATCGCCGCGATGGCGTATAAATACTCAATCGGTCAGCCGTTCATTTATCCGAAGAACGAACTCGATTACTCCTCCAACTTTTTGCACATGTGCTTCGCGGTGCCCTCCGAGGAGTACAAGGTCAACCCGATCCTGGCGCGGGCCATGCGCCGGATCTTCATCCTTCATGCCGATCACGAGCAGAACGCCTCAACGTCGACGGTGAGGCTCGCGGGCTCCTCCGGTGCCAATCCCTTTGCCTGCGTCTCGGCCGGCATCGCCTGTCTCTGGGGCCCGGCGCATGGCGGCGCCAACGAGGCGGCGCTCGAGATGTTGCAGGAGATCGGCACCGTTGACCGTATCCCTGAGTACATCAAGCGGGCTAAGGACAAGAACGATCCCTTCCGACTGATGGGATTCGGGCATCGCGTCTACAAGAACTACGATCCGCGCGCCAAGATCATGCAGAAGACCTGCCACGAGGTGCTGGAGGCAGTTGGCCACAAAGACGATCCGATTCTGCAGGTAGCGATGGAGCTGGAGCGGATTGCGCTCAATGACGATTATTTCGTCGAGAAAAAGCTCTATCCCAATATAGACTTCTATTCCGGCATCACGCTGAAGGCGCTTGGGTTCCCCACCGATATGTTCACCGTGCTGTTCGCGATTGCCCGCACCGTCGGCTGGATCGCACAGTGGAAGGAAATGATCGGCGATCCGGCACAGCGCATCGGCAGGCCGCGCCAGCTCTATACGGGGGCCGCGGAGCGCGGCTACGTCCCAATCACTGCGCGCTAATTGCGCCGGCGCAAATGATCGAGCACGATCTTTGCGGCTTTCTCGCTCGGCGCCTCGCCGGTCTGGCGCATGCGGGCTTTGACGCGGGCTAGACCCTCGAGCTGACAATCGCGCTCCGGGCCATCCATAATCAGGGGTAGAAGCGCCTCGCTGAGCTTCTCGCCCACGCAATCCTCTTGCAGCATTTCGGGAAAGACGTTCTCCCCAAGCACCAGGTTGGGCAGCACCACGGAGTGCGCGATCAGCATATACCTGATCTGGGCGGCAAGCGCGTCGACGATATAGGCGACGACCATCGGGGTGCCGGAGACGGCAAGTTCGAGCGTCACGGTGCCTGAGGCTGCAAGCGCCGCGCGGGCCAGCCTAAAGCTTGCGAATTTGTCCTCTTCTCCGCTCACTAGATGCGACCCGAGCGGCCAGCTTTTTAGCCCCTCCTCGACCAGTCCACGTACACTTTCCACGACCGGTAAGATGATTTCGAGGGTTGGAATGAGCTCCCGTAAGCGACGCATCGCATCGCCGAAGGGTCCCATTAGCCGCTTCACCTCACTCGAGCGGCTTCCCGGTAAAACCACAAGGACCGGGCTTCCGTCGGCAATGCCGAGCCGCTTACGCAAGGCTTCTGGGTCGCGCGTCTCGATCCAATCGAGTTTCTCGGTCAGAGGGTGGCCGACATAGCTGCAAGGGGGACCTCCGAGCCTCCGATGCGCTTCGGGTTCGAAGGGCAGAATGCCGAGGATATGGTCCACATAACGGCGCATGCTCCGTGCGCGCCAAGGTCGCCAAGCCCACACGCTCGGCGAGACATAATCGACAATGGGGATCTGCGGGGCCTTGCGGCGCACGCGCTTGGCAACTTGATGGGTGAATTCGGGACTGTCGAGAATGACGAGGACGTCCGGATCGAAATCGATCACGGCGGCGGCACTCTCTCTGATCCGCCTCAAGATATGCCGGAGCCGCGGCAGCACATCGAGCGGGCTCATGACCGCGAGGTCCGTCAAGGGAAACATCGAATGGAGACCTTGCGCCCCCATGAACTCGCCGCCGACACCTTTCAATTCCAGCGGGCGCGACGATTGCGCCTTAAGCGCCTCGATCAGCTTGCCGCCGAGAGCGTCGCCGGAATGCTCGCCGGCGATCAGGAAGATCTTGGTCGGGCCCGCGTTCACGAGGGCCTCCTTTTGGTGGGGCGTCCCTTCGCGCCAGAAGCGGGAGGCGCCACACCGACGATGAAGATGCCGAGTCGGTTAGCGAGGCGGATCACCTCTTCCCGCTCCGCGATCAGCACGTCGCCGGCTGCCACGGCGATGCCGGTCAATCTTGCCTCCGCCACGCGGCGCACCGTCTCAGGCCCAATCGAAGGAAGATCGATCCGACGGTCCTGTCCGGGTTTTGCGCATTTCACCAGGACACCGACACGCGGGCTGCCGCGACCGAGACTCCACTTCTTTAAGTCCTTGCAGCGTTCGACCACGGCATCAGTGCCTTCCGCGGCCTCGACGGCGATGATGTGCCCTCTTGCCACCACCACGGCCTGGCCCACGTCGAGCGGACCGAGCGTGGCGACGGCCTTCCGTCCGAGCTCGATATCCGCCTCTGTTGGCTGATTGGGTTTCAGCCGGCCGAGAGGACCGCGCGCCGCCAGGAGGTCGGGCGCGATCTCATGAGCGCCGCTGACATGCATCCCCTTCGCCTCGAAGAAGCTGGTGATGCGACCCAATAGCGAACTGTCGCCGCCGGCGGTTCGTAGTTTGAGCAGGCCCTTGAGATTGACAACGGTGCCCCAGTCGACGCGCAGCTCACCGAAATTGGGCCGCCGCACCGAACCGATGATGACGAGCTCCTTGCAGTCGTTTTGCTTGAACGCGCTTAACATCCTTCCGATCTGGCCGATATTGACCCAGGTGTGGGGAAAGGCCTTCACCTCCTCCGCGGCCGAACCCTTCAAGGCCACGATATGAACCGGACGGCCTTCCGCTACCGCAGCCTCAGCCACGTGAATCGGCATCGAGCCGCTGCCGGCAAGGATCGCCAGCGGCCGTTGCCGCGCAGGATCGGGCGCGACGTGAGAGGACGCGCGAGCGCGCCGACTATGCTGGCGTGGTGCCATTGCGAGGGACGCATAGAGAGCGGTCTGATTGGGCGCGGATGAAACTCACGATACTTTGTACGAGCACGTTGGACGGAAACATCTTATCGACGTCCTCTAGCCGCTCCATCAACGTGCCTTCGCTGGCGAACAGCATGCGGTAGGCTTGCCTGAGTTCATGGATCTGTTCGCGCGGGAAACCGTGACGCTTGAGGCCCACGATGTTGAGTCCGGCCAAGACGGCACGATTGCCGAGCGCCATGCCGTAAGGGATGAGATCATTCTCGACCCCCGACATGCCACCGACAAAAGAGTGAGCGCCGATGCGAACAAATTGATGCACGGCGCAAAGACCGCCGAGAATCGCGTGCTCGCCCACGGTGACATGTCCGGCGAGGGTCGCATTGTTGACCATGATTACATGGTCGGCGAGCTGGCAGTCATGGGCGATATGCGCGCCGACCATCAAGAGGCAGTTGGAACCGACGCGGGTGACACCGCCGCCGCCCTCGGTGCCCGGATTGATGGTGACGTATTCGCGAATGACAGTGTGATCGCCGATTTCGAGCCTTGTATCTTCGCCGTGATATTTCAAATCTTGCGGAATGTGACCGATCGAGGCGAAAGGAAAAATCTGACAGGCACTGCCGATCGTCGATTTCCCGGTCAGCACGATATGCGAGTGAAGCACGCTGCCGGCGCCGATCTTGACCTCGGGACCGATGATGCAGAACGGACCGACGCTGACGTCAGCGGCAAGACTCGCGCCCTTATCGACCAGGGCGGTCGCATGGATGTTGGCCATACCGGTCGCGCCTATGTTTCGACGATGATGGCGCTGACCTCTGCCTCGGCGACGCAGGTGCCGTCGACCATAGCCTGGGCACGGAACCGCCAAACACGCCCGCGGTTGCGCATTTTATGCACATGGTAGTGCACGGTGTCGCCGGGGATCACCGGGCGGCGGAAGCGGGCTTTATCGATGGCCATGAAATAAACCAGCGGCGGCTTCTCCAGGTCGTCGCGATGGGCCATGCAGAGCGCGCCGGCGGTTTGTGCCATGCCTTCGATCAGCAGCACGCCCGGCATCACCGGGTTCCCGGGAAAATGCCCCTGGAAATACGGCTCGTTCATCGTGACGTTCTTGATGCCGATGGCCGAGCGGTCACCGTCCATGTCGATGATGCGATCGACAAGGAGGAACGGGTAGCGATGCGGCACGAGCTTAAGGATGGTCGCGATGTCGACCGACTTCAGCTTCGATTTTGCTCCGCGATCATTCATTCACTTTGCTCCAAAAACCTAATCCGTCTCGCCTTCGTCCTCATCACCTTCGCCAGTTTTCCGTTCGGCAAGGCGGCGCAGCAACGTCATCTCCCTGAACCATAGCCGTATGGGCTTGGCGGGGGTTCCGCCCCAGCGCGCTCCGGCGGGCACGTCGCTATTTACCTTGCTGGTCGCCGCAATCTGCGCTCCGGCGCCGATCTTGACGTGGCCGACCACGGCCGCCTGACCGCCAAGGGCAACGAAATCGCCGAGTTCAGAGCTTCCTGAAATACCTGTTTGAGCCACAATCACGCAATGCCTTCCAATTACAACGTTGTGCCCGATTTGCACGAGATTATCAATTTTCGTGCCCTCGCCGACGATGGTGTCGCGCAAGGCGCCGCGGTCGATCGTGGTGTTGGCGCCGATCTCGACATCGTCCTGAATGATCACGCGGCCGATTTGCGGCACTTTGAGATGGCCTCCGCGCCCCATGGCGAAGCCAAACCCGTCCTGCCCGATCGAGACCCCGGCATGGACAATCACGCGATTGCCAACTAACGCGTTAGTTATTGTGGCGTTCGGCCCGATATAGCAATCCCGGCCCACATGCACGCGGTAGCCGATGATCGTACCGGCAGCGATAATGGTGCCTGTGCCGATCGAGGCCTCGGGACCGATCACAGCTCCAGGCTCGACGATCACGCCCTCCTCAAACACAGCGCTCGGATGGATTGGTTGGTCGGTGGTGACCCCGACCCGAACCGCGAGCATTGGCTTCATGGCGTCCGGGTAGAACAACGCAAGCACCTTGGCGAAGCCTTGGTAGGGGTCGGGCATGACCAAACAGGCCATGTCGGAAGGGGCTTGGGCTGCGAACTTCGGCGCCACTAAACAGGCGCTTGCCTCAGTTGTGGTAAAGAGCGTGAGATATTTCGGATTATCGAGGAAAGAGATGTCCCCTCGCTTGGCGACATCAAGCGGTTTCACATCGCCAATCGCAGTGTCGGGATTGGCACCATTGGCGAGACTGGCTCCGGCCACCTCGCTCAAGGTGCGCAAGGGAAATGGGCCAGCACGCTCGAAAAAGCCCGGATGTTCCATCTGATCCACCAATGACGTTCGGCAGAGGCATGACGCCAAACGGGAGTTATAGGCAAGCCCCTAGGGTGAAATCCAGTGGGATTGGATTTCACCCCAGTTCGTTGTCTTTGACGCACGATTTCGGCCGAGAAGTCTGCGACTTTTCGCAATCATGCTCTAGAAATTCGTCGAGGCGCCGAACCGGAAGAGTTCCGTCCGATCGAATTCAGCTTTGAGCAGAGCCTCGGCGATATCGGCGCGCAACGGCCCCAAGGGCGATTGCCAAATGACGCTGAAACCCGCCGACACACGCGGCGCGCTGCTGTCGTTGATGAAACTTGGCCTCACGCAATTTTTGGCTTTCTTACTGCAATCGTCGAGATTGCCGGCTTCAACCGCTTGCAACGCGATTTGGCTGGGGTCGAACAACGAACCCGCATCAACAAAGAAGGCACCCTGCATGCCGAGACTGTCGGGAATGAAGGGGAAGGGAAAGCGGAGTTCGGCAGTGGTCGCCCAAAATAGCTCACCGCCGAGAGCGTCGCGCGTACAATGGCCGACCTGCTGGTGGGTCACGGGATCTTCGCAAGCATCACGAGGACCAAAGCCCGCGCGCTGGAAACCGCGCACGGTCTCGCCGCCCTTGAAGAACAGATCGGTCATGCGAACATCGTCACCGCCCCATCCCTCGATGGCGCCGCCTTGGGCGCGACCGACCAAGGTGATCTTGTTGGTGACCGGATAGTAGCCGCGAGCATCGGCGACCGAGCGGATATAACGCACATCGCCGCCGACGCCGGCCAAATCTTGCGACCACGAGACGAAGGCGCCGCTGGTCGGGGAATTGGGAATGTTGCGCGTGTCATAGGCGACGGTGTAGCCGATGCTGGAGACGTTCGAGGTGCCTTCCGCAGTCTGCACGGCAAGCGAGGCATCGTCCGTGACGTCGTAAATGGTTTCGCGCTCAAACTTGTAACGCAGACCAAGCTGGGTGTCGTCGGCGATGGGGAATCCGAACCGGATGTCGCCGCCGGCGTCGCGCTCCTTGAAGGAGGCCACGTCGGTGAAATCGACCTCCTTGTAGAAGAGATCGAACCCGGCCGCGAGATTGCGGTCAAGAAAATGCGGCTCGGTGAAGCTGAAATCGACTTGGGCGCGCTCAAGACTTCCCGAGAAACCAAGCCGAACGTACTGACCCTTGCCCATCAGGTTGCGTTCGGTAAGGCTGATGTCGCCGATCACACCTTCGCTGGTTGAATAGCCAGCCCCGAAGGAGAGTTCGCCGGTTGGCTGCTCTACAAGTCTCACCACTAAAACCACGCGGTCGGGTGAGCTGCCAGGCTCGGTGTCGATGTCGACGCTCTTGAAGAACCCGAGTGCGCGCAAGCGCTTCCGCGCCGCCTCGACCAGCAAGCGGTTGAAAGCGTCGCCCTCCGCCACGCGAAACTCGCGCCGAATCACATCGTCATGAGTGCGGAAGTTGCCGACAATGTTGATGCGCTCGATGTATATGCGCGGACCCTCGTCGATCACGTAAGTAATGTTCATGACGTGGTTCACTTCGTCGCGGTCGAAGCGCGGCTTGACCTGGCCGAAGGCGTAGCCCTGTTGCGACACGGCGATGGTCAGGGCCTCGACAGTCTTCTCGATCTTGTCAGCGTTATAGACCCTGCCGGTGCGGGTGAGGATGTTGCCGTTGATGGCATCGACATTGAGCGAGGTCAGGTTGGACTCGATGTCGATCGTGCCGAAGCGGTAGCGCTCCCCCTCCTCGATGGTGAAAGTAATGAAGAAGCCACGACCGTCGCGATCGAGGTCGGCGGTGGCCGAAATGATGCGTGCGTCGGCATAACCGTTCTTCATGTAGAACTGCCGCAACAACTCACGATCCAAATTGAGCCGATCGGGGTCGTAAATGTTGGTGCTCTTGAGGAAACTCAGCAAATTGGTCTGCGTGGTCGTGATGATGAAACGCAGCTGCGAGTCGCTGAAGGCCGAGTTGCCGATGAAATTGATGGCCCGAACCTTGGTGGTCGGGCCCTCATTGATCTCGAAGACCACGTCGATGCGGTTATTGTCGAGATTGATGATCTTGGGCTCCACCTGCGCGGCATAAAGGCCCTGGCGCCTGTAGAGGTTGAGGATGCGCTGGACGTCGGCCTGCACCCGGGCTCGCGTATAGACCGCGCGGGGCTTGAGCTGGACCTCCGTGGCCAGGGTGTCGTCCTCGATCTCTTTGTTGCCCTCGAAGGCGACGCGATTGACGATCGGGTTTTCGACCAGGGTGACGACGAGGGTAGACCCCTCTTTGCGCATGCGGACGTCCTGGAACAGACCGGTGGCAAACAGGGCCTTCAACGAATCGTCGACTTTGGCGGGATCGTAAGGGTCACCCGAGGAGAAGGTCAGGTAGGAACGAACCGTCTCCGGCTCGACGCGCTTATTGCCTTCGACGCGAATGCTTTTGATAGCACCCGAATCTTGGGCATAAGCGGGCTGCGTCCCTAAACTCACGCTGGCAATCAGCGAAAGCGGGACAGCAGATAACACAAGGAGGGCTGCGAACAGCCCTCGGCCCAAGACTTGCCGCACCATTACTGGTGTTGTCCCCTCACGCCGATCCCCATCAGGACGCGATACTAAGGATCGAAACTGGCCACCGTTTTGTGGCTATTTTTGGTTCCCACGTCTGGCTGCAGCTGGCCTCTTATGCCCTTGGCGGCGGGTTTGCTGCAGGCCCCCAAAATTAGGAAAACATCATATGAATCAGGTCATTCCACGTCGCGAAGATCATTAGCATAAGTACGAAGGCGAGGCCAATGCGGAAACCGATCTCCTGGGTGTATTCGCTCAACGGCTTCCCCCGGATCGCTTCAATACCGTAGAACAGAAGATGTCCGCCATCCAACATTGGGATTGGAAACAGATTTAACAGGCCAATACTTACGGAAATGATAGCGGCGAAGTTGAGCAGTGGAATAAAGCCGACTGTGGCGACTTGTCCCGAAAGCTGGGCGATTCGGATCGGGCCGCCAAGCTGGTCGGCGGCTTCGCGCCCGGAGGCAATGCCGTAGAGATAGCTGATTGAGCGCGAGACGATGAAATAGCACTCTTTGACGCCGGCGACGAAAGCCTCGACCGGATTGTGCCGTTTGACGGTCCACTCTTCGGGCGAAGCACTCCGCTGGATACCCAACAGCCCAATCCGCATCTTGTTGCCGAAATTGTCGGTGAATTCCTTGAATTCCGGGGTTGCTACCAAATTGACGGTCTGGTCGCCTCGCTTGACGACGAAGTTGAGCGCCTGATTTGGACTGGCGCTCACGATGCGCTGCATATCGCTGAAGCTCTCGATCAGTTCGCCATCGATGCTGAGGATGAGATCACCAGGCTGGAAGCCGGCACGCTCCGCTGCACTGCCGGGGCCGATCGAATCGACCTTGGCCGAGGTAATTTGCTGGCCAAAAACGCTGAAAATGAAGGTGAAAATCGCGACGGCTAAAAGAAAGTTGGCGATCGGGCCCGCGGCAACCACGGCGGCACGCGCGCCAACCGGCTTATCCCGGAAGCTGCCCTTCCGCTGCTCGTTGGTCAGGCGCTTCAGCGTCTTGCCGCTTGAGCTCGTCACATCGTCGTCATCGACGAACTTCACGTAGCCCCCGAGCGGGATCCAGCAGAGGCGCCAACGTGTGCCCTTTTTATCGGTGAAACCGAAGATCTCGGGACCGAAGCCAATGGAGAAGGCTTTGACGGTCACGCCGCACCAACGCGCTACGAGGAAATGGCCAAGCTCATGGAAGAAGACCACGATGGTCAAAACAAAGATAAATCCGAGCGGGGTAAGAAGCCACGCGCCACTAGAGCCAAAAACACGAGTAATCGTTTCCATTGAAGTCTTTATCCCGGCTGTTGAACCTTTGTAGCCCGCTCGCGACCATCATGCAAATCGTTGGAGGAGCGTCTCGGCATATCCCCTGGCCTCTTGATCGATGCCGAGGACCTCTTCGACATTTTTCGGCGCTGCCGCGGTAAGGCCCGCGGCGGCCTCCAATGTTGCCTCGACAAGTGCTGCAATGGCGAGGAATCCGATCCGCTTGGCGAGAAAGGCTTGGACAGCGACCTCATTGGCCGCATTGAGCACGGTCGTGGCACTGCCTCCTGTCGCCAAGGCTTCCAGAGCGATGCGAAGTGCAGGGAATCGCATCATGTCCGGTGCTTCGAAATAGAGCGCGCCGAGCTTGGCAAGATCGAGGCGCGCCACCGGCGCATGCATCCGCTCCGGCCAGGCCAGGCTATAGGCGATGGGCGTGCGCATATCGGGCTGGCTCATTTGCGCCAGCACCGAGCCGTCGCGGTGATAGAGCAGGCAATGCACGACAGATTGCGGGTGGATCAGAACGTCGAGCTGGTCGGTGCGCAGGCCGAACAAATAATAGGCCTCGATCAGCTCGAGGCCTTTGTTCATCAGCGTCGCGGAATCGATGGTGACCTTCGGCCCCATCGACCAATTTGGATGCATGAGCGCTTGTTCCGGGGTCACGCGCTCCATGTCATTCCGGCTCATGGAACGGAACGGTCCGCCCGACGCGGTCAGGTAAATCTTGTCGATTCTCGCAACGTCGGAGTCGGCGAGGACCTGGTACACAGCCGAGTGCTCCGAGTCGACCGGCAGCAGCCGGGTGCGATGGCGCGCGACCTCCGACATGAAGAGCTCGCCCGCGGCAACCAGACATTCCTTGTTGGCGATTGCCGTGCATGTACCCTGGCGCACGGCTTCGAGCGTGGGCTTAAGGCCGGCGATGCCGACGATGGCGCCCATGACCCAATCAGCCGGGAGTGATGCTGCCTCTTCCACCGCATCGGGACCGGAAGCGGCTTCAATTCCGCTACCGGAGAGTGCGTCGCGGAGCTCGGCGTAACAGGATTGATCGGCAATGACAGCGCGCTTGGCGCGATGGGTGCGGGCGAGCGCTGCGAGCCGCGAAACGTTCTTGCCGCCGGTGAGCGCGACGACTTCGTAGTCGGCTTGATTGCGGCCGATGAGATCGAGCGTGTTCTCGCCGATCGAGCCGGTTGCGCCCAAAATCGTGACGCGCTTCGGTGCGTTCGGCCTCGGGACCGCCTCGCGCGGCTTTGGGTAGGTCAGCACACTCATAAGCTCACCACATCAATAGCCCGCGGCCCGGGCTCGAGGGGTCGCGCAAGGCAATCAGAGCAGCCGCGAGGCTCGCAAACAAGAGGCCATCAATCCGGTCGAGCAGGCCGCCATGGCCTGGGATCAGCTGGCTCATATCCTTGGTTCCGAACTTTCGCTTCACCGCGCTCTCGCTCAGATCGCCAAGCTGACAAAAAGCGGCAATCGCGATGCTCACAAGGGCGAGCCGAAAGCCCGAACTGTCCTTTAGCAACAAGGAGGTAGCATAGCCGACGATTGCAGGTGCAATTGTGCCGATAATGAGCCCCGACCAGGTTTTCTTCGGCGAGATGATGGGCGCGAGCTTAGGGCCGCCGATGAGCCGGCCGGCAGCATAAGACGCCGTATCGGTGGTCCATGACACGGCGAGGAGAAAGAGCATCGCAGCGAGGCCTAGAGTTGGATCGCTGCGGAGCCACACTAGAGCGAAAGCCGGGAGCGCGGCGTAAGCAACACCGAGGATCGACCAAGCCGCATTTTGTGAACCGAGGCTGAGAGCCCAGACCGCAGCGAGTGCAACGGGAATAGAGATGAGGGCGGCATCAATTCTGCCGAGCGTGACCAGGAGCGCGATGGCCGCAACCGTCAGGGCCACGACCAACGCAATTAGATCGGCGCCTGTGCCACGAACGAGCTTACCCCACTCCCAGGCGACGATGCCCCCTGCCACGATGACGAGGACCGCGAAGCTCCAGGGGCTCGCAATCACCGCGCCGAGCGCGACAATGGCGAGTACCACCGCAGACGCGACACGCTTGGCGATCTCGTGTTGGGGAGCGGTTGCCGGCATGGTTTTGCGCTGAGCAGCGGGAAGCGCCCTCACGCCGTCGACCTTGCGGCAAGGCCACCGAAGCGGCGGCTGCGCCGCTGATACTCGGCGATCGCGGCTTCGAGCGTCTCCTTGGAGAAATCCGGCCAATAGGTGTCGACGAAGACGAACTCGCTATAAGCGAGCTGCCAGAGCAGGAAATTGCTCAAGCGAAGCTCACCGCTGGTGCGGATCAGGAGATCCGGGTCGGGCGTTCCTGCGGTATTGAGATAGGAGGCGAAGCGCTCGACAGTGATTTCACGCGGCTCAAGCTTGCCGCCGGTCACATCCTCGGCAATGCGGCGAGCAGCGCGGGCGATTTCGTCACGGGCGCCGTAATTGAAGGCGATGGTGAGTTCGAGCGCGGTGTTGTCCTTAGTGAGTTCGACCGCGTCGTCGATCAGCTTGAGCACGTCTTTCTCAAGGCCTTCGCGCGCGCCGATGATGTTGATCTTGACACCATTCTTGTGAAGGTCGGCCAGATCGCGGCGGACGAAGCGGCGAAGCAGGCCGAAGAGATAGTGGACCTCTTGCGGGGGCCGCGCCCAATTCTCCGATGAGAAGCTGAACAGCGTGAGATGCGTAATGCCGAGATCGATCGCGGCCCGGACCGTGCGGCGCACGCTTTCCACACCCCGGCGGTGGCCTTCGGTTCGGGGCAAGCCACGCTCGGCGGCCCAGCGTCCATTGCCATCCATGATGATGGCGATATGGCGCGGCGCCGGTCCCTCGGAGCCCCAGGCGAGCTTATCGGCGGTGAGCGTCAAATTGCGCGCTCCATTCCAACAATCGTTTTCCGTCGGTTAGACATGCATGATCTCGGCTTCTTTGGCCGCCAGAGCCTCGTCGATTTCCCTGATCACCTTGTCGGTCAATTCTTGCACCTTGGTCGACAGCGAATGGTGATCGTCCTTACTGATGTCGCCGTCCTTTTCCATCTTCTTCAGATGCTCCATGCCGTCGCGGCGCACGTTGCGGACGGCGATGCGAGCCTGCTCAGTATATTTATGCGCGACCTTGGCAATCTCCTGACGGCGTTCTTGGTTAAGCTCAGGGATCGGCAGGCGCAGCAACTGACCTTCACCGATCGGATTGAGGCCGAGATTGGATTCACGGATGGCACGCTCGACCGCGCCGATCTGGCTCCGGTCCCAGACTTGGACGGTGATCAGCCGGGGCTCGGGAACGTTGATGGTGGCGAGCTGGTTCAGCGGCATCGGGCTGCCGCCGTAAGCGTTCACCACGATGGGATCGAGCAGGGCGGCGCTGGCACGGCCGGTGCGCAAGCCGCCGAATTCCTGTTTCAAGATGGTGAGCGCGCCGCGCATGCGCCGCTCGGTCTCCTTCAGGTCGAAGTTCGTCATCTCTCCTCCCTTTCGGCGTGGGTTTTGCCCGCGCCCCTTGGGCTAAGCACTTGCTTCGGCCTCGCGCTCAAGCCTTTGCCGCGACCTTGGTCGAGGCACCCCGCCCCTGTAAGACGTCGGCCAAGCCGCCTTTCGCCTTGATCGAGAACACAATTATCGGAATCCGATTGTCTCTCGCAAGGGCGATCGCGGCGCCGTCCATGATCCTGAGATCTTGGCGCAGCACGTCGTCATAGGTCAGTTCGTCGTAACGGGTCGCATTCGGCGTGGTTTCGGGGTCTGCGCTATAGACGCCGTCGACCTGAGTGGCCTTGAGGAGGCCGTCGCAGCCCATCTCGGCGGCCCGAAGGGCGGCAGCCGTATCGGTGGTGAAGAACGGGTTGCCGGTGCCTCCGGTCAGGATCACCACCCTGCCCTTTTCGAGATGGTCGAGCGCGCGGGGACGGATCAAAGGTTCGCAGACAGTCGGCATCGAAATTGCAGACATAACGCGGGCGGGCCGTCCCAGCGCTTCAAGGGCGGCCCCGAGTGCCAGTCCATTCATCACCGTCGCCAGCATGCCCATATAGTCGCCGCTGACCCGGTCCATGCCGCCGGCGGCGCCGCTAAGCCCGCGATAGATATTGCCGCCGCCGATCACGACGGAGAGCTTCGCTCCGAGGTCGAGTGCCGCGGCGAGGTCGCCGGCAATCCGGGATAGAACGGAATTATCGATGCCGTAGCCGGCCTTGCCCATCAGGGCCTCGCCTGAGAGCTTCACCAGCGGGCGGCTGTAGAGTAGCTTGCGTGATTGAGCCATGACCCTACATCCCGAAAATGCCCGCGGTCGGTCGATCCGACGCGGGCGACTGCGAAATGCTGAGGCGCTGACAGCACCTCGTGACGCAACGACCCTACGAGCCTGACGCCGCCGCCGCAACTTCTGCGGCGAAATCGCTGTCAGGGCGATCGATCCCCTCGCCAAGCGCGAAGCGATGGAAACCCGTGATCTTGATGGGCGCGCCGGCGTCCTTTTCGGCAGCGGCAAGCGCCTTGGAGACGGTGGTCTCCGGATCGTGGACGAAGGCCTGAGACAGCAGCACGACCTCCTCGAAGAACTTCCGCAAGCGCCCCTCGACCATCTTCTCGATGACGGGGGCCGGCTTGCCAGATTCCTTCGCCTGTTCGGTCAGCACAGCGCGCTCGCGTTCGATCAGCGCCTTATCGAGGCTGTCGGCGTCGATGGCTTGCGGGTTGGCAGCGGCGATGTGCATCGCGACCTGCTTGCCAAAGGCCTTCAGCTTTTCCACGTCACCCTTCGACTCGAGCGCGACGATCACGCCGATCTTGCCGAGACCGGAGGCGATGGTGTTGTGCATGTAGTTCGCCACCGCGCCGTCCTTGACGGACAGGTACGCCGTGCGGCGGAGCGACATATTCTCGCCGATCGAGCCGATCATTTCCTTTATGGTGTCGGCGACGGTACCGCTGCCGCCCGGAAATTTGGCAGCGCCAAGGGCATCGAGATTGCCTTTGGCCTTCAGGGCGGCTTCCGAGATGGCGCGGGTCATGTCCTGGAAGGCCTGATTGCGGGCAACGAAGTCGGTCTCGGAATTGACCTCGACCAACGCCGCTTTCTTGGCGTCGGCACCGAGGCCGATCAAGCCTTCGGCGGCGACGCGGCCGGCTTTCTTGGCGGCCTTGGCCAGGCCTTTGGCGCGCAGCCAATCGACGGCGGCTTCCATGTCACCGCTATTCTCGTTGAGCGCTGCCTTGCAGTCCATCATGCCTGCGCCGGTCTTCTCGCGCAGGTCCTTCACCATGTTTGCGGTAATCGCCATGTCTCGCCTCTAACGTCGTGGCCTCTATCGGCCGGGCATTGGTGACGGCGCTAGCCGTTTGTCTGGGTTGTCGCCGGCTTGCCATTGCCGCCACCGCCACCCGGGCGCGGCTTCCTGGGGCCTCGCCGAGCATCACCACGCGGCCGGCCACTGCCCGCATCCTTGGTATCGCCTCGCGGTGGACGCCTGCGGTTCCTGCGCTCACCGGCACCCTCTTCGCCCTCGTCGAGACCGGCTTCGCCACGTGGCGCGTCGGTAGCGCCAAGATCGACACCGGCGCCGCTTTGAGCGCGCTCGATGCCGTCGATTGCGGCACGCGCGATGAGATCGCAATAGAGCGTGATGGCGCGGCCGGCATCGTCATTGCCGGGGATGGGATGGCTGATGCCGTCCGGATCGCAATTGGAATCAACGATGGCCACGACCGGCATATGGAGCTTGCGTGCCTCGGCGATGGCGATCGCTTCTTTATTGGTGTCGATGACGAACATCAAATCGGGCAGCGCGCCCATGTCCTTGATGCCGCCAAGCGCGCGCTCGAGCTTGTCCTTCTCGCGGGTGAGATTGAGCAGCTCCTTCTTGGTGAGACCCTGCGTCTCGCCGGCGAGCAGCTCCTCGAGCGACTTCAGCCGCTTGATCGAGTTGGAGATGGTCCGCCAATTGGTCAGCGTGCCGCCGAGCCAGCGATGATTCACGTAATACTGCGCGCAAGATTTGGCCGCGGCAGCGACAGCTTCAGAGGCTTGCCGCTTAGTGCCGACGAACAGCACGCGACCACCTTTGGCGACGACATCGGCTACCGTGACCAGCGCCTGATGCAGCAGCGGCACGGTCTGGGTGAGATCGATGATATGGATGTTGTTGCGGGACCCGTAAATATACGAGCCCATTTTCGGGTTCCAGCGGTGGGTCTGGTGACCAAAATGCACGCCGGCTTCCAAAAGCTGGCGCATAGATACATTGGGCAGTGCCATCGGCCTGCTTCTCCTTTTTCCGGTTCTGCCGCCGCGGGATGATAGAGACCGGTCTAGCCCGGTCACCGGAGCGAAGGTGAGGCTAAAGGCCTTGCGACGCTTTGAATCCCGCGTGTGAGATGAGGCGGTTTATAGGGATTGGGGCAGGCTTTGGCAAGGCCGCCAAACCCTCTCTGGGCCTCAAAATCGAACTCTAGAGGGCATTTACGGCCGTTACGCCGCCAACGAGCTTCAGCGCGCTTCTCTGTTTTGGGGTCGAGTCGATCCCCCGCGGCAGCACGAACTCGACTTCGCGGCCGATATCGTCCAGGCGGAGCACGATGCGGAACTGGCCCTGGCCAGACCCCTGCCCGACCTGCTCGACGAGCGGTTTCAGCGCGCGCGCATCGCTCAAGTGGATTCTCATGCCGGCCTGACGCTTTGCTGCGGCAGCGTCAAGCGAGATTAGGCGATGCACGCGGGCCTTGATGGTTTCGCCATCGGTTTCCGCCTCGACTTCCAGCAGGACCGCTGTTCCGGGCTCGAGCAGCGGCCGCGACGCGGCAAGCGCCTCGGAGAACAACACGGCCTCGAACTGGCCCGTCGGATCGGAGAAGGCGGCGAAGGCGAAAGAATTTCCCGTCTTGCCCTTCCGCTCGCGCGCGTCGAGCACGGTGGCGGCGAGCGTGCCGACAACGCGGCGAGTTCGCGCTTTCGTGGCAAAGGCCGCCCAAGTCTCCGCGCCGAGATCTGAGAGAATATCCTGGTAATCGTCGAGCGGATGGCCGGTGAGGAAAAAACCTACGGCCTCGAACTCCTTGCTCAAGCGATCGGTCGGCACCCAAGGTGCTGCAGCTTTGAGCGCAATGGGCGGTGGGCTATTCGCCCCGCCGGAGAAGAGATCGTTCTGACCTTCGCTGCTTGCTTCGAGCGAGCGTGCGCCCGCTTCCATGATGCGATCGACATTGGCGAAGGCGGTGGCGCGATCGACGCCGAGTTCATCGAGAGCGCCGGCGGCGGCCAGCGTCTCCAGTGCGCGCTTGTTGACGACACGCGGATTGGTGCGGCGGGCGAAATCGGAAACGTCACGGAAGAGACCGTTCGCTTCCCTCTCCGCGCAGAGATGCTCGACAGCTTGCTGACCGACATTCTTGAGCGCTGCGAGCGAATAGCGAACCGCGCCATCCGAGGGAAGGAATCCTGTCTCCGACCGATTGACCGAAGGCGGCTGGAGTACAATGCCCATGCGGCGGGCTTCCTGCACATAGCCGTTCAGCTTGTCGGTGTTGCCCATGTCGAGCGTCATCGAGGCCGCCATGAACTCGATCGGGTGATTGGCTTTGAAATAGGCGGTCTGGTAGGCGATCAGCGCATAGGCTGCAGCGTGCGATTTGTTGAAGCCGTAGCCGGCGAATTTGGCCACTAACTCAAAAATATATTCGGCGCGGGCGCGGTCCACATTGTTGGCGACAGCACCTTCGACAAAGCGGGCGCGCTGCTGGTCCATCTCCTTCTTGATCTTTTTGCCCATGGCGCGACGGAGCAGATCCGCCTCGCCGAGCGAGAAGCCGGACAGGACTTGGGCGATCTGCATCACCTGTTCCTGGTAGATGATGACGCCGTAGGTCTCCTTCAGGATCGGCTCGATCAAGGGATGCAGATAGTCCGGCTGCTCGCGGCCGTGCTTCCGGTTGACGTAAGAGTCGATATTGTCCATCGGACCCGGCCGATAGAGGGCAACGATGGCAATGATGTCCTCGAAGCGGTCAGGTTTCAGCTTGCGCAAGGCGTCGCGCATGCCCTGACCTTCCAGCTGGAACACGCCGAACGTTTCGCCATGCTGGAGGAGTTGATAGGTTGCGGGGTCCTCGAGAGTGAGTGTAGCGAGATCAAGCTCGATGTCGCGGCGGCGAAGCAGTGCACGCGCCATCTCGATCACGGTCAGCGTCTTCAGGCCGAGAAAGTCGAATTTCACCAGGCCTGCGGCTTCCGCCCATTTCATGTTGAATTGGGTGGCGGGAAGCTGCGCGCGCGCGTCACGGTAGAGCGGGACCAGTTCGATCAGAGGCCGGTCGGCGATGACGACGCCGGCGGCATGGGTCGAGGCATGACGGTAAAGCCCTTCGAGCCGCTGCCCGATATCGAGCAATTTGGCGACGATCGGCTCGTTGTCGCGGGCCTCTTGCAGACGGGGCTCGGCGGCGATGGCTTGGGGCAGCGTCACCGGGTTCGCGGGGTTGTACGGCACGAGCTTGCAGAGCCGGTCGACTTGCCCATAGGGCATCTGCAATACGCGGCCGACATCGCGCAACACGGCGCGGGCCTGGAGCTTACCGAAAGTGATGATATGGGCGACGCGGTCGGCGCCATAGCGTTCGCGCACATAGGCGATCACCTCGTCGCGGCGGTCCTGACAGAAATCGATGTCGAAGTCGGGCATCGAGACGCGTTCGGGATTGAGGAAGCGCTCGAACAGGAGGCCGAAGCGGATCGGATCGAGGTCGGTGATGGTGAGCGCGTAGGCCACGAGCGAGCCAGCGCCCGAGCCGCGGCCGGGGCCAACAGGAATGTTCTCGGACTTCGCCCATTTGATGAAGTCGGCGACGATGAGGAAGTAGCCCTGGTAGTTCATCCGCGTGATGACATCGAGCTCGTAAGCGAGCCGCTCGGTGTAATCCTTGGCTTCAAAGCCCGGTGCCACCCCAGCGACTGCGAGCCGTTCGGCAAGCCCGGCCTCGGATTGGCGTCGAAGCTCTTCCGCCTCAGCGGCGCCCTGCTCACTGGTCACGCTGCCGCCAGCCACGAATTGCGGCAGGATCGGCGCGCGCTCGACCGGGCGATAGGCGCAGCGTTGCGCGATCTCGAGCGTGTTTTCGATCGCCTCAGGAAGATCGGCGAAGGCCTGCACCATCTCTCTTTGCGTCTTGAAGGAGTGCTCCGGGCTCAAGCGGCGGCGCTGATCGACGGTGACGTAGCTTCCTTCCGCGATGCAGATCAGCGCGTCATGCGCTTCGAAATCGTCGGCCGATGCGAAATAGGCCTCATTGGTGGCGACCACAGGCAACGACGCAGCATACGCAAGATCGAGCAGGAGAGGCTCGACCGCCCTCTCCTGTGGCAGTCCATGACGCTGCAATTCGACATAGAGCCGGTCGCCGAACAGCGTGTGGAGCGCGGTGAGACGGGCACGGGCGAGATCGGGATTGCCTGCGGCGAGCGCCTGGTCGATGACGCCGTCGGGGCCTCCGGTCAGCGCGATGAGACCCGCGGCATGGGCTTTGAGCGAACTCAGACTCGCGACCGCCTCGCCTGTCACCGAGGCGGTCTGATAGGCCTCGGTCGAAAGCCACATCAGATTTGCGTAACCTTCCGCATCTTTGGCCAACAACGCGATACGGCCTTCGCTGCGCGGACCCCTCGTCTCGGTTGGGGAGTCGTTATTCGCAAAACTGAGCGAGAGCGTGCAGCCGATGATCGGCTGGATGCCGGCTTCGGCGAGGCCGGCGGAGAATTCGAGCGCGCCGAACAGATTGTTGGTGTCGGTGAGCGCAAGCGCCGGCATCCGGTCGGCGCGCGCCAGCGCCACCAGTTTGGTGATCGTGAGCGCGCCTTCGAGCAATGAATAGGCGGAATGCACCTTGAGATGCACGAAGGGTTTGGTGGTCGCGGTCACCACGCCAGGCTCGGTCCGTGTGATTTCGTTCATGCGCCATTACCTCGGGGATTCTTCCGACGAGGCAACTCGCGCGTCTGCCGCGAAGCCGACATATCCCCGGTCTTCACGTGATATGTTCGCTATTTGTTCCAAACGCAAGATCGCCATTAGTCTTCGCGTATCTCCGCCACGACCACCTCTTCCTCAATCAGGTGACCGTCCGTCAGGCGAAGTACGCGGTCCATGCGGGCGGCAAGCTCCAGATTGTGGGTGGCGATGAGAGCGGCGACGCCGGATTGGCGCACTAGGCTCACGAGCTGGTCGAATACGCGTTCGGCAGTCGGAGGATCGAGATTGCCGGTCGGCTCATCAGCAAGGAGAACGCGCGGCCCATTGGCGACGGCGCGGGCGATTGCCACGCGCTGCTGTTCGCCACCTGAGAGTTCACCTGGCCTATGTTCGACGCGGTCGCCGAGACCGAGAGATTGCAGGAGCTGTCTTGCCCGATCGTCGGCTTCCGTTCTCGATAGGCCGAGAATGGTTTGCGGCAGCACGACATTCTCCAGCGCGGTGAAATCTCGCAACAGATGATGGAACTGGAACACGAAGCCAATATCGGAGCGACGTTTCGTGGTGCGCTCGGCATCGCTCAGCTTCACGCAATCGACGCCGTCAATGAAGACTGCCCCGCCATTGGGCCGTTCGAGCAATCCGGCAATGTGCAGCAAGGTTGATTTGCCGGCGCCGGACGGGCCCAGCAATCCTACCGCCTCGCCCGCCTGCAACGATGCGGATGCGCCGCGCAAGATCTCGATCTTCTTGTCGCCTTGGGCATAGGCGTGGACCAGATTTTCGAGGCGAAGCACTGGGGCAGTTTGCAGAGTATCCACCACGCGTCCCTACTCGTTGCGTAACGCTTCGACGGGATCGAGGCGGGAGGCGCTCCAGGAGGGATAAAGCGTCGCGAGGATCGACAGGCCCAGCGCCATGAGGACCACGGAAACCGTCTCGCCAGTGTCCATCTCGGCCGGCATCTGCGTGAGATAATAAAGCTCGGGCGAGAACAGCTCGGTGTCGGTGATCCAGGCGATGAACTCACGCAAGGTCTCGATGTTCCAGCAGACCAAGACGCCGAGCGCAAGGCCCGCGAGCGTACCGGTAATGCCGATCGTGGCGCCGGTGATGCAGAAGATGCGCATCACGGCATGTCGCGTGGCCCCCATTGTTCGCAGAATCGCGATATCGCGGACCTTGTCCTTCACCAGCATGCGCATGCCGGAGATGATATTCAGCGAGGCGACGAGCACGATCAGGGTCAGGATCAGGAACATGACGTTGCGCTCGACCTCGAGCGCGGTGAAGAAGGTGGCGTTTCGCTGTCGCCAGTCGCTGATATAGATGGTCGGACCTCCCGCCTCGATGACTTTGGGGGCAAGCTCGGTGACCTTGTCCGGCGAATCGAGTGCCACTTCGAGCACGGTGACGGAATCGGGCTGATTGAAATAGGCCTGTGCCTCTTTCAACGGCATGAACAGGATGCTGGAATCATATTCGGCCATGCCGATCTCAAAGATGGCGACGATCGGATAGCGCTTCACCCGCGGTACGGTGCCGAGCGCGGTCCTTGCGCCATTCGGCGAGAGCATGGTGACGTCGTCGCCGAGCTTCAGATTCATTTCGTTGGCAAGCCGCGAGCCGACGGCGACGCCGGGGACCGTCTCCCAACCGTCGAGCGTGCCGAACTTGATATTGTCGGCAATCGCTTTCAGCTTTTTGAGATCGGCTTCGCGCAAGCCCCGGACCAGGGCGCCCGTCGAGTTTGGTGGCGACGACAACAACACTTGGCCTTCGATCAAGGGAAGCGCGTATTTGACGCCCGCTACGCCCTGAATGCGAGACGCCACGGGATCGTAGTCGGTAAAGCGGCCTTCCATGCTGTGCACGATGATATGGCCGTTGAGACCGAGCATTTTGTTGAACAGCTCCTGACGGAAGCCGTTCATCACCGCCATGACGATGATCAGAGTGGCGACACCAAGCGCGATCCCGAGGAAGGAAAACCCGGCAAACACCGAAATGAGGCCCTCTTTGCGCCGCGCCCTGAGATAGCGGAACGCAACGAGCCATTCGAAGGGTGAGAAAGGTCCGGTACCGGAGGCGTTTTTCATGCGGCCACCTTCCTCGCTTCGTTGGAAGCGCTGACAAGACGGTTTAGCGCGGCATCGATCGGCAAAGTCTCGCGAGCGCCGGTCGCGCGCTCTTTCAATTCCACGTCGCCGGATTGCAGGCCTTTCGGTCCAACGATGAGCTGCCAGGGCAGGCCGATCAGATCGAAGGTGGCGAATTTGGCCCCTGCCCGCTCGTCGCGGTCATCGTAGAGAACGTCAAGCCCGGCTTTCTCAAGCTTGGCATAGAGATCCTCGCAAACTTTGTCGGTCGCGGCGTCACTGACCTTCAGGTTGATGAGGCCGACATCGAAGGGTGCCACCGATTTCGGCCAGATGATGCCGGCATCGTCATGCGAAGCCTCGATGATCGCGGCAGGCAGGCGCGACACGCCGATGCCGTAAGAGCCCATCTCGACCGGCACCACATTGCCATCGGGGCCTTGCACCTTGCAGTTCATCGGCGCCGAATATTTCGTGCCGAAAAAGAAGATATGACCGATCTCGATGCCGCGGGCCTTGACCCGCTTTACCTCGGGCACTTCGCTTTCGAAGCGCGCGGCGTCGTGCTTTTCGGACGTTGCGGCGTATTTCCCGGTCCAGGCGCGGACCAGCGGGGTGAGATCGGCATCATAGTCGAGATCAGACCCTGGCGGGCTCATCTCGACCAGGTCCTTGTGGCAATAGACTTCACTTTCGCCGGTCTCGGCGAGGATGATGAATTCGTGGCTGAGATCGCCGCCGATCGGGCCCGTCTCCGCCGCCATCGGAATCGATTTCAGACCCATGCGCCCGAAGGTGCGCAGATAGGAGACGAACATCCGGTTATAGGATTTCCGCGCGTCGTCCACGGTGAGGTCGAAGGAATAGGAGTCCTTCATCAGGAATTCGCGGCCGCGCATCACGCCGAAGCGCGGCCTAATCTCGTCGCGGAACTTCCATTGGATGTGGTAGAGGATGCGCGGCAATTCCTTGTAGGATTTCACTCCATCGCGGAAGATGGCGGTGATCATCTCCTCGTTGGTCGGGCCGTAGAGCATGTCGCGCTCATGGCGGTCGGCGATGCGCAGCATTTCCTTGCCGTAGACGTCGTAGCGCCCGCTTTCGCGCCAGATTTCCGCAGGCTGAATCGTGGGCATCAGCAGCTCGATGGCGCCGGCCCGATCCTGCTCCTCGCGGACGATTTGCTCGATCTTGCGGAGCACGCGATAGCCAAGCGGCAGCCAGCTATAGATCCCGGAGCTGGATTGCCGGATCATGCCTGCCCGGAGCATCAGCCGGTGCGAGACAATCTCCGCTTCCTTCGGATCGTCGCGCAAGAGCGGCAGAAAATAGCGGCTGAAACGCATTGGGGCCCATGTCGATTATTGGGCGGAGGCAAGGCCAGCCGCCTTGGTTATGCATCGCTCGCCGGAGGGTCCAACGGGCGGAATGTCTCGCGCTAATAGCGTAATTTGGCGAGAGTAAGCAATGCAGGCGATTAGCGAGAGCGCTCAATTTGAGTTGAGGGGAAGCATAAGGCCAAAGCAAGCGAATCCGCGGGCCATGGTTTGACATAAAGCCGGTCGGATATTATCCCAAAGTTCGAGTCAAGCGGAAAAGATGCTCCGTTTCGTCACAATCATGGTGACAATTTGGCGCGGCCTTGCTAGGCTCCTCTTACAACGTGATGAGAGTTCGGGGCCGGTTGTCGATCTCGGAGTTCGCGCGTTGAGATTGGACCAGGTCCAAGTCTTGGGAGGAAGTAGCTCCAGGCGCATCCTAGTACGGAGAGCGCCGCTCTTAAACCAGCAAACTCGATTGTCCGACTGACTGCCGGCTTTGCCGCGTCGTTGAGAGACAAGGAGCCACGATACTGAAGCAAGGTCATCTCGACCTTGCTTTTTTTTGCCTTCAGTTCGTTGACGCAGGCGCCTGCTGAACGGCGTCGTAGCGCGGCAGGAAGGGGATGTCGTCGAGCGAGATCACGCGATGCACGATGATGACGTAAAGCGCGGCAAACACGATGCTGGCGACGACGGTGGTGCCGAGCAGCTTCGGCAGGAGATGCGGATTGTGCGGGGCACTTTCCGCGGTGCCCGGAACGATATTGCCGTCATCCGATTGGGTGTGGACGCCGATCGGCAGAATGGTGAACAGCACGATCCACCAGATCACGAGATACATGGAGAGGGCGAAAGCGAGCGTCATGGTCTAGGCCTGCTCGAGCTCGACAAGCGTTCCGCAAAAATCCTTGGGGTGTAGGAACAGCACAGGTTTGCCGTGGGCGCCGATCTTAAGCTCGCCATTCCCCAAGACACGCGCGCCTTCGGCGATCAGCTTGTCGCGCGCTTTGACGATATCGTCCACCTCGTAGCAGAGGTGATGGATGCCGCCGGCGGGGTTCTTGGCCAAGAAACCGGCCACTGGGGATTTGTCGCCGAGCAGACCGAGCAACTCGATCTTAGTATTGGGCAGCTCGATGAAGACCGTGGTCACGCCATGCTCGGGCTGATCAACCATCTCCGAGACTTTAGCGCCAAGCATGTTGCGATAGACGTCCGAGGCGGCCTTCAGGTCCGGCACGACGATGGCAACATGGTTCAAGCGTCCGATCATTACGAACTTTCCTTACGATTTTCGCACTCAAGCAGCTGCTTATTTAATGCGCTATCGCGCTTCGCGCTACTTGAGCGCTATAGCACCGTTAGCAAGACCGAGCACACTGGCTTCTTGCCCCAGGCCTGATTGATAGCCGAGCGGACCGCGCGTCTCACGGCTTCGCTGACCATGGCGTGATCTTTGCGGCGCGCCTTGGGAATGCTTTGCAAGGTACCACGAACGGCCTCGCGCGCGAGGTCTTCGAGAGGCGTGCCCTCGCGGTCGGTCCCCGGCATGCCTTGAAGGTCGATCTCGGGATCGGCGAGGAGGACGCCCTTGTCCGACATCACGAGCGAGACAGAAATTACACCGGCGAAACTCAGCTTGCGCCGTTCGCGCACCTGGCCGTCATCGGCGCGGGTGATGATGGCGCCGTCGCGATAAAGCCGCCCGACCGGCACCTCGTCGACGATCTTAGGCGGCAGCGGCAGCAGGCGCACCATGTCTCCGTTCCTCACCCGTACCACCTCTTCGACGCCGAGAGATTCGGCGAGCCGCGCATGCGCTTCCAAATGCATGGCCTCGCCATGCATGGGAACGGCGATTTTGGGCTTGGTCCAGGCATAAAGCTGCTCCAGTTCGCCGCGCCGGGGATGGCCCGAGACGTGAACTTGCGCGTCATTGTCGGTGATGACTTCGGCGCCCATGTCGGCAAGCCCATTCTGCACGCGCGACACGGCCTTCTCGTTGCCCGGGATGGTTCGCGAGGAAAAGATCACGCGATCGCCAGGATCAAGACTGACATTGGGATGCTCGTCCTGGGCGATGCGGGCCATGGCGGCGCGAGCCTCACCTTGGCTTCCAGTGCAGAGCGCGACCACTTTGCCGGCCGCGATGTTCTCGAATTCGGTCTCTTGCGCGTAATCGAGATCGCGATCCAGGTACCCGGTCTGTTGCGCCGCCTCAATGACGCGGTTCATGGCACGGCCGACGACGACGAGCCTGCGGCCTGCGGCTTCGGCGGCCTTTGCGACCGAGCGGATGCGGGCGACATTGGAGGCGAAAGTGGTCACGGCGACGCGGCGCGGCGCCTCGCGGATCAATCTTTCCAGCGTGACGGCGACATCGGCCTCGGAGGCCGAGACGCCCTCGCGCATGGCGTTGGTAGAATCGCAGATCAACGCTGCGACACCCTCGTTGCCAATCTCGATCAAACGCTCTTTGTCGGTGGGCGCGCTGGTCAGCGGCGTTTTGTCGAGCTTCCAATCGCCGGAATGGATCACGGTGCCGAGCTCGGTCCTGAGCACGATCGCCGAAGGCTCGGGGATCGAATGCGACATGTCGACGAGCTCAATATCGAAAGGGCCGATCTTGCGGCGGTCACCAAGCGGAATAATGCGCAACGGAAAGTCCTGGCCGAAGCCGTTATCGGCGAGTTTGGCTTTCAGCATCGCCGCGGTAAAGGGCGTGGCGTAGACCGGGATATTGCCGAGCCGGGGCCAAAGCTCGGCAACGGCGCCGAAATGGTCCTCATGGGCATGGGTAAGAACGAGGCCGAGCAGGTTCGGCCGCTCGGTTTCGAGAAAGGTGATGTCGGGAAGAATCACGTCGATGCCGGGCTCGTATTCGCCGCCGAAGGCGATGCCCATGTCGATAATGAGCCACTGGCGGTCAGTTTCAGGCCCGTAGCCATACACGTAGAGGTTCATGCCGATCTCGCCCACGCCGCCAAGGGGGACGAAGACGAATTCGGACTTACGTGCTTCGGAGCGTCGCGACATTCAGCGCGTGCCGAAAAACACGTCGCCGGCGGCAACGCGGCGCTCGGCGCCATCGCTCATGAGAAGACGAAGCGCGCCTTCGGAATCGAGCCCGGCAAAGACGCCCTCGGTCTCCAGTTCGTCCTTGATCCGAACGCGCAACGGTCTCCCCGTGGGGCCAGCGCGATCGAGCCAAGCGCGTCTGATCACACCGAACATGGCGCCATTGTCCCAACGCCCGAGCCAATAATCCGTAAGTTCGGCGAGGGCTTCGAGAGCCTCAGCGGTCGTGACCGTGATGTTATGGACCGCGAGACTCGTCGCCGGCATGGTCAAGCCTTCGGGATGATGCGCGATATTGATGCCCGTGCCGATGACCACGATTGTGCGGTTGGAAACCTTCCGCTCCGAGCTTTCCAGCAACATGCCCGCGACCTTGGCTTCCTCCAGCATGACATCGTTCGGCCATTTGAGAAGAATCTCAGGGTGGCTTGCCGCGCCCATCAATTTGTCGATGGTGTCATAAGCGACAACGCCCGCGACAAGCGCGAGCTGAGAGGCGGTGCGCAAGGGACAGACGACGCCGATCAAGAGGCTCGCGAACAAATTGCCGGCTTGCGAGTGCCACTCCCTCCCCTGGCGCCCCCGACCCGAGGATTGCCGCGCCGACCACACCCAAAGCGGACCCGGCTCGCCGGCATTGGCGCGGCGCATGGCTTCAGCATTAGTTGAGTCCGTGGTCTCTAATCTGACCAGACGATAGCCGGCCGGAAGTTTCGGGGATGATATGGACATTAGAACAATGACTTAGAGGCCGCCTCGGCGATGGAAACAAGCGGCGATGGATAAACGAAAAACAGCAGCGTGAATAGCCCAGTTACGGTCAGCACACTCGCCAGGGCCAGCGGCATCGGATCGAAGCGCTCTGCGGGCGCATCGAAATACATGAGCTTGACGATGCGGAGATAATAGTATGCGGCAACCGCGCTCAACAGAACACCGATTACGGCGAGCGGGTAGAGACCTGCATGAATGGCTGCCAGGAATACGTAGAACTTGGCGAAGAATCCCGCCAGAGGCGGAATGCCTGCGAGCGAGAACAGCAACATCGCGAGGGTGAAGGCCATCAGCGGGTTGGTACGCGAGAGCCCCGACAGGGCGTCGATATCTTCGACCATGCGGCCGTTGCGGCGCATGGCGAGGATGCAGGCAAAGGTGCCGAGCGTCATGGCGAGATAGATGGCAAGATAGACGATCACGCCTTCGACGCCCTCCGAGGTGCCGGCGGCGAGCCCGACAAGCGCGAAGCCCATATGGCCGATCGAGCTATAGGCCATCAGCCGCTTGATGTTGGTTTGCCCGATCGCGGCAAAGGCGCCGAGACCCATCGAGGCGATCGCCAGGAAGGTCACGATCTGCTGCCATTCGACGGTGACGGAAGGGAAGGCCGCGACCAGTGCGCGTACCGTGAGCGCAAACGCGGCGAGCTTCGGCGCGGCAGCGAAGAAGGCCGTGACGGGGGTCGGTGCGCCTTCATAGACATCGGGCGTCCACATATGGAAGGGCACGGCGGAAATCTTGAAGGCGAAGCCCGCCATCAGAAATACGAGGCCGAAGATCAGACCGAGATTGTTGCCGGAAGGCTGCACGGCTTCCGCGATGGTCGCGAATGAAGTCGAACCGGTGAAGCCGTAAATCAGCGAGGCGCCATAAAGCAGCATTCCCGACGAGAGTGCGCCGAGCACGAAATATTTGAGTCCGGCCTCACTCGATTTGGCGCTGTCGCGGTCAAAGGCGGCGATCACGTAGAGCGCGAGACTCTGCAGCTCGAGCCCGACATAGAGCGAGATGAGATCGTTGGCCGAGATCATCATCATCATGCCGGTGGTGGCAAGCAGCACCAGCACCGGAAACTCGAATTTCAGCTGCCCGTGCCCTCGCCAATAATCGATCGACATTAGGAGCGCCGCGGCAGCGCCGGTCAGAGTCAAGAGCTTCATCACTCGGGCGAAGGAATCGACGATGAAGCTGCCCTGGAAGGCGGTCTCGGTGCCTTGTCCCATCGCCACGAACACTCCGGCCACGATGATAACGAGAATGGCGAGGCCGAGCACGAACTCGCCCTGCTCTTTCCGAAGAAAAACGCCGAGCATAAGCAGCGCCATGGCGCCGGCAGCCAAAATGAGCTCCGGCAAGATGGTCGCGAAATTGACAGACTCCACGACGTTCTCCTATGGCGCGAGCGCGAGCCGTGCCTGTTCGGCAGCGGCAAGCGCCGTATGATAGTTCTTGATCAAGGCATCGACCGAGACCGCGCTCGCATCGAGGATGGGCGCAGGATAGAAGCCGAAGAAGATGGTGAGCAAAATGAGCGGCGTCATCACCGCGATCTCGCGCCAGGTGAGATCCTGGATGAATTTGAGGCTCGGCTTTTCTAGTTTGCCGAAGATAAGGCGACGATAGAGCCAAAGCGCATAGGCGGCCGACAGAATGATCCCGGTTGTGGCCAGCACCGCGACCCACGAGTTGACGCGGAAGGCGCCCGCCAAGCTCAAGAATTCGCCGACGAAGCCGCTGGTGCCGGGCAGCCCGACATTGGCGAGCGTGAACATCATGAAGCAGAGGGCGTAAAGCGGCATGCGGTCGGCGAGCCCGCCATAGGCCGCGATCTCGCGCGTATGCATGCGGTCATAGATGATACCGACCGAGAGGAAGAGCGCGCCTGAGACAATGCCATGCGACAGCATCTGGAAGATGCCGCCCTGAAGCCCCTGCATGGTGAGGGTGAAGATGCCTATGGTGACGAAGCCCATATGGGCGACGGAGGAATAGGCGATTAGCTTCTTCATGTCTTCTTGTGCCAGCGCGACCAGCGAGGTGTAGATGATGGCAATGACGGAGAGTGCGAAGATCAAAGGCGCGAACTCGGTGGAGGCGAGCGGGAACATCGGGATCGAGAAGCGCAAAAAGCCGTAACCGCCCATCTTCAACAAGATGCCGGCGAGGATCACGGAGCCTGCAGTCGGCGCTTCGACATGGGCGTCGGGCAGCCAGGTATGGACCGGCCACATCGGCAGCTTCACGGCGAAGGAGGCGAGGAAGGCAAACCATACCCATGTCTGCATTTTGGGCGGGAAGGTGTAGGCGAGCAGCGTCGGGATGTCGGTCGTGCCCGCCTCCCAATAGATCGCCATGATGGCGAGCAGCATCAGTAGCGAGCCCGCAAGCGTGTAGAGGAAGAATTTGAAGCTGGCATAGACGCGGCGCGGTCCGCCCCAGATCCCGATGATGAGGAACATCGGGATCAAGCCGCCTTCGAAGAAGAGGTAGAAGAGAACGAGATCGAGGCTAGTGAAGACGCCGAGCATCAGCGTCTCGAGCACGAGGAAGGCGATCATATATTCCTTCACGCGGGTCGTAATCGACGTCCAGCTCGCCAGAATGCAGAGCGGCATGAGGAACGCCGTGAGCACGACGAAGGGGATGGAGATGCCGTCCACGCCCATCCGGTATTTGATGGTGCCGAGCCAGGCGCGTTCCTCGAGGAATTGGAACTGCGCCGTGGTCGGATCGAAGGCCCTCCATAGGAGAAGCGATAGACCGAGGGTCACAAGCGTGGTCCAAAGCGCGATGTAGCGCGCATTCCGCGTGACACTCTCGTCGTTGCCGCGCAGGAGAACGATCAGAAGCGCGCCGAGCAGCGGCAGGAAGGTGATAGTGGAGAGGATCGGCCAGCTCATCGCGGCAGCCCTCCGCTCCAGAACAGGAAATATGTGACGATCAGGGCCACGCCGATCAGCATGACGAAGGCGTAGTGATAGATGTAACCGGTCTGGAGCCTGACCACTCGGTTGGTGACGTCAATGACGCGCGCGGCGACGCCGTCAGGGCCGAAGCCGTCGATGACGGCGCCGTCCCCGGTCTTCCAGAGGAAATGACCCAGCTTTTTCGCCGGCAGTACGAAGATGGCGTCATAGAGGGCGTCGAAATACCAGGCATTGAGCAAAAATTGATGGGCGCCACGGAACCGCTTGGAGAGCGCAAAGGGCACCAGCGGATTGCGGATATAGAAGTACCAGGCGACGGCGAAGCCGGCGGCCATGGCGAGAGTCGGCGCCAACATCACGAGAATCGGAACGTGGTGCTCGGCACCTTCATGGGTTACGACCGAGCCACGCCAGAATTCGGTCTGCTCACTACCGATGAAGAGATCGGCAAAGGTGGCACCGGCCAGAAGAGAGCCGGCTGCGAGAACGATCAGCGGCAGGCCCATGGTCCAAGGCGGCTCGTGCGCGTGCTCAAGCACGTCCTTCGGCTCGCGAGGCTTGCCTTCGAAGACGAGAAACATCAGCCGCCAGGAATAAAACGAGGTGAGCAGCGCCGCGACAAGGGTGAGAACGAAGGCAAACAATCCAACCGCACCATCCGACACATAGGCCGTCTCGATAATGGCATCCTTGGATACAAAGCCTGAGGTCAAGGGAAAGCCTGTCAGTGACAACGTTCCTATCAACATCACGGCCCAGGTGAAGGGCAGCGCCTGGCGCAACGCCCCCATGCGCCGCATGTCCTGCTCGTGATGGAGCGCATGGATCACGGCGCCGGCGCCCAAAAACAGAAGCGCTTTAAAGAAGGCATGGGTAAAGAGGTGGAAGATGCCGGTGCCGTAAGCGCCCAAACCCTCGGCAACGAACATGTAGCCAAGCTGCGAGCAGGTCGAATATGCAATAACGCGTTTGATGTCGGTCTGCACCAGACCGACGGTCGCAGCGAAGAATGCGGTAATAGCGCCTACCACGGCGACGAAGCCGAGCGCGACCGGGGCGAGCTCGAAGAGCGGTGACAATCGCGCCACCATAAAGACGCCCGCTGTGACCATGGTCGCAGCGTGGATCAGGGCCGATACCGGCGTCGGGCCTTCCATGGCATCCGGCAGCCAGGTGTGCAGCAGGAATTGGGCTGACTTGCCCATGGCGCCCATGAACAGCAGCAGGCAGATCAATGTCAGAATGTCGACCTCCATGCCGAGAAACGGCATGGTATTGCCAGCGACCCCGGGGGCCGAGGCAAACACGGCGTCATATTGAATTGTGTCGAATACGGTGAAGATAGCGAAGATGCCGAGCGCGAAGCCGAAATCGCCGACGCGGTTGACGATGAAGGCCTTGATTGCGGCCGCATTCGCGGATGGCTTGTGATACCAGAAGCCGATCAGAAGATACGAGGCGAGGCCTACACCTTCCCATCCGAAGAAGAGTTGGAGAAAGTCATTGGCTGTGACCAGAGCCAGCATGGCAAAGGTGAAAAGCGAGAGATAGGCGAAGAAGCGCGCCCTGTGCGGGTCTTCCTCCATGTAACCGATGGAGTAGAGGTGGACGAGGCCGGACACGGTGG
>DATBSU010000217.1:0-3302 GCA_036559585.1 Methyloceanibacter sp.
CTTCTCGGCGAGGCGGCGGATGGCGTCATACATTGCCTCGCCGCCGGTGGTGGTGCCGCCTGGGCTGTTGATGTCGAGGATGACCGCTTTCACCTGATCGGACTTGCCGAGCTTGTCGATCAAATCCGTCATCTTGCGGTCGTCAGTGATGATGCCGCTCACGGACAGCCTGGCGACATGGGGCAGAAGCGCGCCGGGGCCGGACATCTGGTCGTTGTTGAGGGCAAGTGCGCCCAAGAAGGCCAGCGCCAGCATCACGGCCGCGATGCGCCATGCCGTCACCCGCCGCTTCAGACGGCGCCGATCGATAACGGCTTCGGCATCGAGAACCATGGGACCTCTTTGCACCGCTCCTAAGGTTCGGAGCTCATGTACAGGCTATTCGTCGGAAGCGGTCTCGGAAGCGTCGCTCTTGGCGCGGCTCTTGCGCTTCGGCTTCGGTGCCTCCTCTTCCTCGTCGTCGCCTTCCTTGGCTTTGCTCAAGGCAGCGCCGAGGATGTCGCCGAGGGACGCACCGGAATCGGTCGAGCCATATTGCGCCACGGCTTCCTTCTCTTCGGCGATTTCCAGCGCCTTGATCGAGACCGACACTTTGCGGGCCTTGGCATCGGCCTGGGTCACCACGGCATCGAATTTCTCGCCAACGCCGAAGCGCTCCGGCCTCTGCTCGGAACGGTCGCGCGACAGATCGGAACGGCGGACAAAGCTGGTGAGATCGTGATCGACCAATTTGACGTCGAGGCCACCGTCTTTGACGCCAGTCACCTCGCACGTGACGCGCATGCCCTTCTTCAACTTGCTGCTTGGCGCATCGGCGGAAAAAGGATCGGCCGAGAGCTGCTTGATGCCGAGGCTGATCCGCTCTTTTTCGGCGTCAGCCTCCAGAACCACGGCCTTCACGTTATCGCCCTTCTTGTAATCCTTTAGGGCTTCCTCCCCGGACTTGGACCAGTCCAGATCCGACAAATGAACCATGCCGTCGATGCCGCCATCGACACCGACGAACAATCCGAATTCAGTGATGTTGCGTACCTGGCCCTCGATGACGGTGCCGGGCGGGTTATTGGCGGCAAACGCGACCCAGGGATTCTCCTGGATCTGCTTCAGGCCAAGCGAGATGCGGCGCTTCTCGGGATCGACCTCGAGCACCTGCACTTCCACCTCTTGGCTCGTGGAAATGATCTTGCCGGGATGAACGTTCTTCTTGGTCCAGCTCATCTCCGAAACGTGGATCAAGCCTTCCACGCCAGGCTCAAGCTCGACGAAGGCGCCATAGTCGGTGATGTTGGTGACGGTGCCCTTGAGGCGCGCATCGACCGGATATTTGGCGGCGATGCCCTGCCAAGGATCGGCCTCAAGCTGCTTGATGCCAAGGCTGATGCGCTGCGTCTCCGGATTGATGCGGATGATCTGCACCTTCACAGTGTCGCCGACATTCACGATCTCGCTCGGATGAGAGACGCGCCTCCATGCCATGTCGGTGACATGCAACAGGCCGTCGATGCCGCCGAGATCGATGAAGGCGCCGTAATCGGTGATGTTCTTGACTACACCGTCGATGATCTGACCTTCTTCGAGGCGGGCGACGATCTCGCTCCGCTTCTCGGCTCTGGTCTCCTCGAGCACGGAGCGGCGCGATACGACGATGTTGCCGCGGCGCCGATCCATTTTCAGAATCTGGAAGGGCTGCGGCACGTTCATCAGCGGACCGACATCGCGGATCGGGCGAATATCGACTTGGCTCCCGGGAAGGAAGGCCACGGCCCCGTCGAGATCGACGGTGAAGCCGCCCTTGACGCGATTGAAGATCACGCCTTCGACGCGCTCGCCGGCTTTGTGTTTCTCCTCGAGCCGGGTCCAGCTTTCCTCGCGGCGGGCCTTCTCGCGCGACAGCACGGCCTCGCCCATGGCGTTCTCGACGCGCTCTAAATAGACATCGACTTCATCGCCGACGGAGAGAGCTGCCGGGCGACCCGGCATGCTGAATTCTTTGAGGGGAATACGGCCTTCGGTCTTGAGGCCGACATCGATTACCGCCACGTCCTTCTCGATTGCAACGACAGTGCCCCTGATGACGCTGCCTTCCTGCAGAGCACTGCCGGTCAACGATTCCTCGAGGAGGGCCGCGAACTCGTCGTGGCTCGGATGGCTCATGCTTACTTGCGGCTCGGTCATCAAACTCCTGTCGGTCCCTTTCGGACTCCAAAACTCAATCGCGGCTCAAAGCCAGTTTCCCTTGCAAACCGCGGGTCGGCGGATTGGCGCGGAATAGGCTATTCACGGCCAAAACGCCGCCTCTCCGCCCTGGATTCTGGCGAAAAAGCTTGGGATGGGAGAAAAATGCGAAAAATGGGCACCGCCCCTATGGGGCGCGCCCTGCATGGCCCATCGCAGCGTCGATCACTTTGATCGCAGCCCTGAACGCCGCGTCTATATCCAAATTCGAGGTATCGAGCAAGTATGCGTCTTCCGCTTTTCGCAAAGGGGCCGCGGCCCGGCCGATGTCCCGTTCATCCCGGCGCCTGATATCGGCCAAGACGTCTCCCTCGGAAATCAGCGCCCCATTGGCCCGGAGCTCCAAGAAGCGCCGTCTGGCCCGGATTTCGGGGGTAGCGGTGACAAATAATTTCACCTCCGCATTCGGACAGATCACCGTACCGATATCCCGCCCGTCGAGCACGGCACCAGGCTTTCGCCGCGCGAAGACCCGCTGATAGGCGAGCAGCACCGCGCGCACCTTCTCATGGCTGGCGACCTGAGAGGCGGCCTCGCCTAAGCCTGAAGCACGGAGCGAAGGATCACCCAGCGTGTCGGGATCGAGTGTTTCGGCGGCATAGACTGCCGCCCCCGCATCGGCAGGGCTCGCGCCCATGGCAAGCGTGTCGCGCGCGACGGCGCGGTAGAGCGTGCCAGTGTCGAGATAGGCAAGCCCATAGTGAGCAGCGACAAGCTTGGCGATCGTCCCCTTCCCCGATGCTGCTGGTCCGTCGATGGCGATGATCATCGGAAGTTGGCGCCAAGCCCAGTCATCAGCTCCACGAAATTCGGGAAGCTGGTTGCGATCATGGATGTGTCGTCCACAGTCACGGGTGACGCAGCGCCTAGCCCGAGAATGAGAAAGGCCATGGCGATGCGATGATCCATATGGGTCTCGACACTCGCGCCGCCTTTCACGAGCCCCTTACCTGACACGATCAGGTCGTCGCCCTCGACACGCGCTTCGACGCCGCATGCAGCGAGACCGGCGGCAGTCGCCGCGAGGCGATCGCTCTCCTTCACTTTCAGCTCCGCCAGACCTTGCA
>DATBSU010000218.1:0-9606 GCA_036559585.1 Methyloceanibacter sp.
TCATCCATTGGATCGCGTCGTAGAGCGCGATCCACGCGCCGGTGATCGAGGCGGTGCGCGTGCCGCCGTCGGCTTGCAGCACGTCGCAATCGACCACGATCTGCTTCTCACCGAGCACGGTGAGATCGGTAACGGCGCGGAGCGAACGTCCGATCAAACGTTGGATCTCTTGCGTGCGCCCCGATTGCTTGCCCACCGCCGCCTCGCGCCGCATACGCTCGTTTGTCGCGCGGGGAAGCATGCCATATTCCGCCGTGACCCAGCCTTTGCCACTTCCCTTCAGCCATGGCGGCACGGATTCACCGGCCGTCGCGGTGCACAGCACATGCGTCTCGCCGAAGCGCACGAGGCATGAGCCCTCGGCGTGGCGCGAGACTCCGCGCTCGAGGCTGATGGGACGCAATGCGTCGGGGGCGCGTTTTGAAGGACGCATTTTGAGCTCCGCCTTTCCAAGAAATTTGAGCGCACCCTAGAGGAGGCTAGCGTCACGGGAAAGGCCAATTCCCACTGTGAATTTGCCTTGGCGCCTTGTGCCGCGAAACCCGAAAAGCTACGACCTCTCATGGCCGAGATGGGCACCAAGGCAAGCGGCAACGAAACCTCCGGAGAGGCGAGGCGCGACGAACCGGCGCTCGCCACCCCAATGATCGCCCAATATTTGGAGATCAAGGCGGCAAACGCCGACAGCCTGCTGTTCTACCGCATGGGCGATTTCTACGAGCTGTTCTTCGAGGACGCGGAAATTGCCTCGCGCACCCTCGGCATCGCGCTGACCAAGCGTGGCAAGCATCTTGGCCAAGATATCCCGATGTGCGGCGTGCCGGTGCACGCGGCCGATGGTTATCTCCAACGTCTGATCGGGCGTGGCCACCGGGTCGCTGTTTGCGAACAGACCGAAGACCCGGCCGAGGCGAAGAAACGCGGCGCCAAAGCCGTGGTGCGACGGGACGTGGTGAGGCTGGTGACGCCGGGCACACTTACCGAAGAGAGCCTGCTCGATGCGCGCGCCAATAATTTCCTCACCGCGTTGTTCGCTGCGCCATGCGGCAATGGCGACCGAACTTTCGCGCTCGCCTCGGTCGATATTTCGACCGGCGAGCTCCTCGTCGCCTCCATTCCGACAAAAGACTTATCAGGCGAGCTGGCGCGTCTCCGTTCCGGTGAAATTCTTCTCGGCGATGATTTGGCCTCCGATCCGGGCATGCGCCGTCTGATCGAGGAGGCCGGCGCCGCGCTGACTCAAATTCCGCGCGGCCAGTTCGATTCCGCACGCGGCGAACGGCTCCTCAAGTCGCGCCTCGGCGTTCAGGCCCTCGATGCCTTCGGCGACTTTTCCCGTGCCGAGCTTGCGAGCATGGGCGGCCTGTTGAGTTATGTCGAGCTGACGCAAGTGGGTCGAGCGCCCTTGCTGCGACCGCCGCGCAAAGAAAGCGCCGGCCGTTTGCTCCTCATCGATGCGGCGACTAGAGCCAATCTGGAGCTCACGCGCTCCAACCAAGGCGCCCGCGCTGGGAGCCTGCTCGCCGCCATTGATCGCACCGTGTCGGCCTCCGGCGCGCGAGAGCTTGCCGCGAGGCTGGCAAGTCCGGTGACCGACGAACCGGCGCTCAATGCCAGGCTCGATGCCGTGGCCTATCTCGCCGAGCGCTCGCTTCTCCGCCGGAAACTGCGCGAGGATTTACGCGCGGCCCCGGATTTGGCCCGCTCTCTCGGCCGGCTCGCGTTGGGCCGTGGCGGTCCCCGCGATCTCGGCGCGGTGCGCGACGGGATTGACGCTGCGTGCATCCTTGGTGCCGAACTCGCCAAGAATGGTGGCGCGCTCGGTCTGCCGCAAGAACTGGAACAGATCGCTCAGAAACTTGAATCCGCGCCTCGCGAGTCAATGGCGAGCCTCGTCGCCGCCCTTGCCGACGACCTACCCATCAATAAGCGCGACGGCGGCTTCATCCGAGAAAAGTTCAGCCCCAATCTCGACGAGCAGCGAAACCTCCGCGACGGCAGCCGGCAGCTCATCGCCAGCTTGCAAAGCCGCTACGCCGACGCGACCGGCGTCAAAGCCTTGAAGGTCAGGCACAACAACGTGCTCGGCTATTTCGTCGAGATCGGCGCTAACCATGCGGGCAGCTTGAGCAAGCCGCCACACAACGAGCTTTTCATCCACCGCCAGACGCTCGCCAATGTCATGCGCTTCTCAACGCCGGAACTTGCCGAGATCGAGGCGCGCATCATCACCGCCGCGGATCGCGCGCTCGCGCTCGAGCTTGAGATTTTCTCGAATCTTGCCGACGCGGCTCTCGCCGAGAAAAACGCACTCGCCGCCGCGAGTGCCGCACTTGCCGCGCTCGACCATCATGCCGGCCTCGCCGAGTTGGCGATCGAGCAGAATTATTGTCGTCCGAATATCGATCAAGGTAGCGTCTTCGCCGTCGAGAATGGCCGCCATCCCATGGTCGAGCAAATGCTCGCCCGGAACCAAGCCGGAAGCTTCATCGGCAATGATTGCCGTCTCGGGGCCGAGACCGAGACCGGCGGCACGCGCATCCTCGTCGTCACCGGACCGAACATGGCCGGCAAATCGACCTTCCTTCGTCAGAATGCGCTCATCGTCGTGCTGGCTCAGATCGGCTCATTCGTCCCCGCGTCTGCGGCCACGATCGGCGTCGTCGACCGGCTCTTCAGCCGCGTCGGCGCCGCCGACGATCTTGCCCGCGGCCGCTCCACCTTCATGGTCGAGATGGTCGAGACCGCCGCGATCTTAAATCAGGCGACGCCCCGCTCCTTCGTCGTGCTGGATGAGATTGGCCGGGGCACTGCCACCTTCGACGGCCTCTCCATCGCCTGGGCAGCACTTGAATATCTTCACGAGGTGAACCGCTCCCGTGTGCTGTTCGCCACCCATTATCACGAGCTGACAGCGCTCGCCGATAAGCTGCCCCATGCCGCCAATGCGACCGTTGAGGTCAAGGAATGGCATGACGAGATCGTATTCCTCTATCGGGTGGTGCATGGTGCCGCTGACCGCTCTTACGGCATTCATGTGGCGAAGCTGGCAGGGCTTCCGGCGCCCGTCCTCGACCGCGCCGGCGAGGTCCTGCAGGCCCTGGAAAAGTCGCACGCAAGGCCGAAACCGGCCGATCTAGCCGACGATCTGCCGCTCTTCAATGCTGCCCGAAAGGCCACCGATCAAGGCCTCTCCGAGGCCTCTTTACTCGAAGCGGCAGTTGCGGAGCTCAGGCCCGACGCCATGACCCCCAAACAGGCTCTGGAGGCCCTTTACCGCCTGAAAGAGTTGCTAGAGGGCGATGACGGGGCTTAAACGCATCCCGTGCTAAAGTCGCATGTAAGAAGCAGCCATGGACCAATCGGTAGTCACCAAGCCCCCTTATTTCGACCTCGCCGCTTTGCGCCGGGAGACCGATGAGCTTGCGCGGAAATATGCCGGCCAGGAAGCGGCGCTGCGGAAAGCCCTGGTCGCCCGCCTCCGGGGCCTCATCAAGAATGCCAGGCTGGAAGCCCAGCATCAACTCGAGCGGGACGGCTATGGCCGAGCTTGCGCCGAAGGGCTGTGCGCCTTTCAGGATGCCCTGATCAAGCTCGCTTACGAGTTCACCACCAACCACGTCTATCTCGCCGAGAACCCTTCGGCCGCCGAACGCATGGCGATCGTCGCCCAAGGCGGCTATGGCCGCGGGCTACTGGCGCCGGAATCCGACATCGATCTCCTCTTCCTGCTGCCTTACAAGCAGACCGCCTGGGGCGAGAGCGTCGCCGAGTACATGCTCTATATTCTCTGGGATCTCGGCTTCAAGGTCGGGCATGCCACGCGCACCATCGATCAATGTGTGCGCCTGTCGCTGTCCGACATGACGATCCGCACCGCGCTGCTCGACGCGCGGCTGATCTTGGGCGACGAGCAGCTATTCGCCGAGTTTGAGCGCCGCTTCCGCAAAGACGTGCTCGAGGGCCATGCCCGCGCCTTCATCGAAGCGAAGCTCACCGAGCGAAACGCGCGCCATGTGCGGGCCTCGCGCTATCAGGTCGAGCCGAACGTCAAGGACGGCAAGGGCGCGCTCCGCGATCTGCATACGCTGCATTGGCTCGCCAAGCATCTCTATCCCGACAAGGCAGAAGCCGAGTTCATCGAAGCTGGCGTGTTCTCGCGCCGCGAATACGAGACCTTCCGCCGTTGCGAGAACTTCCTCTGGACGGTGCGCTGTCACTTGCACTTCTTGACCGACCGGCCCGAGGAGCGTCTGACCTTCGATGTGCAACAGACCATGGCCGAACGCTTGGGCTATCGCAGCCACGGCGGCTTGCGCGCGGTCGAGCGCTTCATGAAGCATTATTTCCTTGTCGCCAAGGAAGTCGGCGATCTCACCCGCATCGTTTGTTCCGGTCTTGAGATGAAGCAGTTGAAGGCCCTGCCGCGTCTTGACACCTGGCTGCCCTCAAGCTGGAAGCGCCGCGCTAAGCTTCGGCGCACCACCGACTTCCGCATCGACAATGGCCGCATCAATGCCGCCGACAAGGACATCTTCAGCAAAGATCCGGTGAACTTCATCAAGCTGTTCGCGGTCGCCGATGAGCATCAGGCTCTGTTCAGCCCCGAAGTGTTGCGCTTGGTCCGCGCCAATTTTCGCCTGATCGATGATAAGCTTCGCGCCGATCCGGCCGCCAACAAATTATTTATGCGGCTGCTCACCGAATCGCGCAATCCTGAAGCAGCGCTCCGTCAGATGAACGAAGCGGGCGTGCTCGGCCGCTTCATTCCGGATTTCGGCCGCGTCGTCTCGATGATGCAGTTCAATATGTATCACCACTTCACCGTGGACGAGCATCTGATCCGCGCCATTGGTTTTCTCTCCGACGTCGAGCACGGCCGCTACGCCATCGAGCATCCGGTCTCCACCGAGATCATCCGCACCATCGACAATCGCCGCGCGCTTTATGTCGCCGTGCTCCTCCACGATATCGCCAAGGGCCGCGACGAGGATCATTCGATTGCCGGCGCAAGGATCGCGCGCGAGGTCGGTCCCCGTCTAGGTTTGACGCCAGCCGAAACTGAAACCGCCGCCTGGCTGGTCGAGCACCATCTGCAGATGAGCCAATTCGCCCAAAGCCGCGATCTGAACGATCCAAAGACCATTCGCGACTTTGCCGCGTTGGTGCAGAGCCGGGAGCGGCTGAAGTTGCTGATGCTGCTGACCGTGGTGGATTTGCGCGCGGTTGGCCCGGACGTCTGGACCGGCTGGAAGGGTCAGTTGCTGCGCACACTCTATTTCGAGACCGAACCCATGCTCGGCGGTGGTCATACCGGATTGAGCCGAACCGAACGCATGGCGACCGCCCAGGATGAGCTGCGCAAGCGCCTCGCCGATTGGCCGCAACCGGCGCTTGAGCGTTTCATCAACCGCCACTACCCGTCTTATTGGCTTCGCTCCGACCTCGATACCATCGTCGAACAGGCCAAGCTCGTCCGTACCGCGGAGGAGGAGCGCAAGAGCCTGGTCACCCATTTCTCCACCGATGCCTTTCGCGCCGTGACCGAAATCACCCTATTTGCGCCCAACCATCCGCGCCTGCTCGCCATGGTGGCCGGCGCATGCACCGGCGCGGGAGCTAATATTGTCGATGCGCAGATCTCGACCACGCGCGACGGCATGGCACTCGATACCATTCATCTCGAGCGTGAATTCGATCACGCCGAAGATGAGGAGCGCCGCGCTGCGCGGATCGCTTCATCGATCGAGAAATTGCTGAAGGGTGAGGTGCGGCTCGCCGAAGTGGTCGCCACCAAGAAGAAGCCGAAGGCCAGGCTTTCCGCCTTCACCGTCGAGCCGCAAGTTGTGATCGACAACACGCTCTCCGATGCGCTTACGGTGATCGAGATCAACGGGCTCGACCGGCCTGGTCTGCTCTATGACGTCACCCGCACGATCTCCGACCTCAATCTCGACATCGCGTCGGCGCACATTGCCACTTTCGGTGAGAAGGCTGTCGACGTGTTCTATGTCACCGACTTGACCGGCAAGAAGATCACCAGTTCATCCCGCGAGAGCATGATCCGCGATCGCCTGACCAAGGCGCTCGTTGCCAAGCCCGAAGCTTTGGCGCTCGCCTCGGCATGATCTCAGTCACGCCGTCCGAGCCGCGCCCATGACCCTCTATCGCGGCTTCGCTACGGTCGGCGGAATGACCATCATCAGCCGCGTGCTCGGTTTCTTCCGCGACGTGCTGATCGCAGCCGTGCTCGGCACCGGCGCCGTGGCCGACGCCTTCTTCGTCGCCTTCCGCGTGCCCAACATGTTCCGCCGCCTATTCGCGGAAGGTGCCTTCGACAGTGCCTTCATCCCGCTCTTCGCCAAGTGCTATCATGGCGACGGCGCGCGCGCCGCGCAGTCCTTCGCCGAGCAAGCGCTGACCGGCCTTACCGTCGCACTTGTGATCTTCACCCTGTTCGGCGAATTCACCATGCCCTGGCTGATGCTGGGTCTGGCACCAGGTTTCGCCGAGGACCCTGAGAAATTCGAGCTCGCGGTTCTGCTCGCCCGCATCGCTCTCCCTTATCTGCTCTGTATGTCGCTGGTCGCGCTCTATACCGGCGTGTTGAATGCGCTCGGCCGTTTCGCCATCGCCGCGCTCGCGCCCACACTGCTCAACATCGTCCTGATCGGCGTCCTGGTTCTGCTCTACGTGTTCGGGTTCGGCGGTCAGGCTAAGGCCGGCATCGCGCTCGCTTGGGGCATTGCCCTTGCGGGCTTCCTGCAGGTCATCATCGTCGCCTTCGCGGCGGCCAAGACCACCATGCACCTCTCCTGGCGCCGGCCCACTTTAACTCCGGAGATGCGGAAATTGATCGCGCTGGCCGCACCCGGCTTCATCGCCGGCTCGGTCACGCCGCTCACCGTGGTCATTGGCACCGTCATCGCCTCGCTGCAAGATCGCGTGGTGTCCTGGCTTTATTTCGCCGACCGCATCTATCAACTGCCGCTCGGTGTCATTGGCGTCGCCGTCGGCGTGGTGCTGTTGCCTGAGCTCAGCCACAAGCTCCGCGCCGGCGATCACGCCGCCGCCATTACCAGCGAGAACCGCTCGTTGGAATTTTCGCTGTTTCTCACTCTGCCGGCGACGGTCGCTCTCCTGATCGCCTCTGGGCCGATCGTGCGCGTGCTATTCGAGCATGGCGCATTTGATTCCAATGATGCGGCGGCGACCGCCGAGATGCTGTCGGCCTACGCCATCGGCCTTCCCGCTTACGTGCTGATCAAGGTTTTCCATCCGAGCTATTTCGCCCGCGAGAACACCACGACGCCGATGCTGTTTGCCGTCGCCGGCATGGCGGTGAATATCGTGCTGAGTTTCGTTCTGTTCCTCCGCCTTGGACCGGCCGGCATTCCGCTTGCCGCGTCTTTTTCGGGATGGCTCAACGCGGGGCTATTGATCCTTTGGCTGAAATGGAAGGCGTCATTCAGCTTCGATGCCACCTTCCAGAGGCGTTTCCCTGCCATTATCGCGGCGAGTGCGATCATGGGGGTGGCCGTCTGGGGCATCATGTTTCTGCTCGAACCTTGGTTCGCCCCGAGCAACGGGCTCGTCCTGCAAGGTCTCGCTCTTGCCGCGCTCGTCGCCATCGGGCTCCTGACCTATGGCGTGGCGGCCGAGTTCCTTGGCGCGTTCAAGCTGAAATCGGTGCTGAAGTCGGTCAGGGAATTCTGAAGACTTGCTTCGGCGTGAGCGCCACGCCATAAGGCCCGGCATGGGACAGAAGAAAACCCGCGTCTTTTCCGGCGTCCAGCCCACCGGCAATTTGCATCTCGGCAACTATCTCGGCGCCATCACCAAATTCGTGGCGCTGCAGGCCGAGCACGATTGCCTTTATTGCGTCGTCGATCTGCACGCCATCACCGTGTTTCAGGACCCTGACGAGCTGACCAAAAATACCCGCGAGGTCACGGCTGCCTTTATCGCCTCAGGCATCGATCCGAAGCGCCACATCGTCTTCAATCAGAGCCAGGTCTCCGGCCACGCCGAGCTTGCTTGGATCTTCAATTGCGTGGCGCGGCTCGGCTGGTTGAACCGTATGACGCAGTTCAAGGAGAAGGCGGGCAAGGATCGTGAGAACGCCTCCGCAGGTCTTTACGTCTATCCAAATCTCATGGCCGCCGACATTCTGCTCTACCACGCCACTCACGTTCCGGTCGGCGAGGATCAGAAGCAGCATCTCGAGCTTGCCCGCGATATCGCGCAAAAATTCAACAACGACTTCGCGAAAACCATTGCGCGCGCGGGCTACGAGGACGGCTTCTTCCCGCTGCCCGAGCCGCTCATCACCGGTCCCGCCACGCGAGTGATGAGCTTGCGCGACGGCACCAGGAAAATGTCGAAGTCGGACGAGAGCGACATGACCCGCATTAACCTCACCGACGACGGCGATTCCATTGCCAAGAAGATCAAAAAGGCGCGCACCGATCCCGAGTCTCTGCCGTCGGAGCTGAAAGGATTGGAGACAAGACCCGAAGCCGACAATCTTATCGGCATCTACGCCGCGCTCGCCGAGACCACCAAGGAGCAAGTCCTGCGCGAGTTCGGCGGCGCGCAATTTTCCAAGTTCAAGGATGCGCTTGCCGATCTTGCCACCGACAAGCTGACCCCGATCGGCACCGAGATGCGCAAGCTCCTTGCCGATCCGCAGCACATCGACCGCATCCTCGAGGACGGCGCGACCCGCGCTCATGAAATCGCCGACCCGATCCTGGCCAAGACCAAGGAGATCGTCGGTTTTATCCGCTAGCCGGGCTGCGACCAGAGGACAGGCATCAAACCTTGATGCGCGTGCTATAGGCAGCCCCATGTCTCAGCTCATCCAACACGTCTCCGACACCGCCTTCATGGTCGCGGGCTTCCGCGCTGAGGAAACCGATCGCCCCGATGCGCTATTCCGCGATCCGCTCGCGGCTAAGCTCGCCGGCGACCACGGCGCGAACATCCTCAAGACCGTGCCGAAGAGCTTCGCCGGTGCGTGGTCGGTGATCATCCGCACAATTATCATCGACGACTACATCCGCGAAGCCGTGGCTGGTGGCGTCGACACCGTTCTCAATCTCGGTGCCGGTCTCGATACGCGGCCCTATCGGCTGGATCTGCCAAACACGCTCCGCTGGATTGAGGTCGACTATCCGCATGTGATCGCGCTGAAATAGACGCGACTCGCCGATGACAAGCCGCGCTGCAAACTCGAGCGCGTCAGCCTCGATCTCACTCATGCGGCGCGACAGAAATTTCTCGCCGACACAAGCGCCAAGGCGAACCAGATCCTGGTTCTTACCGAAGGCGTCATTCCGTATCTGACAGAGAGCGACGTCGCCGAGCTCGCCGACGATCTGCGTGCGCTGAAGAATTGCCGCTACTGGATCGTCGATTATTTTTCCCCGGAGGCGCTTCGCTTCGGCGAGAAGATGCGCACGGGCTTCATGCGCAACGCGCCCTTCAAATTCACTCCGTCTGACTGGTTTGGCTTCTTCACCAAGCGCGGTTGGCGCCCCGAACAAGTTCGTTACATTTCAGAAGAGGCCGAACGGCTCAAGCGGCCATTTCCGGCGTCCTTAT
>DATBSU010000219.1:0-6055 GCA_036559585.1 Methyloceanibacter sp.
GAAAATTCCGGCGATCGAAAGGAAGCCCGAAGGAACGCTCAGGCGTGGACTATGGTTAAGTTGCCGTTGCGGGAAGCTGGAAGCGCTTGGCGCGCACGGCCTCAATCTCGATAAGGTAAAAATCGACGATCGATTCTGTCATGTTCTGAACTGTGAAGCGTTGCGCGACATGGGCTTGCAACTCCGCAGCACGGCTGAGGAAGGGACGGGGGTCTGCAAGGAAGGCGCGCATCTGTGCCGCAATCGCCTCGGCGTCGCCTGGCGGCACGAGCGGCGTGGCGCTGCCCGCGACGATCTCCGGGATGCCGCCGACATTGGTCGCGATGAGCGGCATACGCGCGGCAGCCGCCTCAAGCACGATATAGGGGAAGGATTCCGCGCGCGAAGGTACGACCAGGCAGCCCGCCCGCGAGAACGCGTTTCGCGCAGGCAGTGGCCCGACGAACTGAACCTTGCCAGCGAGACCAAGGCTGCGTGCTTGCCGCTTGTACTTCTCCTCATCCGGTCCACTGCCGACGATGATGGCGCGGGCAGGGTAGATCGTCGCCTGCGCCGCGAGCGCGTTCAGCAGGAGATCGACTCCTTTCAGCTCTCGGAGCTCGCCGACATAGACGAAATCGACCGCATCGTCCGCGACTACCGGCTCGTAGAACTCGTGCGGGTAGAGTCCGTTCGGCACCACGCGCACTGGACAAGTGGGATGGCCGATCAAGTCGTTATAGCGGCGCGCGGCAAACACGCTTTCGAAGATAAGACCGTCGGTCAGCGGAGCGAGTTGGCGTTCCGCGTGGATATAGACGCGTCCCATCAGCGTCGACGGCGAGTAGTGCAGGCTGCCGCCGTGCGGCGTGTAGAAGGCGTAGGTCTCTTTCCGTTTGCGCTTCAGGGTGCGTGCCGCGAGCCTGGCATAGGCACCGCCCTTGGCGCCGTGGCCGTGGAGCACGTTGACGCCGTGTTGCGCAGCAAGCTTGGTCACGGCACGATAGTTCTGCCAGTCGCTGAAGCCGACATTGCGGTCCATCTTGAGCCGAGTCACGCCAAGCGCGCAGGAATCGGCGAGCCGGCTCAGCGCGGCCTTGGCCTGCTCGCCACCAGTCGCTTCATCACAGACAATGCCGATCTCGAGTCCGAGTTCGGCCTGCCCGCGTGCGAGGTCGTGCACGTGGCGAAACAGGCCTCCCATCGGCGCTCTCAGGCAATGGAGGATGCGTATCGCTCGAACTCCCGGGGCGGGCCGCATTGGTCTCGAACATAGATTGCCGATTTCTAGAAGAACCGTTCGAGCACGTAAATAGTATCGCCGGGTTGCACCGGATAATCAGTCGGCACCATCACGGTCGAGAGCACGCCGCTGAAGCGTCTGGTCAGCCGCACTTTCCGTTCATTGGCCCGCTCGGTGTAGCCTTCGGCGATGGCCACTGCCGTCTCGACCGTCATGGCATTGACGTAGGGGGAACTGGCCCGGCCGTTTCACCTCGCCGAGAATAAAGAACGGGCGATAGGCCTCGACCTCAACCGTCACTTTTGGATCTGTCGAAGCTATAGACCCTGGAGAGATTGTGCCTGCCCGAATACGATGATCCGGACCTTGTCGCCGCTTCGAGCAGATATTGCGGGTAGGTGACCACAGGCACGCCCGGTATGGTCGCGCCGCTTGTGCTGACCGGCGTGATGACCATAGGCGGCGGGGGGAAGGGGCGCCGGCGTAATCAGGGCTAGCGAGGGCGTATTCAGGCCGGGGATGGCATTTGAAGTGCATCCCCCGAGCGCAGCCGCGACCAGGCCCATGAGCAGGATAGTCCAGCGCAGCAAACCGACTCTGATGCGGACCCGTCCCAGTCGTCCGATCTAGGGGTGGCTTGGTCAACGAAAGCTCACCGGGCGTGCCGGAGCGAGGCGGAGCTTAAGAATTTGGTTACGGCAAAAGGCTCTAATGGCTCCCACGAGTCGAGGAGTTTCAGTCAGTCGATGCAGCCGCCGACACGAAACGCCAAGCCCGAGGATATCGACGTGGCCGCCCTTTGTCGCGCGTTTTGGCGCGCCGAGATGTGGATTATCAGCCTTTCAATCCTGGCCGGTCTCGTCACCTTCGTTGGCCTGTCGATGATGCGGCCGCTTTATACCTCCGAAGCCCGCGTCCTCATCGAGAACGACAACTCACCCTTTACCCACACCGCGACGGATCAGGGCCGCGACCAATTGCAAGTCCTCGACGAGCAGGCGGTGCAGAGCCAGGTTCAGGTTATCACCTCCCGTGACCTCGTTCTCGAAGTGGTCCGCTCCCTCGACCTTATCAATAGTCCGGAATTCGCCAAGGACGCCGGCGTCAGTTACTTGCAGCGGCTGCTCAACCGTTTTGGCCTTGGCCGCGGTTCCGCCAAATCCGAACAGGAGAAGGCGGCCGACGCCTTCATCGAACATCTTTCCGTCTATGCGCTGAATAAATCGAGCGCGAGGTCCCTGAGCCGGATCCGATCACAATTCGTCCGAAGCAGCCGATGCCTGAGCGTGAGGTTCCTGCCACGACCTATCGCCGGCGCCGTCGCGCAACCGATCAGGCTGCAGCCGCCGATATCATGACCGACGAAGGACCCATTGAGCCCCCGGAGCAACGCCGCGCCGGCGACAAACCCATCGAACCTAGAACTGAGGACTCTACCATGCGCGATATTCGTCAAATCGCTCGATCCCTGACCTCGACGACTCCTGAGTTGCCGCAGGACAATTTCATCGAGAGGCTTCGTCGTATCCAGCTCTCGACGCCGAATACGCCGCCCTTGGCCAACAAGCCGGCAGAGACTAAGCAAGCTGAGACACAAGCCGTCACGCCTGAGCCTTCGCAGGCGCTTCGGGAGGAGGTCGCCGTCGCCGGTCAGCCGAACGATCTTCGCCGTTACCTGCAGCAGCGGGCGTCGAGGCCCAAGCCGGATGTCAATGACCTTCCACCTCGCTCCATCGAATCGAGAGAGCCGGCGCGTGGTGGCCGCGTGGCGCCCGTGGTGAAATCCCTCGACGCGTTGGTGAACCAGATCTTCGCCGAGCATGACTGCAACAAGCAACGCCTGGTCCTGATCGCCGCGGCCTCACCCAAGACCAATGCCGCGCCGACCGCCATCGCGCTGGCGCGCCTGTTGGCGGCGGATGCCGAGCGCGCTGTTCTCGTCGATCTGACGCCGGCATCGACGGCGATTTCAGGTCCCCTCGGCTTGCCACGCGCACCCGGCTTTGCCGATCTCATCGCCGGCAGTGCCGGCTTTGAGGATGTTGTGTGCCTTGACGGCAAGTCGGCCTTACAGGTGATCGTCGCCGGAAATGCTCCAGCCAAATCTGAGACGAAGGACGCAGAGCGGATGGTCCGTATTTTTTCGGCTCTGGCGCAGGCCTACGATCTTGTTGTCCTCTATGGCGATACAGAGAGTGCTTCGAGGTTCCAGGCGTCGCTCCAGGGCCGCCTCGCCATGGTGATCGCAGTGCTCGCAGGCGCAGGCGACCCGACAGCGGCAATGACGGCCATCGCGGAGCTGACCAGCTTTGGCGCGCCGGTCTTTCCCTATGACAAATCGGCAGCCGATACTCGTCCGGGGATTTTCGGCCGCACCGCTGCACTTTGAGCCGCTATTGCTTGGATTTTCGCGCGAACAGCGTCTGGCGAACGCGAAGCGCGATGGGCCAGAGGCGGGGACTCGCTTTGATCGCGCCTTTGACGCGTGAGCACCGCGGCAGGCAAGGTCGCCAAATAGCCCTGCGGCTTAAAGGCGAGGAAGCTGTCGAACAGGGTCTGTTCGACATCGGACCACTCATCCTTGTGCCGGCTTGCGCCGACCCCGATGTCGTATAAGGCGAGAGCGGTGCTACAACTCGTCTTGCAACCCGAGCGGTCTCACCACAACTATCGGCAAGTATTTCGCAAGGTTCGCAGGCGACAATGCGCCGACGATGTCAGAGGCCGGTTAACGGTTGATGCCCGAGAAGGATCGAAGCAATGGCTGGTGTGAAAACCACCATGATGAAGGCGGTGATGTCCGGGCTTTACCACTCCGGCGCGCACCGCCTGATCGCTCCCTATACCCAAGGCGCCGGCATGATCTTCACCGTGCACAGCGTTAAGCCGTATCGCGAGCGAGTCTTTGCCCCGAACCGCATCCGCGAAGTCTCACCCGATTTTCTCAACGCCGTGCTTGACCAAGCCGAGGACTCCGGTCTCGACGTTGTTTCGATGGATGAAGCCGTGCGCAGACTCCGTGAAGACGACGACAGGCGCTTCGTCTCCTTCACCTTCGACGACGGCTATCGGGATAATCGCAATTACGCCTATCCGCTGTTCAAGGCGCGCAATTTCCCGATGACGATCTATATCCCGACAGACTATCCCGACGGACGCGGCGAGCTCTGGTGGCTCGCGCTCGAGGAGATCGTCAATCGCGCAAACCAGATCGAGCTTTGCCGGAACGGCGACCTCTGGCGCCTGCCGGCCGAGACGCCGCAAGACAAGACCAAGAGCTTCGAGCAGATCTACTGGTGGCTGCGCGGTATCGATGAGGCGACGCAACGCCAAGTGGTTCGCGTTCTTGCCGAGCGCCACGAGGTCGACGTGGAGCAAATGTGCCGCGATCAGATCATGAACTGGGACGAGATCAGGAGATTAGCGGCCGATCCGCTTGTCACCATCGGCGCACACACCAAAGCGCATTATGCCATCGCCAAAATACCGCCAGCGCGCGCCGTTGACGAAATGGTTGGTAGCGCCGACCGCATCGAGCAAGAGCTCGGCATCCGCCCGGCTCACTTCGCGTTTCCTTACGGCGACCCCGCAAGCGCTGGTCCTATCGATTTTGCGCTGGGTCGAGAACTCGGTTTCACGACAGCGGTGACGACGCGAAAGGGCATGGTGTTTCCCAAGCACAAGGACCATCTCACCGCGCTGCCGCGCGTCTCGCTCAATGGCGATTATCAATCGCTGACCTATACGGCGCTGTATCTCTCGGGCGCGCCGTTCGCGCTCTATAACGGCTTTCGCGAAGTCGACGCCGCCTGATCCGGACGCAGCATCCACCTTATCAACAGTCCCGCCGGCATGACCCAGGCGACGCCTGCAATCAGAAAATAGACAAACTGCGCGGCAGGGGATGCGTCCATGATTCGGCCGGCACTGAAGGCCATGATCAATAAGGCATAGACTGCCAGAAATGAGAGCAGGATCACTGTCCCGATCAATTTTCGTTGGCGCTGTTGCACAGGCACGTCTCCTCCGTCTCGCGACATCAATACAGGGGCATTTTCGCTGCGGCAATCGTGCCTTCGAGCGCCATTGAGTTCAGGCCGGCTGCCCGCTATCAGACCTCATGTCTCCGACCAGCACATCGAGAGCCTCATTTGCCGCTGCTAGCGAGGCGGGGCACACGCGCGCGCTCAAAATTTGGCTGGGTACCGTCGCCTGTCTCATCGTCACCATGATCTTGGTCGGCGGCGTCACGCGCCTGACTGATTCAGGCCTCTCCATCACCGAATGGAAGCCGATCATGGGCGCCATCCCGCCGCTCTCTGAAGCCGATTGGCAGCGCGCCTTCGATGCGTACCGGCAAATTCCGGAATATGCGCAAGTCAACCCGACGATGGATCTAGCGGCCTTCAAGACCATCTATTGGTGGGAATGGACGCATCGATTCCTTGGGCGGCTGATCGGTGCCGTCTTCCTCCTGCCTTTCCTGTTTTTCTGGTGGGCCGGCTATATTCCGCGTGCCCTTTGGCCCAAGCTCGCGGGCCTCTTTGTGCTTGGCGGTCTGCAAGGCGCGGTCGGTTGGTACATGGTAAAGAGCGGTCTCGTTGACCGGGTCGACGTCAGCCAATACCGCCTTGCGGTGCATTTCGGCATCGCCATGTTGATCCTGGGCGCCACGCTTTGGCTCTGGTTGGGACTCGACACTGGACCGAAGCAGAGATCTCCACGCCCACGTCACGCGCTCGGCGTCGCAGCTTTCGTGCTGCTCCTTGTTTATTTGCAGATGCTCGCTGGCGCGCTCGTCGCCGGTCTCGACGCCGGCTTCGGCTTCAACAC
>DATBSU010000220.1:0-10262 GCA_036559585.1 Methyloceanibacter sp.
AAATGCCCAAGCGTCGCGCGCTCTTCCAGGGCCAAGTCGACCATGACCCGAAGTTGCGACTCCGCAGTGCGCCCTAACACCGTCGCCAAAGCCTCACTGGGCTGGCTGTCGCTGTCGGCGGCGATCCGGGTAATGATCGTATCGAAAGCTTCCGATCTCAGCAGCGTCGCTTCGCGTCCGTCGAGCACGCCGAAATTCGGTGCGATCCCGGCCTCGAGCGGAAACCGCTGCAGAACGCGCTCGCAAAAGCCGTGAATGGTATAGATCTTGAGGCCGCCCTTTGCCTCGAGCGTCCGCGCAAACAGCCGCCTCGCCCGATCGATCAAGTCTGGTTTAGACGCAGCTCCCGTCAGGGCTTCAATCCGCTTGCGTAAGCCCTCGGTCGAGTCGGTCGCCCAATTGGCAAGCTCCTTGAGCAGCCGATTCTCCATCTCGGCCGCCGCGTTCTTCGTATAGGTGAGACACAGAATCCTTTCTGGTTCGACGCCTGCCAGCAAGAGCCGCAGCACCCGGCGCACTAGCACCGCGGTCTTGCCGGTGCCGGCATTGGCGGAAACCCACGCGGAAGCGTCAGGATCGGACGCGCGCGCCTGGTTCTCGTCGCGGAACAACGCCGTATCTTGGCTCATGGCGCGTCCTCATCTGCGGCGAGGATCGCCCATTCCTTGACGCGCGCCAGTTGCTCGTAAGGATCGTAGCGATAGGCAGTGTCGAAGGCTTTGCTAGCGCGCCGTTTCACCTCGTAGGGCGTGTTGGGATTGTTGAAATGTTCGATCAGCCTCGTGAGGCTTTCCAGTGCATTTTCGGCGAGCGCCTTCGCCGTTGTCGCGTCGGCAATGTCCTGCTGATCCCCGCCCTCGAGCCGTCCGGAAATGTAGATGTAAGTAAGGCCGCTCGGCTCAACTGCGCCCAGCGACCCGAATCCGCCCTTCGCCAGGATTGCCGCTTCAAGAGGAAGCTGCGGCGCCAGCAGGTCCATAACCCATTTTTCGCTTGGGGGCTTTCCGGTCTTGTAGTCGTAGATGGCGGCGCTGCCGTCGTTCAGAACGTCGATGCGATCTGCGATCGCTGTCAATTCGAATCCGCCACCCACGTCGATCATATGACTTCCCTTGATCTCGGCGTGGGTCTTCGCAAGCCGTGCCCGGCGTGAATGCTCCGTTGAGGCGAACCAACGCGCGAAGCGTCTGAATTGCGGCCGCCAGAACACGGTAGCGCGCGCATCGTCACCGAAATTAGAGAGGGCCCGGTCGGCTGCCTCATTCAACTCGACCTCGATGTCGGCCGGAAGACTCTCGGAATGACGCCGGGCGAAATCTTGCAGCATGCGATGGGCGACTTGACCGCGCAGCGCCGCGTCCAGTTCGGCCCCAATTGGCTTCAGCGGTTCGAGCTTGAGAATATGGCGGGCGAAGATCTCGTAAGGATTTGCGATCCATTTCTCGATGCGGGTCACGCTCAGTTTCCGCGGTCTGGCCTCAACGGGCGGACACGGCTTCGGGGCCTGGACCGGCTCGAAACCGGCAACCTTGTCGCGCGCCCGGCCCCAAGCCACCCAAGGCTGATCTGGAGCGAGCAGCGACTCGCTTCCCGCCGCCGCAGCCAACGCCGTCAGTCGCTGCAGCCAGCGCGATGGCACCGTCGCCACGCCGTCAACCTTCAGGGCGCGGGTCAGGTAAACGGTCTTTGCCCCCAGCCCTTGCGCAAAATCATGTGCCGAAAGTCCGATGCGCCGTTCCGGCGTCGGCAATCCGAGCTCGCTCAGCATCGGCCGGCTGAGCCAAGGCCCTGCATCTTGCGGCCGCGGCCAGGTTCCTTCGTTGAGACCACCGAGAATGAGAACGTCGGGCTGCTGCAGCCTCGCTTCGAGCGGCCCCCAGATGAAGAGGCGCGGGTGAGTCTCTCGGCGTGGCCGCACCACTTCGCTCGACACCAGGCCGCGATAGAAGCCGGGATACTCTCCAGCGTCGATATCGATGGTGCTGCCTTCGTCGATCAACTTCGCGAAGAGCAGGGAGAGGACCTCTCCCGCGTCGCCCGCCCAAAACTTGGCTGCCGAGCCTGTCTCGTCGCGCGCCAGCCTCTCTGCGGTGGTGCTGTGGGCTTCGGCAAGTCTTGCGACGGAATGCGGTCCGGGAGCAGTTAGCAGATCGGTCAGTGGTGCAAAGGCTTCCTTGAGGTCCACCACCAGCCTCGCTAGCTCTCTCAGGGCCTTGTCCTCAGGCACCCGCCTCCGTCTGTCGCCATCTGCCTTCAGGCCGTCCAGCGCCGACTGAACCCCGTCCAGCCCGTGCCCGAGATAAACCTCCCGAAATAGCGCAAGCTCCAAGTCTCTCGCCACGGCGCGCATTACTCCCGCGCGCCGGTCCAAGAGGACCGCAGGGTGCTTGAGCAGGGCCATCAGCGCCCGCGGCGCGAAATCGGCATCGACTGCCTCGAGCACCAGATCGAGGAACGCCCCGGGCACCGTTCGAACCACGGGCGTTCCAGCGGAATCGTCGATGGTAAGACCGAAGCCCCTGAGCCTCGCCGCGACGCGGCGCGCGAGCGTCCGGTCGGGGGTGACGAGCGCAGCCGTCTTGCCTTTCGCTTCGATCGTCGAACGCAGGATCAGAGCGATGGCTTCCGCCTCGTCCTGTGCCGTCGGTGCCGCGATGATCTGCAACGACGACAATGTGGATCGGATATCCGGGGCCTGGCCAAGAAAATCCTGCCATCGTTCGGTGGTGTCGGAGGGGCGCAACGCCTCGCTGACGAAACGGAGCTTGGTCGACTGCACTGGGTCCGGCTCGGTCCCCGACACATATTTCACTTCATCGTGGGCGACGCCCAAATTCCGCAACAGCGCGGCCATGCCGGCTTGCGGATGCTCGGCATGATCGGCGACATGTTCCCAGCTCTCATCGTCGAGCGTGAGATCGAGTCCAGGTAGTACCACCGCGCCGTTCGGCAGCGAGGCGACCACTTGCAGCAGCCGCGCTGTCGCCGGCACCGTTCCCGTCGATCCTGCCGCGATCACCGGACCTCGCGGCGGCGAAGCGGCAAGCCGCTCTGCCTCCAACGCCATCAGCAATTTTTGCCGCGCGATCGGAGAGACGAGCTTGCGCCCTTCGAGATAACGCGGCCACGCATCGGTAATCACCTTCAGGAACTCTACCGTGAGCTGCCAATGTGCTGAGAACTCCTCAGGCACGAGTGTGGCGAGCGATTCGAGATCCGCATTCTCGCTCTCGACGAAGTCCATCAGCCGCGCGAGTTCCGCCGCAAGCTTGGAAGCTTGCGCCGCGGTTGAAACCGGCGGAAGGCCCGACAGAAAGTCGTTTTCGGCTACTATGGTCTGTCGCTCAGTCCTCTCTCCGGCGAGGATCAGCCGCATCAGCGCCAGCCGCCGCTCCAGCATGCCGATGGTCGGCGCGCCGGCATCTGCGTCGACCCTGTCGGCTGCGAGCTCGCTTGCGAAGATGAGTGCCTCGTCCTCGTCGGGATCGCCCAGCGTGCGGATGCGCGGCAGCAAGAGCGCCTCGCCTCCCGATGCCGAAAGAAATGCATCGCGAAGGCCGCGCACGGCGCGTCGCGTCGGCAGATAGATGGTTGTCTGCGGCAGCGTCAGTTTGTCGGGTTTGGCCCCCCCGGCGACAGGCAATACGCCGTCGAGCACGGCTCTTGCGAGACCAGAGAGGAAGGGCGCCGAAGGCGGGATCGTATAAAGCCTCGGGCGCGAGGGTCTGCCGTCAGGCACCTTCACGTTCGAACCAGGTTTCCGCTTCCTTCAGGGCGTCCGGCGTTCCGACATGCATCCAGCACCCGTCGAGCCGGATCCCAAACAATCGTCCCGCTTGCAGCGATCGGTCCCATAACAAGTTCAGCGAGAATCGCCCGTCGGGCGCATCCTTGAACAGCCGCTGGTCACAGATCGACACCCCGGCAAATGCAAAGGGTACGACCTGCCGTTCGCCTCTCCGGGCAAGTCTACCGTCCGGCGCCATGCTGAAATCGCCTCTCCCGAAATAGCCCATGCTCGACGACAGCGGCGCAAGCAACAGCAGGCAGTCCATCTCCTTCGGATCCCATTGCCGCAGCATCGCGTTGAGGGCGGGTGTCACGCCTTCGCTCCAGACCGAGTCGGAATTGTGGACGAAGAAAGGACCATCGCCCAAAAGCGGCAACGCCTTCTTCACGCCGCCGCCAGTGTCGAGCAGGCGATCGCGTTCGTCGGAAATGACGATCTCCGGCTCCCTGCGCGGCCGAAGATGGGCCTCGATCTGCTCGGCGAGATAATGCACGTTGACGACGGCCTTTTCCACGTGCGCCGCTTCGAGCCTGTCGAGCACATGGTCGATCAGCGGCCGGCCGGCGAGCGTCACCATCGGCTTTGGAATCTTGTCCGTGAGTGGGCGCATGCGCTCGCCATGCCCCGCCGCCAGCACCATGGCTGTCCTAGCGCGAGTCATCTGCTTGCGCTCTTACAATGAAAGTGTCGGAAGCGACTCCGCATCGGGAAGCTCGCGCTTATACCAGGCTCCGAGTTCGGCGAGCGCAGGATGCTCAAGGTCGCGCGCGAGATAACGCGCGACCCGCGGGATGTGAGTGAGATAACCGCGCTTGCCGTCACGTTTCGCCAATCGGGCAAAGATGCCGAGGATCTTCGAGTTGCGTTGCGCGCCAAGCGTGGCATAGAGAGTCTTGAATCGGTCGCTAGAAAATTGCTTGTCCTTGGCGCTCCGGGCGGCACAGTAGCGAGCCAAATGCTCGGCTTCAAGCGCTTCCGGCATGTCGAGCCGCGCATCTTGTAGCAGCGACACCAGGTCGTAGGCGGCGCATCCGACAAGCGCGTCCTGGAAGTCGAGAATTCCGACCTTCCTCAAGCCTTGGCGCTCCTTGAGCCACATCAGATTGGGAGAGTGATAGTCCCGCAAGACGATGGTCTGATCCTCACTCGCGGCCGCTTTCAGCAAGGGGCGCCAGAGGCCGGCAAATTGCTCTCTGACACTGTCGGGCATCGGCCTGCCATGAACCGCGGGCCAAAACCAGTCGATCAGCAGCGTGGCCTCGGTCAGAAGCGCGTCAGCGTCATAATGCGGCAACCGGTAGGGTCGAGCTCCCTCGATCGCTAAGATGTCACCTTGAGGCTCGGCCACAATGGCGAGCAGAACGTCTGCGGCCGCACCGTAGAGCTCGTGCATGGAGGTGCCGCTATCCAAGGCCCGCTTGAATGTCGTGTCGCCAAGGTCTTCGAGCAGGATGAACCCACGTTCGAGATCGAAGGCGTAGATGGCCGGCGCCGATAAACCTCGCTCGCGGAGGGCGCCCGCGACAGCGACGAAGGGCGTCACGTCTTCGGCGAGGTGAACCAGCTGCGAGTAAGGCTTGCCGCCGCGGATTGGAGGACCGTCCGGCGCCTTCGGGGAGTTCATCAGGATCGCGTCGCGATGGCCAAGTTGGAGCCGCGCATAGGAGCGGGCCGAGGCATCGCCTTGCAGATAGTCCGATGCCGCCTCGGCATAGTCCGTGTCACCAATGAACTCACAAAGCTCGCGCAGCCTTTTCAGCCTCTCGCCCCATGTGCCATGGCCCGCGAGCACGAGACGGCGCAAGTTAGGCTCGGCCGTCTCGTCCATCGCGATGTCGAGGCGATCCTCAGGGAGCCAATCCTTTGCGCGATCGGCCCATTCCAAAATTGCGACGCCGCCGTCGAGCAGATCCTCGAGTCCGAGTTGCTCGAGGTCGGCGGGCTCCACCCGGTAGAAATCGCAGTGATGGATGGGAAAGCGATCGGTCTCGTAGCTCTGGATCAGGGCGAAGCTCGGACTGGGCACCTCGCCGCCCGCGCCAAGCCGCGAGATCAAGGCCCGCGCGAATGTTGTCTTTCCGGCACCGAGCGGTCCTTGCAAACCGATCACGTCGCCAGGCTTCAGCGTGATGGCAAGGCGGCTCGCGAGCCTATCCAGCTGAACCAGGTCGACGTCGTCGAGCGTCCAGTTCGCGTTCATCCCGCGCGGCTTGACCGGTAGGATTGTTCCGCCAAGGATCTCTGCTCGGCCTGCTGCAGCGGCAGCAGTACCCGCACCCAGGTTCCGCGTCCGGGTTCGGAGGCGAGCGCGACCGTGCCGCCGTGCAATTCCACGAGGCTCTTCACCAGAGCGAGGCCAAGCCCAGCACCACGCCGGCGCGAGCCAAGCGTGCGGCTCTCGAAGCGATCGAACACGAAAGGCTGATATTCGGTCGGGATGCCGCAGCCTTTGTCTTCTACGGTAAAGGCGAGTCTGGAATGATCGCGGCTGCAATTGAGCACGACCGCCTCCCCTTGCGGCGAAGAGCCGATAGCATTGGACAAGAGATTATACAGGATCTGGGTCACTCTGCGGCCGTCGGCCACCAGCGAGTCGACGTCGGCCGCGATCGAAATTTGCAGCTCGACGCTGCCCTGTTTCAAACGCTCGCGCAATCCGTGCGCGGCTGCATCGATCACATCGCGAACCTTAATCGTCGAAGTCTTCAGCTCGAAGCTGCCGGCATCGATCGTCGCGAGATCGAGAATGTCGTCGATGATGGCAAGCAGCGTCCGGCCAGACAGGCTGATATCGTCCAGATATTCGCGCTGTTTGCCGCTTAGCTCGCCGGCAAATGGGCTGCCCAGAAGCTCGGTAAAGCCGATAATATTGGTGAGCGGGGTTCTCAGCTCGTAGGACACGTGCTGGATGAAAGTCGTCTTGATGCGGTCGGCTTCTTCCAGCGCCTCGGCGCGCTCGATCAGTGCCCGCTCGGCGCGTTTTGCATCGGAGATGTCGTTGAAGGTGAGTAGCGTTCCGCCATCGGGAAGCGGCAGCGCGCAGCAGGCGATGACGCTTCCGTCCAGCCGATTGAGCTGGCTCTCATAAGCGCCTCGTTCCGATGCGATCGCCGTGACCGCGGCCGTCACCCGCTCCCATTCCTCAGGCACGTCGTGAAGCACGCGGCACCAACTGACGATCTCGTCGATATGGGGTTCGGATTCGAGCCGCAAAGGATTGAGCCGCCAGATCGAAGCAAATGCCGTGTTGCGGAGCCTGAGCCGTCCGTTTGGACCGAACACCGCGACGCCTTCGCGCAACATGTCGAGCGTTTCGCTCTGCACGTCGATCAAGGCGTTATACCGGCTCTCGAGCGCAATTCTCTCGGAGACATCCTCGTAGAAATAAGTGACGCCGCCGCCGGCCGGCCGGTCCGCGATCACGTGCAAGGTTCGCCCGTCCGGCAAATGCCAAACCTCATCGACCTCGGTATTGGAGCCATAAGCCGAAAGCCAAGACCGCTTCCAGTCTTGATAGTCTGCTTTCTCCGGGAGCCTTCTGGCCAGCCGAAGCCGGTCGAGGATTTCGCCATCCTTCGGGCGCCCCGCGAGCCAATCGGCGTCAAGCTGCCAAAGCTGGACGAAGGCCTGATTGAAGTTGTCGAGCCGCTGCTCGGCGTCAAACACGGCAAAGGCTGTCGCCAGGCGGTCGAAGCCCCGCAAAGAGGTTTCGCTGGTCTTCCTCGCAGCAGAGCTTCGCGTTGCAGCTTCGGCATCGAGTAGGCCTCGCAACGACGCGACCTCTGCATCAAGCTGCTTGTGGCGCTCCTTGAGATTGGCATAGTCCAGCCGCTCGCCGGCGAGATCGCGAATTTTGAGCGAGATCATTCCGCCGCTCGTGCGCCCATCAGCCTCGATATGCTTCTGTGCACGGGTCGACAGCATCAAATTGAATGCCTCACCCCGCTCGCTTAAATTTCGCATGGCGTTCTCGAGCGCTGCAGCGGACGCCTCATCGAGCCAATCGGAGAAGCGAAGCAGAGGCTCCGCATCGCTGGGCACGCCGAGCGCGGGCGACAGATTTGCGGCGAGCATGCGCGGGTTCCCGGAGCCCGGCCAGATCAGCATCGCCTGCGGCTCGGCGGAGAGCACTGTGTCGAGCAGGCTCTCGCTCGCACGCAGGCGCTCGGCTTCGAGGGCCGCCCGCTGGCTTGCCTCCTTGGCGCGCTCCGTTGCCCGGAGACAGCCGATGGCCGTAGCGATGGCGAACGCGATGACGCCGACATTGATGCCGAGCATCAGCAAAGTGGGGGCGTCGAGCAGGCCGGCGTGGGTCGCGGAGGATGCGGCTTGCAGCGGAAGTGGGAGAAGAACCGAAGCGACCGCTGCAAGACGAAGCAGCAAGCGCGCCGTCTCGGCTCGGGCTTCGTCTTTCCGCTGGCGCTTAGCCATCAAGTTCCCAGTCTGTTGCCCTACCATGGCCCCGCGCCCCCGCGTCGCACGCACGATGCCACAGACAATGAGCGGGCCCGGGATCCGGCGAGCCTCGGAGTCGAATCACGCTAGCTTAACCACATCGCGGACTCTTGCCCACTCTTGCTGTCAGTAGCGTGAATCGCGATTAACGATTCGTTAAGGCTGGGTGACTGCTCTCTTAATACCGGTACAGGTCGGGCTTGTACGGTCCCTGCTGCGGCACGCCGATATAGGCCGACTGCTCGGGCGTGAGCTCGGTGAGCTTGGCGCCCACCTTGGCGAGGTGCAGCCGCGCCACCTTCTCGTCGAGGTGCTTCGGCAGCGTATAGACCTCTTTCTTATAGGCGCCCGGATGGGTCCAGAGTTCAATCTGCGCCAGCGTCTGGTTGGTGAAGGAGGCGCTCATGACGAAGCTCGGATGGCCCATGGCGTTACCGAGATTGACCAGCCGGCCCTCCGACAGAAGGATGATGCGGTGCCCGTCCGGGAACTGGATCTCGTCGACTTGCGGCTTCACATTCACCCATTTCAGATTGCGCAAGCCCGCCACCTGAATCTCGGAATCGAAATGCCCGATATTGCAGACGATGGCGCGGTCTTTCATCTTGCGCATATGGTCGAGCGTGATCACGTCCTTGTTGCCGGTCGCGGTGACGAAGATGTCAGCGCGAGGCGCGGCATCCTCCATGGTGGTGACCTCGTAGCCTTCCATCGAGGCCTGCAGCGCGCAGATCGGGTCGATCTCGGCGACCAGCACCCGGCATCCAGCATTGCGTAAGGATGCGGCCGAGCCCTTGCCGACATCGCCGAAGCCCGCGACCATCGCCACCTTGCCCGCCATCATCGCGTCGGTGCCGCGGCGGATGCCGTCGACCAGACTTTCCCGGCAGCCATAGAGATTGTCGAATTTCGACTTGGTGACGCTGTCATTGACGTTGATGGCAGGGAACAGCAGCGTGCCCTTCTTCATCATCTCATAGAGCCGGTGCACCCCGGTGGTGGTCTCCTCGGTGACGCCTTTGATGTTGCCCGCGATCTTGGTGTACCAGCCGGGCTTCTCCTCTAGCGACTTCTTGATCGCCGCGTAGACGACTTCCTCTTCCTCGTTCTCCGGCTTGTCGAGAAAGGCGGTGTCGCCCTTCTCGGCGCGCGCCCCGAGATGCACCAGAAGCGTCGCGTCGCCGCCGTCATCGAGGATCATGTTCGGCGTGCCGCCATCGGCCCACTCGAAGATGCGGTGGGTGTAGTCCCAATATTCTTCCAGGCTCTCGCCCTTAAAGGCGAACACCGGAATGCCGGCGGCGGCGATTGCCGCGGCAGCATGGTCCTGCGTCGAATAGATATTGCAGGAGGCCCAGCGGATATCGGCGCCAAGTGCTTTCAAGGTCTCGATCAGCACGGCGGTCTGGATGGTCATGTGCAAGGAGCCCGCGATGCGCGCGCCCTTGAGCGGCTGTTTCGGCCCGTATTCCTCGCGCACGGCCATGAGACCCGGCATCTCGGTCTCGGCGATGTCGATTTCCTTCCGGCCCCAGTCGGCCAGCCCGATATCCTTGACGTAGTAGTTCATGACGCGATCCTGCTCGTTGCTGACTGATAAAGATATAAAGAACTCCTTATACGTTTTGCAAGGGTCCGGCAAGCCATGCGAAATCCTCTCGCCGCCCGGAAAAGGGGGTAGCGGCGCGATCGATGAGGTAGGTGTGAGGTGAAGTTTGGAGGAGTGGTGGTCGCCCCGGACGCGCCAAAGAGAGCCGCATTGTCGCGGCTCTCTCCCGCTGAGAACAGGTTAGATGTGGGCTGAAATGACGCCACCACAAGGCCCAGGCCCAGACTGAAGTCGATGCCCTGTTGAAGGGCCGCCAAGTCGGCGCCGGCGCCTAACCAGCCATTCACCGAGGCCCGCATCCCCCGCGTGGCCTCACACTCAAGCCCCGCTCGGGCATGAAGGTGATGGGCACTTATGTCACTGAAGCTTAGGCGCATAAGGCGATGGCAGGCATGAAAGAATGTCAGC
>DATBSU010000221.1:0-6388 GCA_036559585.1 Methyloceanibacter sp.
ACGTTCGCCCGTGCTTACTGTCTCTTGCCTACCTCTGAAGCTCCGAAAGGGCTCTGGACCGCCAATACTGCAGCTACTCGGCATATGTCTATTCCTGGCGCAACCTCCCCGCACGACGGCGAAGGAGGAACTCTGACCCGAAGCGGCCATCTCGGCACGCCGGTGCGAACGGCGGCTTTGCGCCCCATATCGGTCATTTGAACAGCCTCTGCAATTTCCCAAGAGCTGCCATTGCCTAGCGCCCGGGGGCGCGAGATGCAGAATGAGTCGGCCTGAGCCATGGGGTTAAGCCGATCCAATCCGTCACCGCTGGCGGTTCATGAACCGATCGTAGCTGTCCTCAACCGCCTCTTCGCTCAACTCGTATCTGTCCCGATCCTCAAGGGTCACCAGGCTGATGACGAAATCATACTGCTCCGAGAACACCGTCATCTCCTGAACGGGTTCACGAAACCACACGCCGCCAGGATGCGCGACGCCGGTGCGACCGTCGACGACAAGGTCCGGCCTTGCCGCATGGGACTGGCCGGGTATCTCGATCGGGCCCTTCGAGGTGCGAAAGAAGATGCCGGACTTGAGCGCCGTCTCGCTCGGCTTCGCCCATAATATGTAGCCATCGCGAGAACACACCAAGATGGCCCTGCGCGTCGTGTAACCGAGCCACCGGAGCGCCGCTGCGATCAGTGAAACGCGGTAGCGCTCGGCGCAGGCCGATATCATTTCAAGGTCGACCCGCTGATGCTGCGGAATCTGCCGCCGATAGTCGTCGAGCGGCATCAGGATGTTGGCGGCGAACACATTCGCCTGATGCTCGATCTGACCATATTCCGAGTCCCAGCGGACCACATCGTTCGAGCCGCAATGGAAACCACCCGGATGGGCCTTCCGGTGCAAGAGATAATGTCCGAGCTCATGCGCGAGGGTGAAATTGATCCGCCCCTTCGATTTGAAGGCATTGTTGTAGACGATGCCCCAGCCGGGCTTCCCCCCACGCGCCTTCATCAATGCCCCGTCGAAGCCTGGTAGATCGTCGCCGGCCACGCGCAGGATCGGGTCTTCGGGAAAGCGCGTCTTCGAGTACTCCAAAGCGAGTTCGGCAATATCGACCGGGAATCGATTGGCGCCCTTGACCGCGTTAAGCAGCAAGGAAAGGTTTATCGCCCATCGCTGCGGAGAGGGCTCGTTCATTCATCCTCGCCGAGCAGATCGACCATTTTGCGAATCTTGCTTTTGGTCGATGCGTCCATGTCGCGATATTTTCGATAGAAGGCTTGGTCGGCAGCGTCCTCGACCGTGACGCTCGCATTGACGTCGACAAGGTAGTCGCTCGTCACCCCCAGCGCTGTAGCGATGCGGGCGACCTTGTCGGCCGATGGCCTGGGCGGGTTCTTGTTCTCCAATTCCCAGATGTAGCTTTTGCTAGATTCCGTGAGTTCGGCGAGCTTATCGAGCGTAAACCCCTTCTGTTTTCTAAGGTCGCGGATTTTGGTCCCGAGGGGCGTCGTCACGATCGCATGCTCCTTCACTCACAAAGTTCAGAGTAGCGATATTTTTCCTCCTTGACAACGAGAACCCCGTCCATTTACCGTGTTCGGAGTTCTGGCACTTTCTATACCGGTGTTTCGCAAATGCCACTATATGTGGCATTAGAAAGCGCCATAACGCACATATATAGACGATGAAAGTCGAGACTTCCCCATAGGGAAAGGAAATTTGCCGCCACGTAACGGGGCCGCCGACAGGCGTCTCGGAGAGGAAATTTGAGCATGGATGTTATCGCCGAACACAAGCAGCTGCCGAGCAAAGATTTCGAGGCGGCATGGGATGTCATCAAGGTCGAGGCCTCGGTCAAGGAGAGGCTCGTCGCTCAGGCTATCCTCTCGCTGCAGATGCGTCAGAAATTCACGTTCGAGCAGGTGCCCATGCACGGGCTGATTATCATGTCTGGGCCGCCCGGGACGGGTAAGACCACGCTAGCGCGAGGCCTTGCCGACAAGATCGCCAAGGCAGTTGGCAAGGCGCAGTATGTGCAGCTCGACGCGCATGCGCTCGGCAGTTCCTCGCTCGGCAAGAGCCAGAAGGAAGTCTCGAAAATTTTCAGCCAGACGATCCCGGAGCTGGCGATGTCGATGCCGACCATCGTGCTGCTCGACGAGGTCGAGACGCTGGCAGCGGACCGCCAGAGGATGAGCCTCGAAGCCAACCCGATCGACGCGCATCGCGCGACGGATGCGGCCCTCGCAGGCATCGATCTTCTGTGCCGGACACACCGCAACACCCTTCTGATCGCGACGACCAATTATCCGAAGGCGGTCGATCGGGCCCTTCTCTCCCGCGCCGACTGGATCGAGGATATCGGTCCGCCGAACGCGGAAGCGCGCGCCGAGATCATCCTCGATGTGCTCGCGCTGCTGGGCAGCCAGTGGCCCAAGCTCGGGCTGCTGAAATCGCAGCTCGCGGCCTTCGTGAAGGCATCGGAAGGCATGGACGGGCGGCGGCTCAGGAAGGCCATGACGTCGGCGGCCGCGATCTCCATCGAGACCGCGAAGGACCCTAACAAGGTGACCGGCAAGGACGTGCTTGACACGCTGAAGCGTGCCGCGTCGCAGGCCGATCTGGAGAAAGCGGCATGAAAATACGTCGCGACATCGCATCTATTCCGAAGCGCTCGGCCCAAGAGACCTGGAAGACGATCATCGACTTGATAGCCGGCGCCGGCACGATCGACAAGAAGACGCTGGAGAATGCCGCCAGCGTCATGGAAGCGCTCATCGCGGACGAGCATCCCGGCAGGAAGCCCATCGTCCTCAAAGGCGTTGGCAACCGCCTCGTCATCTACCTGCTCTACGGCGAGGACGCGATGGAAGCCGATCTGGAGGTCGACAAGCTCGGCTGGAACCCGACGGTCGGCGACTGGTCGATGACGGCGCCTTGCGACGCGGACGACGTCACCTGGATGAACAACGCGCTCAAAGATCGCGCGCCGCGCATCAAGGTCCACGACGTCGATGTGGCGACCGATGAAGACGAAGAAAGCGCGGCCGGGCAGCAGGCGCTCAAAATCGATTGGGGAGCGCTGAGCTGAGATGACGAGCACGCACGCCAATGCCTACACGCGCACCAACACGGCGATCTACGTCGCCGACAAGATGCGCAATCTGATGAAGAGCCTTGTCATCAACGCCGGGCTCGATCCGAAAGCCCTCGTCGACGCATGGTCCGGCTGGGTTCTCGATGCCGCGCGCAAACTGATGGAAAGCGGCCATCTCGAGAAGATCGTCATCGAATTCTACACGCCCGGCGCTGCGAACGCGTCGGGCCGGTGGGACTTCCCGATCCGCTACGACGCGAACGGTATCGATGAGATGTGGGTCGATACCGACTTCTTCAAGAGCTCCTTCGCGAAGGCGCCGAAGCCGCCTTCGAACTGCGTCTACCGCGTCCTGCTGGTCGAGGCGCCGGGCGCACCGAATGTCGGCCTAACCCATGTGAACTTCCTCGGCCTTAACGGCTTGTCCCGGCGCGAAGCCGGAACGGTGATTGCAACCCCGGACATCATGGCATCGGCGGCCTACTACAGATGATCACGACGCAAGACGCTTTCGAAAAATACCGGCAGCGCCTCGAACTCAGCGAGACGGAGCGCAAGGACACTATCAAGCGGCACTCGGAGGTGCGCGAGCTCATCCGAGCGGACTTCACCGTCGATCGCGATATCTTGACCGGCTCCTACGGCAGGTCGACGAAGACGAAGCCGCTGAAAGATGTCGATGTGTTCTTCATCCTCGGACAGAAGGCAAAGGACAAGTACCGGAGCAAGCCGCCTTCCGAGCTGATCGACGCGTTCGTGAAAACGCTGCGCAAGACCTATGGCGACGATGCTGTGGAACCCGGCCGGCGCTGCGCGACCGTCGAGTTCGAAAAGAACACCAAGGACGAGGAAGGCAAGGTGCTCTCGATCGACGCCGTGCCGGCGTTTGATATCGGCGATTGCTACGAAATCCCCGACCGCGTCCTTGGCAAATGGATCAAGACCGATCCAGAAATCCATGCCGAGCAGGCCACGAACAAGAACAAGGTACTCGGTGGCAAGTGGGTGCCGCTCGTCAAGATGGTGAAGCGCTGGAACCGATCCGCCGGCAAGCCGATCAAGCCCTCCTTCCTGATCGAGGTCATGATGCAAGACCTCGTGGACGCTCCCTTCACCACATACCCCAGCGAGGTCCGGCGCTTCTTCGCAGCCGCCCTGGAGGGAATTGAGAAGTCATGGCCGGACCCCGCCGGGTACGGCCCGCCGGTGTCGGATCAGATGACCCCGGACCTGATCGCCAAGGCTAAGGAGAGCTTGCGGCAGGCCGAGATGAAGGCAGCGATCGCCGTTCGTTATGAGCAGCAGGGTCGGCAGGGCGACGCCATCGCGCTCTGGCGCGAGATCATGGGCAAGTATTTTCCGGCGAGCTAGGTGGGTAATGGCAGACCAGATCGTAGCGCGCCAGCAAGGCGATGATTTCCAGGCAAGGCTCTTCTGGCTTCACGCCGCCCTGCTGCTCGACGACGCATCGCCGGTCCGGCGCGTGCTTTTCGAAACCGGCCCCAGGGCGTTCGATGATGTCGTCGTCGACTATGACGCCAAGGGCGCGCCGCAGGATCATACCGGCAAGCCTGTCTTGCGCGATCACCTGCAGTGCAAATGGCATGTGCGCCCCGGCGAGTTCGGCTACAAGGATTTCGTCAATCCCGAATTCACGAAGGGTACGAGCGTCTCGATTCTGAAGCGCGCGCACGATGCCCAGCTCGCCCATGCGCCCAAGGGCGAAGGCGCGCGGTTCCAGTTCGTCACCAACTGGAATGCGACCGACCCGCTCCGAAAACTCATTCTCAATCAGCACAACGCGCTCGACATCGCCGGTCTTTTCAAAGGCGGCCCCCGCAGCGAAATGGGGCAGCTCCGCGCGCAATGGGCGGATCATCTCGGCGTCGACGAAGACCAGTTGCGTGTGCTCGTCCGGACGCTCGGCATCAATCTGCGGATTCGCTCCGGCGCCGACATCCGCGATCATCTGAACGAACGCTTCGCCAGGCTCGGCATGAAGGCGATCCCCGCAAGCGAGGCGGGTTTCTCGTACGATGACACGATCAAGAAGCTGCATGCGCAAGGGCGAAAAGAGTTCGACCGCGCCTCTTTCCGGGACATGGTGCGCAGCGAAAATCTGCTCGCCGACCGGAAAGACCCGCCAAGCTGGACCATCGGCGTCAAGTCGTTCATGCATCCGATCGATAGCCTTGAGGCGCGTACGAACGAGAGCCTCAATCTCGCGCCTTATTTCGAAGGGCGGTACCTGCGCGATGAAAAATCGTGGAACGAGACGCTCTACCCCGAACTGAAAGAGTTCGTCCTCTCGCACGCGAGGGAGCACGACGCGTTGCGGCTGGTGCTGGATGCGCATGTCTCGCTGGCGTTCGCCATCGGTTCGATCCTCGATGTGAAATCGGGCAAATCAATCCAAATTGAGCAGCGGACGGGCGCACGCCGCTTCTGGTCGCGTGACGATTTTGAGGCCGAACCGGATTGGCCGAAAATTGAGTGCGAAGCCGAAACGTTCGGAGACGGACCGGAGCGTGCGATCGCAATCGGTCTCACCCACGAAATAAGCCAGGATGTCAGAAGCTTTGTTTCGCGCAGTCTGCCTTCCGTCGGCAGCTTCGTTGCGGCGAAGCTTTCAAGCACCGCGTCGCAATCATCCGTAAGATGCGGCGCGCACGCCGCGCTCCTCGCAGAAGCTCTGGTCGATCAGCTGCGAAAGATGGGACGCAGCCCGACGACCCACCTGTTCATCGCTGCTCCCAACGGATTCACCTTCTTCCTCGGCCAGTTGCACAAGGCGATTGGACCCAGCATCATCTATGAGTTCGATTTCGATGGGCAGCGCAGCGGCACCTACAGCGAGGGACTAAAATTGGGTTGAAGGACTCCCAAGTGGCATTCGACTGCAGGGGGTGGAACGTGGCGGTTGCGCCGATGCTGCGCGTCAGCTTTTGAGGTAGATTGAACGTAAGCAGACTTTCTGCTCCCGGCCCCAAACCGATCATTCGTGATAGCCGCTGCGAACGTCTCCTCCTGGCGCATCCTCGCCATAGGCGGCCACGAACTTGCGGGCGCTGGCTGCTCGCTGGGATTGCCAACGAAATGCCGCAGTGACCAAATGCCAAGCGCGGGCGGCGCTGGTCTGCCTCCTACCTGTGGATCAGAAATTCTCCAGGCGCATTGTAATTCGGGTTCCCCCTGCGGACGACGCGGTGTGTTTTCGAGGGAACGTCGAAAAGCCGGATGGAATTTTGGACGCAGCTGTTTCCAGGAGCACCGTCACGCGCGATGATCTCGCGCACG
>DATBSU010000222.1:0-5334 GCA_036559585.1 Methyloceanibacter sp.
GGCATGAAGCGCTCCTCGGCTTGGCCTCGTAGCTCGAGCGGCGACTTCGACGATTCCGGAATGGCAGAACCAAAACTAGCCCAAAGGGTTGCATCGCGTGCCGCGAGCGCCCGTGACCTTTTTATGGCAGGCGAGAAGAGAGACTATTGCGGGGACGTGCCCAAAAGCTGCCGGTAGCCCGCTGCGCACATCCATCTCGCTCTGGCCAAATGGCTTTCATGGATGATCTTCGCCCGTTCCGGCTCGCGCTCCGGATCGATCCCGAAAATCACCGCGACAACCTCGCGCCAGTCGGCGCCTGCTTCGACGGCGTCCAGCAGTCGGAGGTAGGTCGGGAGGTGACGTTCGTCGTGAGCGCTCACGTGGTCGGTGAGAGGCGGATGATCTTCGAAGGCTGGCGTGCTCATTGCGGACCTGCCTGTCGCTCTATGCCGGCGAATTCATGGCGAGACGGCAGGATTATATCCCAGGATTGGTTGGCGTTCTATTCCAACGGTGATGCAATCGGCGCATCGCGTTGTTCGCTGGGATGGAAGACCCGCAGGCTGCGCGGGGGCGAAGCGTAGCATGGTCGCCGACGAATAGTAATGTTCGTTCCTGGAATGAACGTTCTTGACTCGGCTTCCATGCCACGATGGAAATCGAGGAGGTCATAGCGGCGAATGTGCGTCGCCTGCGTCACGCCAAGAAATGGACGCAGGAAGAACTCGCCGAAAAGGCGAGGCTGAGTTCTCGCTACGTCGGAGCGATCGAACGCGCAAATGTGTCGGCGAGGGTGAATATAGTAGGTCGGATCGCTGACGCATTGGACGTCGATCCCGCCGAGCTTCTCAAGCATAGCAAACCAAAAGCTAGCGGCTGAATGCGGAGGGGGCCACAAAGCTTGGCAAGATCGCCGCAACGTCAGTTTGGCGCCAATTCGGGACCTTGGGCGGGTGCCGAAAGCCGGACGTTCCGCTACTGGAGGATCAAGGCGGTAGCGTTTCAAAGCCTGTGAACGACGGGGATGGGGATCTGCTCTAGGAATAACTTGTCCACGCGAGAGTTACGTATAAGCGCGCCTAGGTATCGAGGAAAATCCCACTCACTGCTCATCACTCCGCGGAACGCGCTTGGCTTTCCGTTCAGCATTCCCCATTCGAAGTCCGACCGAGGGCCAAGGTACTCGTACCGACCTCATCTTCCGTATTCTCGGCTGCCGCCAGCGCTCCCAGCCTGTGTCGACCGTCATTTTCTGATGCTGCTTCGAGCTCGCTTTTCCCATTCTTCTGCGGTGACGAGCTTGTGCTTCCCCTGCTCGATCGCGATCTGCAGGTTCCAGTGGCGATTGGCCGGCTCAGATTGCTGCACCGATATGCGGGAGTTGGCGGCACATAAGGTCACCGTGATCGAGCGGAAATTGCTTGATCTTGCGGCGATGCGTGACGCACTGGCAGCTCTCCCGCGCCAATGCGACGCGGGACAAGCCGAAGGGTTATGTCCTATCATTTCCGTTCTGGCTCAGGACGCATGAGGTCCTTTAGGGTTAGTGTGCCAATCACTACAAGATGCCCGTCACAAAGCGGTCTACCCGCGTGCATTCGAGATAGGTTGAGCGCACTAAGCCAGCCGCCGCGACCCCCGTCAGGACACCGCCCAGCACATCGCTCGCGTAGTGAGTTCCGACATAGACCCGCGAAAACATCGTCAACGTGGCGGCTGCAATGAACAGACTTCCGCGTCGCGGCATGCCATGGATCAGGAAAGCCGCCGCGACGGCGAAAGTCGCAGTCGCATGATCCGAAGGAAACGAAAAATCAGCGCTGCGCTCGATCAGCAGGTGTGTGACGCCTACATCGTAGGGCCGTATGCGGTGGATAAACAGCAAGAGCACCTGATTGAATGCCAGCCCAAGAAGGAACGAGAATCCGGTTGCCACAAGAACGTGCCGCGTATGCGGTTTGTCATCGCCGCACCACCACCACTGCAAGGCGACGGCTGCAACCACAAACGGAACAGCGATAGCGGACGTCCAGACCATGAGCTGTTCGATCAGCGGAGCCTGTCCGGCCCAACTGTTGATTCCATGCGTCACCGCAACATCGAGGTCAGACAGCATCGTTGCCGCCTATCGGGCGATTTTCGTCATGGGCCTCGTAAACCCGTTGCGCATACCGTTCGAGCGATGCCTCGCAGGCGCTAAGGCGCTCCCCTGCTTCGATGGCCAGCGTCGCGCCGTAGAAATCCAGCTTTTTGATTTTATCCAACCACCCCTGAAGCTTCTTCAGGTCAGTGTCCTCTTCCTCAAGCTCGGCATACGTGAATTTGTTGATGGAAAATTCCTTGACGATCTCGGCTTCAAAGCCCGCGCAGCGGCCGAGAAACTCACGATATTGCTCGTCTCGGTCTGCGTTGAACCGGGCGACGACCTTTTCCCTTTGGGCCTGATCGAGCGCGACCGTTTCAAGCAGCACCGACTCGCCGCCCATCTCGGCGATATCGTTTTCCAGCATCTTCAATTGGCGCACATGGTCGTCGGTCTTAGGCAGCAGGCAAACGCCATTTTGCAAGTAGACCGCGCCGATGCTCTTGAGCCGCCGCCAAAGGGCTACCCGCTTTGCCGGCGGATCCGCAGGAACCTTGTAGGTGAGGAGAAGCCATTTCAATTCCACCATCGTTGCAATCTATTTGTAACTATGGTTACATGTCAAGCGAAACAGGATGGTGATTTTGGAACCCGTGGAGGACGTAGCGCGCGAAAAAATGGAACAAGAACAACATATAACGGGCAATGTAAGCGATACGCTGGGGCTGCGCCACGACCCTGCGGTCCGCTGCCGTGGAGTGACCAAGACCTACGGCACGGGCGATGCAAAGGTTATGGCGCTGCGCGGCGTCGACCTCGAAATCCGCTGCGGCGAGCTGCTCATGCTCGCCGGCCCATCGGGGTGTGGCAAGACGACCCTTATCTCCATCATCGCGGCAATCCTCGAGCCGGATTCCGGCATGTGCGAGGTGCTGGGTCATGATCCGCAACATTTGAGCCAGAGCGAACGCGCACACTTTCGCGGTGTTGCGATCGGCTTCGTCTTTCAGCTCTTTAACTTGCTGCCCGCGCTCACGGCCGTCGAAAACGTCGCTGTACCCTTGCTGATCAATGGCGTCTCTCGCAGGCGTGCCGAAGCCCGAGCGAGAGAGGTTCTGGAAGCGGTTGGGCTCGGCGCGCGTCTGAGCGCACTTCCGGCGCAGCTCAGCGGCGGCCAGCAACAACGCGTGGCCATCGCCCGGGCGCTGGCGCACGACCCCAAGCTGATCGTCTGCGATGAGCCGACAAGCAATCTCGATCACGAAACCGGGCGCAACATGATGGAAATCTTAAGAAGAGTGGGGAGGAGTCCCGACAGAGCGCTCATCGTCGTCACTCACGACACGCGCATCTATGAGTTTGCCGACCGCATCGCACGCATGGAGGACGGGAAGGTCGTCGAGATCGTCGAGGGCGCGGAAAGCGAGCATCTGCGATGATTGGCCGCTACGTGCTCTCCCTTCTCGCGTTAATAGGGCTCGCCGTCGCTACCGGCGCCGTTATGGAGAGCAGTCAAAGCGCGCCTATCGCTCCTCCCGCAGTTCGATCGCCGAAGGTTCCTTTCGCGTCGTATATGGCTGGCGCTGGCATGATCGAGGCGAGCACCGAGAATATCGCTATCGGTACGCCAGTTTCTGGCATTGTGACCGCAATCTACGTCAAGTTGGGTGACCGGGTGAAAGCCGGAGCCCCCCTCTTCAGGATCGACGATCGTGATCTTCAAGGCAGACTTTTGGTTGCGGTCGCCAAGGTCAAGGAAGCCGAGGAAATTCTCGCGAAGAAAACGAGCATCCTCGATTTCTCTACCCGCTTGGCTGCCGGGATCGGTTTCACTAAGTTGGAAATAAAGACCCGCCAATTGGACGTGGCCATTGATGAGGCAACACTCGCCTTGGCCAAGGCCGATGTCGATCAGATAAAGATCGAGATCGAGCGCCGCACGATCCGCGCCCCGGTCGCGGGCAGCGTCCTGCAGATCAAGACGAGACTGGGCGAGTTCGCGCAGGGCGGCGTGCTCATTACGCCGCTGATGCTGTTCGGCGACACGGACCGTTTGCACGTTCGCGTCGACATCGATGAGAACGATGCGTGGCGCGTTCAGCCGGGCGGTTCGGCGCGGGCCTTCGTGCGCGGCAACCCCGAACTCAATACATCGCTGCGGTTTGAGCGCTTTGAGCCGTATATCCTTCCGAAAACGTCACTGACCGGCCAGAGCACTGAACGGACCGACACCCGCGTCCTGCAGGTCATCTACAGTTTTGATCCTTCGGCGGCGCCGGTCTTTGTCGGCCAGCAAGTGGATGTATTCATCGAGGCGCCGCCGATCGGCAAGGCGCGCGCTCAGACAGATGCTTCGAGGGAGATGCGATGAAGTCACGCTCGAGATTCTCTGTGCCCCGCAAACTCCGACCGAGGAAACCCTGAATGCTGCGTGTGGCCTTGAAGATGCTCATAGGCGACCGCGTCAAATATGTGGGGCTGCTCTTTGGCATCACGTTCACCACATTCCTCGTCACCTTCGCTGCGTCATACTTCTGCGGCTTCATGACGCGTGGATTCGCTCTCGTCGCCGAGAACGGGGCGGCCGACGTGTGGGTCATGGACCCCGCCGTGGCTTCCGTCGAGCAGACCTCCAACATGGCGGCATCGGCGTTGGGCCGCGTCCGCAGCGTCGAGGGGGTCGCATCCGCTGTGCCGCTGGCTCTCGGCACAGCCGAGGCGCGTTTCCCCAACGGGCGGTTTCAGCCCTTTCAGGTGATAGGCGTGGACGACGCCACACTCTCCGGCGTTCCTCCTTTGGAAAATGGCGCGTCGTCTGCAGCGCTCCGCGCTCCTGATGCAGCGATCGTCGATCCGGGCGGCACGGAAGATAAGCTCGAAACGCCCCTCCTAGAGGCTGATCAATGGCCTCCCGAGCCGCACCTCGATGCGCCGACCCGTCCACTGGCCGCCGGTGATGAGCTCTTGATCAATGACCGCCGTGTCAAGATTGCCGGAAGATCAAAGGCGCTGCCTCGGTTTCCGCCGCGACCGCTGCTCTACACGACATTCTCCAACGCCGCTCGAATCCTGCTTCCAGAGCGGCGGCGGCTGACTTTCGTGCTCGCGACCGCCACGCCTGGCGTGACGCCGGGCGAATTAGCGGCGCGCATCCACGCGCGGACTGGCCTCAGGGCGCGCGCTTCAGACGACTTCAAGGCCGACACCGTGCGCTGGTTCCTGAACAACTCCGAAGACGTGGGCGATATCGCCGCAATGCTTTCAGTGGC
>DATBSU010000223.1:0-12484 GCA_036559585.1 Methyloceanibacter sp.
AGCATAGGCCGTCCACACCGGAGGACCGCCGCCAATATAGACGACGCGATCGGGAAACTGCTCGAGCACGGTCTTCGGGTCCATCTGCGAGCGAATCTCGACGATGGTGCGGTGGCGATAGGCAAGTGGCGGAATCGAGGCGACCGTTCGCGGCCCCGCGATCAGCACATGCCCCCTCGTAAGATCGAAGAAGCGCGCAACGTCGGCCTGAAATTCCCAGCCTTTATTGCCTTCCCAGGGAAGCCTGCCGTTCAGCCCGAGCTGGCCGCGAAGACCGATGGCGCACATAGCGCGAACTTCAACCGCCATTTCCTCGTCCTTCACGCGATTGAGGCGAATTGTCCGGCACCTTATCGGCGGATAGCGTTTTGGCCAAGACTCATGCACATGAGGGCATGAAGCGGCGCCCTTCCCCAACCACCGACAAAAACGAGCGGCTCCGAGCCATCGGGCTGATGGTTCTCGCTACGGTCTGCTTCGCCGCGCTCGATACCACGGCCAAATATCTGGTGGCCGCGAAGCATGTTCCCGTGGCCGAAGCCACCTGGCTCCGCTTCGTCGGCCATGTGGTGTTCAGCGCTGCGGTGCTGTGGCCGTCGTTCAATTTCAGGCCATCGCTCCGCTCGAAGAAGCCCGCGCTGCAGCTGTTCCGCTCGGTGCTGATGATCGTGACCACGGGGTTCAACTTCTTCGCGCTGAAATATCTGCAGCTCGATCAGACCATCACGATTTTCTTCCTCACGCCGCTGGTGGTGGCGCTGCTGGCGGGACCGCTACTGCATGAATGGGTCGGCTGGCACCGCATGCTGGCTATCATCGCCGGATTTCTCGGCGTGCTCCTGGTGATGCATCCCGGCTTCGGCACGGTGCATTGGGCCATGCTGCTGGTGCTCGTCGCGACGGTGGGATACGCGCTCTATAATCTTGCTACGCGCTACCTCGCCGGATTCGATCCGGCGCAAGTGACGCAAACCTATACGCCGCTGGCCGGCGTGGTCCTGCTCGCGCCGCTTGCGCTGCGCGTCTGGCAATGGCCGGCGGAGGCCTGGCTCTGGGTGCTGTTCGCGTCGCTCGGATTTTGGGGCGGCCTCGGGCATTGGATGCTCATCCTTGCCCATCGACACGCGCCCGCTTCGGTGCTCGCGCCATTTATCTATTTCGGACTGATCTGGATGAGCCTCGGCGGCTATCTCGTGTTCGGCGATGTGCCGACGCTGTGGACGTTGTCCGGCGCGGCGGTGGTCATTCTGTCGGGGCTTTATCTGCTCTCAAGGGAGCGCAAGAAGGTCGGCCCGCGCGGCGTGGGGCCCGCTTCGGATATCGCCACGCAGTAATGGCTCAGTCGGCTTCGTCTGGAGCCGACGCGTAACGACGCTTCACATCCGCAACATATCCGGCGAAGCGGCCTTCGGTAATTGCCGCACGTGCCTTGGCCATTAGCTCTTGATAGAAGGCGACATTGGCGAAAGAGAGCAGCATAGCGCCGAGCGTCTCGTTCGAGCGCACGAGATGATGCAGATACGCCTTCTCATATTGCGCCGCCGGGCACGAACTCTCCGGATCGAGCGGCGTCGCATCCTCGGCATGGCGCGCGTTCCTGAGATTGAGCTTGCCGCCCCAGGTGAAGGCCTGACAATGCCGCCCGCTCCGTGTCGGCATCACGCAATCAAACATATCGATGCCGCGGGCGACTGCTTGCAGCATGTCCTCCGGCGTGCCGACACCCATGAGATAATGCGGACGGTCTTGCGGCAGGAGCGGTACGGTCTCGTCGAGGACTTTCAGCATCGCAGCCTGCCCCTCGCCAACCGCAAGGCCGCCGATGGCATAGCCGTCGAAGCCCATCCCGGTCAGAGCTTCGGCGCTTAGTCGGCGCAGATCGGGATAGACGCCGCCTTGCACGATGCCGAACAGGGCTTGGCCGGGCTTCGCCAGCTTCTGAAAGGCTTGTTTCGAGCGCTCGGCCCAGCGAAGCGAAAGCTGCATCGAGGCGGCGGCCTCATTATGCGTCGCCGGAAACGGGGTGCATTCGTCGAGCACCATCTGAATGTCGGCGCCGAGCAGACATTGCACCTCGATGGCGCGCTCCGGCGTCAGCGTCACGCTCGCGCCGTCGAGATGCGATTGGAAGGTGACGCCGTCCTCGTCGAGCTTCCTCAGCTTCGCGAGCGACATGACCTGATAGCCGCCGGAATCGGTCAGGATCGGGCCGTCCCAATGCATGAAGCGATGCAAGCCCCCGAGCGTGGCGATGCGCTCGGCACCGGGACGGAGCATCAGATGATAGGTGTTGGCGAGGATGATGTCGGCGCCCGCCTCGCGCACGTCCTCGGGGAACATGGCCTTGACCGTGGCACCGGTGCCGACAGGCATGAAGGCCGGCGTGCGGATTAGCCCACGCGGGGTTGCGATCTCGCCGGTTCTGGCCGCGCCGTCGTGCGATTTCAGGGTGAAGGTGAACGCTGCCATTAGGGGGTCTCCGGGCTCAGCAGGCAAGCATCACCATAAGAATAGAAGCGATAGCGCTGCTCGATCGCGTGGCTGTAAGCAGCCTTCATGGTGTCGAGGCCGGAGAAGGCGGAGACCAGCATGAACAACGTCGAGCGCGGCAGATGGAAATTAGTGAGAAGGCGGTCGACAAAGCGGAAGCGATAGCCCGGCGTGATGAAGATCCGCGTGGACCCTGAGAAGAGCTGCAGTCGGCCGTCTTCGTTCGTTGCACTCTCCAGGATTCTGAGCGACGTGGTGCCCACGGCAACGATTCTGCCTCCTCTCGCCTTCACCGCGTTCAGCGCTCTAGCGGTGTCCGCCGAGATCGAGCCCTGCTCTGCATGCATGACATGGTCCTTAGTATCGGCACTGCGTACCGGGAGAAAGGTTCCGGCGCCAACATGCAGCGTCACGAAATGACGCGAGATGCCCTTCGCCGCGAGAGCTTCCATGAGCTTTGGCGTGAAATGCAGGCTCGCGGTCGGTGCCGCGACAGCGCCTTCGTGGCTCGCAAACATGGTCTGGTAGTCGATACGGTCGCGCTCATCCGACGCCCGGCGCGATGCGATATAGGGCGGCAGCGGCATGGCGCCCAGCGTCGCGATGGCCTGGTCGAGCGCCGCGCCTGCAAGCTCAAAATCGAGCGTCACCTCGCCCTCCTCCCCTCGGGCCTCGACCGTCGCATTGAGAATGGCAACCAGGCAGACATCGCCGCTATCGCCAAAAACGATGCGGTCTCCCTGCTTCAATCGCTTCGCCGGGCGCGCCAGAGCCTGCCAGCGATGATCGTCGAGCCTCTCGATCAAAGTCACCGAGACATAAGCCACCACGCCGTCGCGTGTCCGAGTGCCATGAAGCTCGGCTGGGATCACGCGGGTGTCGTTGAAGACGAGCGCGTCTCCAGGCGCCAACAGCTCTGGAAGATTGGCAGTCATCCGATCGGCAAGAGGCGGCTCGCCCTTCGGATCGACCACAAGCAGCCGAGAGGCGTCCCGCGGGCTCGCCGGGCGCAACGCGATCATCTCCTCGGGAAGATCGAAATCGAAATCGTCGACGCGCACGGGATCGGGCGGACTTCGCCTCAAGCGGCGTCGGCCGCGACCTTTATGCTGACGATCTTGTCGGGCTTGGCCGGAGGCTCGCCGCGCGTGATCTTGTCGACATTCTCCATGCCTTCGATGACGCGGCCCCAAATTGTGTATTTGCCGTCGAGGAAGTTCGCATCGTCGAAGCAGATGAAGAACTGGCTATCACCGGAGTCGGGACTTTGCGCCCGCGCCATGGACACGGCGCCGCGTGAATGCGGCTCCTTGCTGAACTCGGCTTTCAGCTTCTGGCCAGAACCACCCATGCCGGAGCCAGTCGGATCGCCGGTCTGCGCCATGAAGCCATCGATGACGCGATGAAACACCACGCCATCATAAAAGCCTTTGCGGGCGAGCTCCTTGATCCGCGCGCAATGACCTGGCGCCAAGTCTGGCCGCATGGCGATCTTCACAGGGCCTCGCGTGGTGTCGAGGATCAAGATGTCTTCCGGCTTGCTGGTCATAATGTAGTCCTCGTTGATGGCTCTTACGGCTCGATCGTCGCCTTCTTGATGTAATCGAGCAGGGGAAAATCTTTGTTCAGATAGGCGTTGCCTTCGGACTGCACGCGTCCCTGATCGGGACCCGATCCGCGCGGCGCGCCTTCGCCGTAGCCGTTATAGAGAGAGTCGACGACTTTCATCCCGGACACGACTTGGCCGAACGGCGAGAAGCCTTGACCGTCGAGGCCGACATTATTGTTGAAGTTGATGAACACTTGCGTGGTGCGGGTGTTCGGTCCGGCGGTGGCAAAGGTCATCATGCCGCGCTTGTTGCTCTGCGTCACCGGATCGTCCTTGATGTTGGCGTCGCGCCACACACTCGAGAGCTTCGGATTGCCGTTGATGCCGAACTGCACCATGAAGCCGTCGACCACGCGGAAGAACCGGTCATTGTCGAAGAAGCCGTTCTTGACCAGATTGTAGAAGCGGTCGGCGCCGTTGGGCGCCCAGTCGCGATGCACCTCGACGACGAAGGGACCTTTGCTGGTGTCGAACTTCACCTTGTAGACATCGGGCGCTTTCTCGTTGAGCGAGGCGGGATCGGACAGACCCGCTGCTTGAACGGCAGTGATGGCAAACACAGAGATCAGTGCAACGGCAAAAGTGGCAGCAGTCCGATAAAGCATGATGGTTCCTCGCTAGAGTTCAGTTGCCGGCCGAGCCGGCGAATTTCTTCTTCAAGGCGACCGCCACCACGGGCGGGACGAAGGAAGACACGTCACCCCCCATTTCGGCAATTTGACGGACGAGGCTCGCCGCAATGTGGCGAGTTCCGGGCGAAGACGCCAAGAACACCGTCTCCATGTCCGGCGCGAGCACGGCATTCATGCCGGCCATCTGCATCTCGTAGTCGAAATCGCCGGCGTCACGAAGGCCCCGGAAGATGACGGAAGCCTTCGCCTCTTTCGCGGCTTCCACGGTCAGATTACCGAATGTGGTCAGTTCGAGGGCAAAGCCGATCTTGGCCGCGACGGGCTTCAACACTTCCGCCGCAAGCTCCAGACGCTCCGCGGCCGTGAACAGCGGGTGCTTGTCGTGATGAGTGCCGACGGCGATCACCAGCCTGTCGACGAGCTTCCCCGCCCGGCGCACGATATCGATGTGGCCGAAGGTAACGGGATCGAAGCTCCCTGGATAAAGGCCTGATCGCATCGATAAAGTGGCTCCTTGACGTGTCGCCTTGGCGGCCGGGCAATCTCTCACCAGTAGTGACGGCTATGTCAATCGTGCTCGATGCTAGGCGCTACGCTTCGAGGGGCTCATCGTCGCCATTCTCGACGTCGGGGATATGCTCGACCGAGACGACATGCTCGCCTTCGGCGGTGTCGAACACGATCACGCCTTGTGTCGAGCGGCCGACGATGCTGATCCCCTCCACCGGAATGCGGATGAGCTGGCCGCCGTCTGTGACCAGCATGATCTGGTCGCTGTCCTCCACAGGGAAGGACGCCATCAGCTTGCCGTTCCGCTTGTTGACGACCATGGCGATGATGCCTTTGCCGCCACGTCCGGAGATGCGGTATTCATAGGCGCTCGAGCGTTTGCCATAGCCATTCTCGGAAACCGTAAGCACGAACTGTTCGTGAGCGCTGAGCTCGGCATAACGCTCAGTGCTCAGCACCACGGTCTCCGTGCTCTCCTCGGCATCAATTTCGGGCTCGGCTTCCACGCCGCCGCGACGGATGGAGTTGGCCTGGCGGATATAGGCCGCACGCTCGGCGGCTGACGCCTCGACATGGCCGAGGATCGCCATGGAGATGACCTGGTCCTTGCCTTCGAGCTTGATGCCGCGAACGCCGGCGGATTCGCGACCCTTGAACACGCGGACATCGGTGACGGGGAAGCGGATCGCCTGGCCTTCGGCGCTGGTCAGCAGCACGTCGTGGTTCTCGGTACAGATCTCGACGCCGATGATGCGGTCGCCTTCATCGAGCTTCATGGCGATCTTGCCGTTCTGGCGCACCTCAACGAAGTCAGAGAGCTTGTTGCGGCGGACAGTCCCGCCATTGGTCGCGAACATCACGTCGAGCTTCGCCCACGAGGCTTCATCCTCAGGTAGAGGCAGGATGGTGGTGATGTTCTCGTCCTTATCGAGCGGCAGCAGATTAATCAGCGCCTTGCCACGGGCCTGCGGCGCGGCGGCGGGCAATTTCCACACCGTCATCTTGTAGGCCATGCCACGCGAGGAGAAGAACAGCACCGGCGTATGCGTATTGGCGATGAAGATGCGAGTGACGAAATCCTCTTCGCGCGTCGCCATGCCGGCGCGGCCTTTGCCGCCTCGGCGTTGCGCCCGGTAGGCCGAAAGCGGCACGCGCTTGATGTAACCCTTGTGGCTGACGGTGACGACCATGTCCTCGCGCTGGATCAGGTCTTCGTCTTCGACCTCGCCTTCCGCCTCGAGAATCTCGGTGCGGCGCGGCGTGCCAAACTCGGCCTTGATGGCCATCAGCTCGTCCTTGATGATCGAGACGATGCGGTCGCGGCTGCGCAAAATAGCGAGATAGTCGGCGATCTCGACGCCGAGCAGCTTCAATTCATCGCCAATCTCGTCGCGGCCAAGCGCGGTCAGGCGTTGCAAGCGAAGTTCGAGAATGGCGCGGGCCTGCTCCTCAGAAAGGCGATATGTGCCCTTGTCCGAAACTTTGTGCCGCGGATCGGCGATCAGCTCGACGAGCGGGATCACATCTCCAGCCGGCCAGTCGCGGGCCATCAATTGCTCGCGCGCCGTCGCAGGGTCCGGCGCTTTCCGGATCAGCGCGATGACTTCTTCGATATTGGCAACGGCTATACCGAGACCAACCAAGATGTGCGCGCGGTCGCGGGCCTTCTTCAGCAGGAACTTGGTGCGACGCCCGACGACCTCTTCGCGGAAATCGCAGAAGGCCCAGATCATGTCCTTGAGATTGAACTGCTCCGGCCTGCCGCCGATCAGGGCCACGATATTGGCGCCGAAGGTGCTTTGCAGCGTCGAGAAGCGATACAGCTGATTCAACACCACATCGGCCATGGCATCGCGCTTCAGCTCGATCACTACACGCATGCCGTCGCGGCTAGACTCGTCGCGGATGTCGGAAATACCTTCGATCTTCTTCTCGCGCACCAGCTCGGCGATCTTCTCCACCATCGTCGCCTTGTTCACCTGATAGGGAATCTCGGTGATGACCAAAGCTTCACGGTCTTTGCGGATGGTCTCCAAGTTCACGCGGCCGCGCATCAGGATCGAGCCGCGGCCTTTGTGATAGGCGCTCCTGATGCCGTTGCGGCCGAGGATCATGGCACCGGTGGGGAAGTCGGGCCCCGGTACGATCTCCATCAACTCGTCGATGGTGATGGCCGGATTGTCGAGATAGGCCATGCAGGCGTCGATCACCTCGCCTGGATTATGCGGCGGGATGTTGGTCGCCATGCCGACGGCGATGCCGCCGGCGCCATTAACGAGGAGGTTGGGGAATTTCGCAGGCAGAACCGTCGGCTCGACCAAGCGGTCGTCATAGTTGGGCCGGAAGTTGACCGTCTCCTTGTCGAGATCGTCGAGTAGGAATTGCGCGATCTTGGAGAGACGGGCTTCGGTATAACGCTCTGCAGCCGGTGGGTCGCCGTCGACGGAGCCGAAATTGCCCTGCCCGTCGATCAGCGGCACGCGCATGGAGAAATCTTGCGCCATGCGGACCAGCGCATCGTAGATGGCAAGATTGCCGTGCGGGTGGAAGTCGCCCATGGTGTCGCCGACCACCTTCGAGGACTTCATGTGCTTCTTGTTGAAGTCGAGCCCCAGCCGCTGCATGGCGTAGAGGATGCGGCGATGCACGGGCTTCAGGCCGTCGCGCACATCGGGCAGCGCGCGGCTCACGATCACGCTCATGGCGTAGTCGAGATAAGACCGCTTCATCTCCTCGATCAGGGAGATGGGCCTGATGTCCGATGGGCTTTCCGGGCCCTCCGGGATGTCGATCTTATCGTCGTCGGCCAAGGAGGTTGGGCGTCCGTTAGATTGATATGTGGGTCAAGCTTGCGCGCAGCGAGAGGGCTTCGGCCTCCCGCACTCAGCAAGAATTGCGTGCTAGAGAACTATTTCTATAGCTGATTTGCGCGCGATTCCGCAACTCAAACTTGGTCGCATTTTTGCTTATAGTTCAATTGGTTGCTTGACCCTGTCGGCGTGCGCTGCCAGGAGGTTAAGTGCCGATTCGCCGTGAGCGGCTGAGATTCTCCACGAGAAAATTCGGAACGATCTCCAAAGCCGAACGTTGGTTGGATAGGCGACGGAGTGACGGCTCCGCCCTAACCATCCGAAGAAACCACCAAGGAGAGCATAATGAACCGCTTTCTCATTTGCACAGCCATGGGCCTGTTCCTCGGGGTGACACCTGCGCTTGCGCAGGATCAGGCGCCGCAAGATGAAACGATGAGTCCGCCGGCCATTCAGTCGCCGGACAGTCCCTCAGAGGTACCTTCCTTGATCGACAAGAGCATGTCGCCATCGACGGAGGCACCCTCTCCGCAATCGTCCGAGGGAGCGTCACAGTCGATCGCGCCGCCGGAAGAATCGGCAGTGAATGAAGCTCCGAGCGCGGGCAGCGAACAGTTTCTGAGAGCGCAGGAAAGCAACGACTATCTCGCCAGCACTCTGATCGGCGAGACCGTGGTCAATGCCAGGAACGAGACCATTGGCGACATCAATGATCTGGTGACTGACAAGAGCGGTAAGATCGTTGCCGTGCTGGTCCGCGCCGGGAGCTTCCTCGGCATCGGCGGAAAGGACGTTGCGGTGCCTTTCGAGGATCTGAACATCGCCCGTGACGCCGATAACAATCTGACCGTCTTGCTGAACATCGATCAGAATACGATCGCATCGGCACCCGACTATCAGCGGCTTGACGAGCAACAGGTCGTGGAAGGCGCGAACAAGACCGACCGCGAGGATTCTTCCCGCACCTATTAAGGTCGCAGAGTTTGTTTGAGTAGAGCCCGGTGCCTCCGGTTTGGCGCCGGGCTTTTTTATGTGGGCTTGGCGACCATCAACCAGAAAATCGCCAGCACGGACAAGAAGGCCGGCCAGCCGAGCGCGAACCAGATCCGCATTAGGCGATGATAGAGCGGCGGTAGCAAGTTCTGCCCGGAGTGCAGGGCTGCGTCGGCGAGATCGCGCATTCTGGTCTGCAAGACGATGACCGGAAGCCAGCAGGCACCGACGAGAAGATAGAGAACGATGCTCGCCCAGATCCAGGTCTGGTCCAGAGAAAAGCCGCCGAGATGGACCAGGGCGAGCCCGGTCACCGGCTGCAGGATCGCCGCGGTTGCGGTGAACACATAGTCGGCGATGACGACATGGCGAAGCGTGGTGGCGAGAGCTTCGATGTTGCCGACGCGATCGGCCATGAAAAGAAAGAATGCGATGCCGAGACCGGTGCCGAGCAGGATGGCGGCGCCCGCGATATGCAAGAACTTCACTGCGAGATAGAGGTCCAAATTCGCTCGACTGCCGTCAGGGACGCGAGCCGGTGGCTAGATCAAGACGCCGGGCCGACCGCGAACACCGAAGATAGACGCTGGCTCAAGCCCTGCAAAGTCTCGTGCAGGTGCTCGCTCACCAATTCTTTGACGGAAAGCTAGAACGGAATCTCGTCGTCGAGTTCCTTGTCGAAGGAAGCGGCGCCGCCAAGCGGGCCGGAGCGTCCGAAATCGCCGCCGCCACCACCTTGATCACGCCCCTCGGCACCGCCGCCGCTGGATTTGCCGTCGAGCATGGTCAATTGCGAGTTGAAGCCCTGCAGCACGACTTCCGTCGAGTAGGCGTCGGTGCCGTCCTGCTTCTGCCACTTCCGCGTCTGTAGTTGGCCCTCAAGGTAAACCTTGGAGCCCTTCTTCAGATATTGCTCGGCTATACGGGCGAGGCCTTCGCTGAAGATGACAACGCGGTGCCACTCGGTCTTCTCGCGGCGCTCGCCGCTTGCCTTGTCGCGCCAGCTCTCGCTGGTCGCCACGCGCAGATTGACGATGGGTCGCCCGTCTTGGGTGTGCCGTACCTCAGGATCGGCGCCCAGATTACCGATCAGAATGACCTTGTTTACCGACCCTGCCATCAGGCTCCCCTTTAACGCTAAAGCTCGACTGACTTATCCCGCGCGACTTGGTTCATCGCAAGGCGCCGGCCATCGTGTCCGACCTGTCCACAGGCCACATCAGCGTTATTTGTACTTGTTTTGTTCTATTCCGTCCAGATGCGTTTCAAGCGGCCTTGAGATTTCAAATATTGCGGCCTATGGCTTAAGCCGACGACGGTGCCGGATTCGCGTTAACCGAACCTCCAGCTGGATTAGAGCATTCTCTCCGGCCTTCGAACTCTTCAGAGGGATGAAATGCAGCGTTCCGTCGATCATCGCCACCACGTCGCAAGACGCAGAATGCCAGAGCGGCGCGAAGACCCGCGCGTCAAGCGCTTCGGCTTCAGCCCGCGCCAATTGCCTTTCCTTTATGTGCTGGTTGGAAACTGGATTTTTTCGGCGGCGTTCTTCTCCGGCGTCAAACTGGTCTGGCATTGGGTGCCGACGAGTTGGAACGCCGGAGACCGCATGGCGCTCGTCGTCCAGAATTCGGTCTTCGCCATCCTTCCCGGTGTGATCGGCATCTGCATCGTGGCCGCGCAGCGGCTCGATCCGAAAATGTGGGTTGGACGTGTAGCAAAACCGCACTCCGCGCTCGATATCAACACCCGCTTCATTCTCAACACGTTCGAGCAGTTTATCGCCTTCTTCGTGGCGAATGCCGGTTTGGCACTGTATTGCCCGCCCGAGGAGGCCCGCTCGCTCATCCTGCTCACGATCTTGTTCGTAGCCGGCCGCATCCTGTTCTGGATCGGCTATCACTATAATCCCTTGATGCGCGCCTTCGGCTTCGGCATCGGATTCTATCCGACGGTCGCCGCCTTTGCCTGGCTCATGCTGATGATGGTATTCGGCATCCGTGTACCGCTCTAGGGCTTTGGCTAGCGCCCTGCCTGCCAATCTAGAATGGACTGCACCGGCCAGACTAGCATCAATACGTTGAGCGTGAGATTGTCGCGGATCATGTAGCCGACGAACAGTTCGAGCATGACGGCGATTGTGACCGTCAGCCATACCGGCGAGATCCGCGCGAAATAAAATCCGCCGATCATGAACAGCGTGTCGAACACGGAGTTGATGACGCTGTCGCCGTAATAGTCGAGCGATACGGTGGTCGCGCGATAGCGGTCGATCAACCAGCTCGAATTCTCGACGATCTCCCACGATGCTTCGATACCGGTCGCGATGATCAGCCGCATGCCGAAGGACAGACGCCGCGCGAACAACCACAGCAAGCCGTAGAAGATAAAACCATGGATGATGTGCGAGGGTGAATACCAGTCGGAGAGGTGCTGCGAATTCTCCGAGCTCATGACCACGCCGTGCCAGAGCTTGATGTAGCCGCACTTGCAGATCGGCTCGCGGCCCATGGTGAGCAGGACGACGGCCTGAAGGAGAACGATGCCGGCGACGGCAAGAAGGGTGATTTGCGTGCGGCTCAGTCTCATGGCGGAGCGCATCTATGCACATCCGCCGCCGCGCCGTCACTAGCCGAAACGAATTTCACTCACATTCAGCTCTGGCTTAGGTGGTTAGAGATCGAAATCGATCGCGGCGACCTCGTCACGTGCTTGAGCAGTATGGCGAAATCGGCCTTACCATCGCCATTGACGTCGCCTTCGACCGTTGCATCACCGTGCTTCACGACGTAGTACAACTCTCCCTTTTTGTGGTGGAACTTAGTGGTGCCGATGAAGTGGAAGGCGTTGTCGGCGCCGCCCTTCTTGGCATCGGAGGATTGGCGGCGCTGGCGCTGACGACATGTTGTAGTCGATCCAGGTGATGACGAAGCGCCCCCACGACCCGGCTTGCGGCGCAAGATTAGTGGGGATTTGCAACAGTGACTGTTGCATTCTCGCCGCGTCCAAGAGGAATTAACTCTGAGTTGCAGTTAGCGGCCTAAGGTCCTCGATTACCGGGGAAAACCGGCCTGTGGCAACGGCCCGCTTGAAGCCAAAGCCTTGGAGGGCTAAGGCTTGCAAGGGGGGCAAAACACCCCACATCCAGGCCAAATGACATCAAAAACCATCAGCATTCGGGGCGCACGCGAGCACAACCTCAAAAACGTCACGCTCGAATTGCCGCGCGAGAAACTTGTGGTGCTGACCGGGCTCTCCGGCTCGGGCAAGTCGAGCCTCGCCTTCGACACCATCTATGCCGAGGGCCAGCGGCGCTATGTCGAGTCGCTGTCGGCCTATGCACGGCAATTCCTCGACATGATGCAGAAGCCGGACGTCGATCATATCGACGGGTTGTCGCCGGCGATCTCCATCGAGCAGAAGACCACCTCGCGCAATCC
>DATBSU010000224.1:0-2555 GCA_036559585.1 Methyloceanibacter sp.
CTATCCTAACCTTTTCAAAAAAAGGAGAAATTACGGCCCCTCGACCGCTTGCGCCTGGGCCCGGATCAGCTCGCATTGTTCGGCCAGCTGCTTGATCTCCGCGCCTCTCACATAGCGTGCGACGAAGCTCGACTTGAGCCGATCCACGCGCCCGCAATCCTCCACGGCGCGCTTCAGCTTCTCCGCATTCGCTTCCGGAGTGCCTTTGCTCAAATCCTCGACCGAGGGCAGGCCCACGGAAAGCTCCGTCACGTCGGTCCGAACCGCGTGATAGGTCCAATCGACCCACGCACCGAGCGCCACGATGATAAGCGCGATGATCAGACCAAGCCTTTTCATTCTTATTCTCCCCTGTCGTTGATCGTCATCGTGCTCTTACTCTAGTGCAACGCGACGGACTCGATCGCCCGCGCAATCTTCTCGGCACCCCAAGTCTTGGGCTCGCCTGGCGCATCGAGCGGTGAGGGAATGTCGGTGCCTTGCCCCGGTGTAAGCGTCACGCTGCCGGCTTGGTTGGAAACAGTCACTTCTCCGTTGAGCAGTAAGATCCCATATTTGGCATCGATTGGGCCGCCCCAGAACTCGGTGCCGCGCACGCCGATATCGGCGACCGGCGTCGACACCGCGATCTTCTTCTCTTTCAGCTCTTTCAATCTCCCGGTGACGAAGCGGAACGCGCCTTGCGTCGCTTGCAGCAGGGCCTCGCCGGTGCTCTTGTCGGGATCGTAGACATAACTGTCGACCACGACGCGTGCATTCTCGCCAAGCGTGAGCACGGTATTGTCGCGGAACGTCACCTGGAGCCGCGCCTTGGGCCCGGTGCGAAGCTCGTCCTTCATGTTCACCGCGGCGCCGATCACGGCCTTGACCGAGCCGGTGCCCGACACGATCTCCGCCTCATTCTCGACAGCGTTGACAAAGCCGGCGCGCGACAGATCTTGCGCATCGGCGCAAGCGGCAAGGGGCGGGGTCAGAACCAAGACTGCCATCAGGACGCGCAAGAGACGTGGTAAAGCTCGCATTCCAGCCCTTCCTGCCGCTCCCGGCCTGACTGTGGCATAGCACAGCTTTAAGCCAAGCCAAGAACTGGGAACTGGGGAGATAATGTGGCTGGCTGGGCTAGCAGGCTTGGATTCCGCTGTGATATAGACCCCCAGCGTTTACGGGCGGCGGCGCGCGAAGATTAGCGGGCGTGGTGGAACTGGTAGACACGCCAGATTTAGGTTCTGGTGGCTTCGGCCGTGGGGGTTCAAGTCCCTCCGCCCGCACCAATATGCGAGCCGGCTTCGGCAAAACATATTGGACCGATGGATTGGACGAAGGTTTCCCGAAGGATCACGGCCGCTCGATAGTTTGAGCCGCCTCAGCACGGATTGATTGAGCATGGATGTCACAGTTACCAGCGCGGAGGGTTTGCGCCGCGAGTTGAAGGTCGTCATTGGCGCCGATGAACTCGAGCGCCGCCTCGAGGCGCGTCTCGATGAATTGAAGGATCGCGCCCGGATCAAAGGCTTCAGGCCGGGCCATGTGCCGAAGCAGCATTTGCGCAAGGTCTATGGCCGCTCCGTGATGGCGGAAGTGGTGCAAGAGGCTGTCAATGAGACGAGCCGCGAAGCGCTCACGCAACGCGAGGAACAGCCCGCCTTTCAGCCTAAGATCGCGCTTCCCGAAGATGAAGCCGAGATCAACAAGATTTTCGACGGCTCAAGCGACCTCGCTTACACCATGTCGTTCGAGGTGCTACCGAAATTCCAGCTCATGGATCTGAAGACGCTGAAGCTTGAGCGCCCGGTCTCCGACGTCTCCGACGACGACATCACCAAATCTCTCGAGCGTCTCGCCGCCGCCAATCTTCGCTACACCACGAAAGACGGCGTGGCAGCCTCCGGCGACCGTGTCACCATCGACTTCGTCGGCAAGATCGACGACGAGGCCTTCGAAGGCGGAACGGCCGAAGGCGCGCAAGTCGTGCTCGGCTCGAGCCGATTCATTCCGGGCTTCGAGGAAGGACTGACCGGCGTCAAGGCGGGCGACGAGCGCACCATCGATGCGACCTTCCCCGACGATTATCCGGAGGCACGGCTCGCCAGTAAGACGGCGCATTTCGAGGTGAAGGTGATGGAAGTCGCGTTCCCGGAGACGCCTGCAATCGACGAGGAGTTCGCCAAAGCTGTCGGCATCGAGTCGCTGGAGCAATTGCGGACCGCGGTGAAGACGCGGCTGGAGCAGGACCGAGCGGTCGCATCACGGACAAAGCTGAAACGCGGATTGCTCGATGCGCTGAACAAAGGCCACGATTTCGAATTGCCGCCGACGCTCGTCGAGAACGAGTTCAACGCGATCTGGGGCCAGTTCACCCACGATCTGGAGCATCATAAACGGAGCTTCGAGGACGAGGGCACCACAGAGGAAAAAGCTCGTGCCGAATATCAGGACATTGCTTCGCGGCGCGTCCGGCTCGGGCTTGTGCTTTCGGAGATCGGACAGAGTCAGAAGATCGAGGTCACCGACGACGAGGTGAACCGGGCGCTGATGGAGCGCATCCGCCAATTCCC
>DATBSU010000225.1:0-6123 GCA_036559585.1 Methyloceanibacter sp.
CCGTGCCATATCACTCGCGCACTCCAGTCAACATTAATTCGCGGTTAACCTTTATAGCCGGGGGAACAGTCTCGTGAAAAAGAAGAAGCCCCGGCCAGCGACGACCGGAGCTTCTCTCAAATCCCTCGGTGAACTACGCAGTAGGAAGTGTCCCCGACAAGGGAAGCTTGCGATCGAATGGTTAAAATTTCTATTCGGACGGGAGGAAGGAGCGACAGGCAAAAAGAAAGCCCCGACGCAGGGGCCAGGGCTTTCATCTGTGTTCTACCGGGTAAGGCTCGGGGGAGGATGAGCCTCGTCGTCATAACGTCGTCGGGCATGGTCGGTTCCCAACTGCAGCCGGTATCACCGATGTGGTCGATACTCTTCCGCCCCGCGATGGAGGCCTAGCCTCATAGGCAGTGGGCTTGCGTTTTGCAGACCTAGCGAGTTTCACATAATCAGCCTGTAACTGCCGGCATCGGTCTCCAATTCGAATCCAAAAACAACTTCCCCCCTAGCGTCCACGTTTCCGGGGATTACCTTTACGGATGTGACTAACGACAATGGGATACCCATGACTATCTCCCTCGGGTTACGCGATAGCCACGCTCTGCCCTTGCAACCGAGAAGAAACGAAGGCTCCAACGCTGTGAGATCAGCACTCTAGGATTAGCAAGAATTGTTGGGGACAGTGGGGTAGGGCGAGGGTTTAAGAAAACAAAGGTCTCCGTCGCGTTTCAAGACCGGTGCCTTCAACCGCTCGGCCACCCCTCCGGGAATTTCGGCGTCGCCGGGGACACGGCGTGCTGCCAATACTCTATTAGACTTATTGCTGAAATCGAATGGCCAAGTGGTAAAGATGGCGGGCCGGCCTGTCAGCTCGATCCTACGCGTGACGGCTTTCTGCAGAAGTGACGGACCGCGACGCCGAGCGTGACCACAAGCAACGCGCCGACAATGGCGCCCGCGTAATGCAGTTTATGCGCGAGCGTAGGTTCGAACAGTCCGGCAATCAGAGGATCCTTCACGATCACCTCGCCGGCGATCCAGCCCAGCAGCGCGGCACCCGCCCACACCACGATCGGGAAGCGCTCGAGCAGCGCCATCACCAGCGCAGCGCCGGCCATGATCAGCGGAATGCTGAACGCCAAGCCGAACATCAGGAGGGCGTAGCTGCCCTTGGCGGCGGCTGCGATGGCGATGACATTATCGAGGCTCATGACGACATCGGCGATGGCGATGATCCGAACCGCGCGCCAAAGACTGTCGACCGGCTCGATATGATCGGTCTTGCAGTTCTCGTCTTGTGAGACGAGCTTGACCGCGATCCAGAGCAGGAGCACGCCGCCCACCAGCATGACGTAAGGCACCGTCATCAGCGTGGTGACGACTCCTGTAAAGAAGATGCGCAAACTGATGGCGACAAGCGTGCCGAGCACGATGCCCCACACACGCTGAGTTTGAGGGAGTTTGCGACAAGCAAGGGCGATGACGACCGCGTTGTCGCCCGACAAAAGCACGTCGATCCAAATGATCTCTAAGACGGCGAGCCAGAATCCTGGTTGATCCATGTCTATCAAGCTGGCTATCCCCCGCCATCCCCGGCAAACCGCGCGTCTTGGGCCCTATCCCTTGCCACCAAAAGCGGCAAGGACAACACCGGATATATGCCTTCCGGGTCAAGATTTAAGGTGGGGAGGTCACTTTTCTGCAATTGTGGCCAATTGTCATTGCGTCACGACAACCGTCCACGGATCGATTATGCTTCGATCCCGTCAAGATTCGCTTATCTGGCTCCAGAGCGTCCAGTCTAGGGGGGAATAAACCATGCCAAATTTAGACATTGTCGTGCTGAGCCCGGCCATTGCCTTGATTGCGGGGATTCTTATCCTCCTCATGCCCCGCTTACTGAATTATGTCATTGCCATCTATTTGATCGCCATTGGCCTGCTTGGCCTCATGCATCACGTGCAATAAAGGGGCAAAGGGGCCCCGCCAGGTCTCCCTTGGCTGCTGGAGACCGGCTAGAACCGGATCGGCTGATGGCCTATAGTTCCGCGTCCACGCTCAAGATTGACGGAGAGTAGCAGCTCGCCGGAACGATTGAGCTCCAACCTCTTTGTTATGGCGTCCATCCATCGAAGGAATGGCAGGGTTGGCCCACGCGCGCGACAAATTCTCGTTCGACCCTCGCAAAAGCAAGCGAGGCGCGATCGTCTGGACTTGGATACGAATCGGGCTTCTCCCGATTCTGCTGACCGGTGCGCTCTGTTCGCCTCTTGCCATCGATGTCATTCGCGAGGCGGCCACGGTGATGGCCGAGCCCGCGATCGGCGTTGCCGAGGCTGCAGAGTCCAACGCGAAAAGACAGGGTTACGTCTGGTCGGCGACGCTATCGGATTCCGATATCCGCTTGCGGGGTTTTGTGCCCTCGGAGGAGGTGCGCGGCACCGTGCTCGGCATGGTCAAGGCGAATTTTCCCAATCTTGAGGTCGAGGACAGAATGCGGGCCGCCGCCGGCGCCCCCGCCGTCGATCAATGGCTCGGCGCCGTCAGCTTTGGCTTGCAGCAATTGTCTCATTTGAAACATGGTTCGGTCCGACTTCTTAACGTGGGTCTCCGCATCGAGGGCGAAGCCGACGATGCCCAGGACTTTGCCGAGCTGCAGAAGTCTCTCGGCGGCGCGCTGCCGACTGGCCTCAGTATCATCGGCAACGATGTGCGGCCAGCTAAGGTCGAGCCGTTCGTATTCGTCGCAAGCTTGAGTCCTGACACGCTCGCGCTGGCTGGCAGCGTGCCGAACGAACGCATGCGCAAGCGCCTTCGCGATTTGTCACGGCAGTTGTTTGAGCGCCCGACCCTGGACGACAGGCTGGAGCTTGCCTCCGGCGCTCCCAAGAATTGGAACGACGCGGTCATCGCATTGTTGAAGGCACTGAGCCGGCTTGAATCTGGAAAGATCTCGCTCACCGGGCTTGCCGTTAGCATCGAAGGCGTTGCCCCCGACAAGGGCACGGCTGCGGATATCTCCTCCCAGCTCCGTCACGATTTGCCTTCGATGTTCTCGCCGTCGGAAAAGATCAGCTGGAAAGAGGCGAACCTCATTCACTGATCCAGGCTTTTGGCTCAAGCCGGCGGATCGTTGGAAGCGAGGAAGTTGGCGATCACCTCGACCGTCTCCCGATCGCGCAACAGCGGCGCGTGGCCCTGACGCTCCACAGTCAGTTGGCGCAAATTGGGGTGGCGTTCCACCATCGCGTCTACTGTCTCCGGCTTCAACAAATCGGAATTGCCACCGCGCAACACCAGCACGGGGAATTGCGCGAGCGCCGCGAATTGCGGCCAGAGATCCGGAGCAGGGCGGCTCAAATCGATTCTGCCAAAGGCGCGCGCAAGTCTTTTGTCATAAGACTGCGCCGGACGACCTTTGCGTTCGTTGAAAATATCGCGAGCGATGTCCTCCCACTGCGTTAGGCTGATCCCCGGAAAGGCGCGTCCGTTCATATCCCGGAGCAGCATGCCGGCATCCTCCCAGGTCCTCGGCACCGGCATGCGTCCGACATAGCCCATGATGCGTGCTAAGCCTCTTGTCTCGATGATTGGTCCGACATCATTGAGGACCACGGCCGCCACATTGGTCGGCCTGATCGCCGCCATCATCATGGCAATGATCCCTCCACGCGACGTACCGATGATTGCAGCCTGATGCAGCCCGGCGAGCGTCATGAAATCGAGCGTGTCGAGGAGCTCGATATAGGGCGTGTAGTTCTCCCAATGGCGGTCGTATTGCGACAGGCCGCGGCCACGATAGTCGATGGCGTAGACCTCGCGCGGCCATTGTTTGTGGCTGGCGAGAGCGAGTGCAAGGTAATGGAAGTCCTTGGCGTTGCGTGTCAGTCCCGGCAGGCAAAGCACCGGTCGGCCTTTTGGCTCCTCGACGCGATAATGCCGCGCATGCAGCTTAAGATCGTCGAACGACGCGTAGTAGATGTCTTGCCACTCGGCGGTGTTGCGAGGCTCGGGCATGTGGCGGGAAAGGCCTTGGGATCGGTCGCTGCACCTGGGAGGCCAGGCAGGCTGGCCGTTAGAAGCCAGTGTTGTGCAAACTCGCAGACCGGGCAAGCCCAAGGGTTGGGCTGACGCGATTCTTTATTGAGCCTTGAGAGCCTATTCAGACTTGGCTTGCACTTCGACCGGCCGCGCCGCGACCGGAGTCACGACTCTACGGCCGCGGTTCAAATCCTGAACCAGTTGCAGCGCCTGCTTCGGCCCCGCGAGCCGCGACCGGTAGAGTTGCACCGTCTCCATGATTTTCACCACATATTCGCGCGTTTCGGTGAAGGGGATGCGCTCGATCCAGTCGATCGGATCGACGTCAGGGTCGCGCGGGTCGCCAAAGGCTTTCATCCACTCCTGCACGCGGCCACCGCCGGCATTGTAGGCGGCGAGCGCGAGGAAATAGGAGCCCGAATAGCTGTCGATCAGATCGCCCAAATGGGCTTCTCCAAGCTGCATATTGTAGGTGGCATTGGTCAGCTGCCCGGCCTGGAACTGCACCTTGTAGGCCCTGGCGACCGCCTTGGCCGTGCCCGGCATCAATTGCATCAAGCCGCTGGCCCCGACCGGACTCTTGGCCCCGGCGTTGAACTCGCTCTCCTGACGCGAGAGCGCGTGCACGAGAGCCGGATCGACCCGCTCGTCGAGCCGCAAGCTCTTGATCTCGGGCAGCACCCCGATTGGTAGGGCGTAATCACCGACCGGCAGATCGCGATTGAAGGCGATCTTGGACAGTCTGAGACTGATCTGCGGATTGCCGGCGAGCCTTGCCAGTTCCGCGAGCAGCACCACCTCGGCGGGATTTGTCAATTTTCGCGATAGCGCCAAATAGAATTGCGGCAACACCTGGTCCATGTCGGAGGCAAGCGCGATCCCGATCGCCCGTACCGCGTCGTCGGCCATGAAACTATCGATATCGGCCTGGGTCGGCAGCTTGGTCGGGGTGACTTCAAGCGAGGCCGGCTTCACGTCAAGCGCTTGTCGCCCAAGCTGCCCGTAAAAATATTGTGGGTATTTTGCCGCCGCGTGGAAATGCACGATGGCATTGCCGCGGTCGCCGAGCGCAAGCGAAGTACGGCCAAGCCAGTATTCCGCGAGCGCAATCTGCTTGGAAGACCTCGCGGCGCCGCGAAGCGCAACGAAGTGAATCAGCGCGTCTTTCGGCTCGGACAGGAAGCGAAGCGCGATCCAGCCGGCGAGAAATTCCGCTTCGACCAGAGGATCGCCGGTGAGCGGTCCATGCTCAACTGCAATCTCATATGCCACGCGCGGCTGCCCGGCGTTCAACGCCGCGCGACAGTTCATGCGGCGTTCGATCCACCAATTTTCCAGATCGAGCAGCTTGTCCGGCTCGTTCGGCACGTCGAGCAGGATCTTCCAAGCTTCTTCGTCGCGATCTTTGCGGCGGAGCCATTGGATGCGGTTATAGAGCAGGCCGAGATCGCCTTGCGTGGCGCTGGCGGGCAACGCGTCAAGCAGCTTGCCGGCATTGCCGCCGCGCTTCAGAATGGCGATGCGGGCAGCGACCTTCTTCTGCTCGGCGGCAGGAAGCAATTTCGAGACGCGGAGTGCGGCCTCGGCAGCGCTTTGATTGTCCCCATAGAGGAGTCTGTCGACTCTCGCCTGATAGTCATTTGTGGTCAGAAAATCGCCGAAGCGGGCGAGAATCTTCTTCTCGACGGTGGCATTCAGCTGATAGTCACGCCAGGCCGAGACGACGAGCGCGCGGCCTTGGGCTTCGTTGTCTTTTAGCGTCGCACCGCCGAGCGCGGCTTTGCCCGCGCCCGTGGTCGGCTCTTTGTCCTTGAAGAACGCCTTCACCTCGTCGGCGGGTGCATCGTCGAGCAGAAGCGCCGCCTCGGCGCGCTCACGAAGCTCGTCCTGTCCTGGCCATTCCGGATTGGCGAGTCGGAATTGTTCGATCGCCTCCGCCGAGATATCGAGCCCGCTCGCTTTATAGGCGTACCAGGTCGCGAGTTTGCGTGCGGCATCGTCCTTGATCTTCTCTATCAGCGCCTTCGATGAGCTATCCCCCCTAAAGGCGAGACGGATGGCTTCCTTGAGATTGGCTTCGTCCGCCGCGCT
>DATBSU010000226.1:0-27225 GCA_036559585.1 Methyloceanibacter sp.
GAGTAGGGTTGATCGATCTTGGTGGAGCGGCCTCGGGCCGCCCACCTGTTATGCCTGGTCGTGCATGCGCTCTGCGAGAGCGGCCTCGATGAACTGATCGATGTCGCCGTCAAGCACGGCGGATGGGTTGGTGCTCTCGACCCCGGTGCGCAAGTCCTTCACCAGCTGATAAGGCTGCAGCACATAAGACCGGATCTGGTGACCCCAGCCGATTTCCGACTTTGTGGCATTGGTGGCCTGCGCCTCCTCCTCCCGCCGCTTGAGTTCTGCTTCGTAGAGACGCGCGCGCAGCATCGCCCAAGCTGTGGCGCGGTTCTTGTGTTGCGAGCGTTCGTTCTGGCATTGCACGACAATATTGGTCGGGATGTGAGTGATGCGGACTGCGCTGTCGGTGGTGTTGACATGCTGGCCGCCCGCGCCTGAGGCGCGATAGGTATCGATGCGGACGTCCTTCTCATCGATATCGATGGCGATGGTGTCGTCGACCGCCGGATAGACCCACACCGAGGCGAAACTGGTATGCCGGCGCGCGTTGGAATCGAAGGGCGAAATGCGCACCAGCCGGTGCACGCCCGATTCCGTCTTGAGCCAGCCGTAAGCATTGGCGCCTTTGACGAGGATCGTTGCTGATTTGACGCCGGCCTCTTCGCCGGCATGCTCGCCGATGATCTCGACCTTGTAGTCACGCGCTTCGGCCCAACGCACATACATGCGTTCCAGCATCTGCGCCCAATCCTGACTCTCGGTGCCGCCAGCGCCGGCGTGAATTTCGACATAGGCATCGTTGGCATCGGCTTCGCCCGCAAGCAGCGCTTCGACCTCGCGCATGTGGGCTTCCTGGCGCAAACGGCCAAGGGCTGCTTCGGCCTCGCCGACAATAGCCGCATCGCCCTCCTCCTCGCCGAGGCTAATCAATTCCACGTTCTCGGCGAGCTCGCGAACAAGCCGCTCAAAGGACGCGAGCGCCGATTCGAGCTGCTGGCGCTCGCGCATCACGCCTTGCGCCTTGGCCGAGTCGTTCCAGAAATTGGGGGCTTCGATGTCGCGGTCGAGCTCGCTCAACCGCGCTTTGGCGCGATCGGGGTCAAAGATGCCTCCTGAGCAGGCCCAAGGACTGCTCGATGGCATCGACAACGGATTGAGTTTCAGCGCGCATGGTGTGTCTCGTTAAGGCCAATATGGGGATGCGGTCGTGTGCCGCCAATCGGGCTGCCGGCTCACACTTAGGATCGATGGTTCGCTTAGTAGAGGCCGCCGGTGCCCGATGTCAAAGAGCGATCATTACCCGGCGGGGCGCCCGGGAAGGTTCCGCCGGGCATGCCCGGTATCTCGCGCGGGCCCGGCCGCACCATCGGGCCAGGACCGGGTCCGGGTCCGGGTCCAGCGCCGGGTTCGACGGGCGGGCCACCGGTCAAAGGATCGAAACCTCCGGAGGTTTCAACTCCCGTTTCGTCGGTGGCCTCTGGATCAATCGATTGCCCACCCTGCAGTTGGTCGCCCGGCTTGAACGCCTCCATGATCGCGGTCTTGTCGCCAGGGCCAGCAGGCAAGCCGGTCTTGAGATTGACGCGCACCAGCTTGATGCCCGGCGGCGCGCGGAACGGAACCGGCGGCTGATCTGCCAACGCCACCTTGATGAAGTCGCGGACGGCGGGTGCTGCGGTGTTGCCGCCGGTTTCGCCATGGCCCATCGGCGACGGCGTGTCGAAACCGAAATAGGCGCCGACAACGAGGTCCGGCGTGAAGCCGATGAACCAGCCGTCCTTCTCATCATTGGTCGTCCCGGTCTTGCCGGCGATCGGACGGTTCAAGACTTTGAGCTTTTGCCCGGTGCCGCGCTGCACGACACCTTCCATGATCGATGTCGCCTGGAACGCGGTCAGGGGGTCGATGATCTGCTTGCGATCGTCGACGAGTTCCGGCTCAGCCTGCCCGGACCATTGTTTCACCGCGCAATCGGGACATTCACGATTGTCGTGCCGCCAAATGGTCCGGCCGTAGCGATCTTGAATCCGGTCGATGAACGTCGCCTGCACCTGCTTACCGCCATTGGCGATCATGCAATAGCCGGTCGCCATTCTCAGCAGCGTGGTCTCGCCGGCGCCGAGCGCCATGGAGAGCGCCGGCATCAGATTGTCGTAGACGCCAAAGCGGCGGGCATATTCGGTGATAATGGGCATGCCCATGTCGCTGGCGAGGCGGACGGTCATGAGATTGCGCGAATGCTCAATGCCGAAGCGCAATGTCGAAGGCCCCGCGGCCGAACCGGATTCGTAGTTCTTGGGGCACCATTGCGGCAGGCCCGGTCCTTGATCGAGACAAACCGGGGCATCGACGATGATGCTCGATGGGGTGTAACCGTTGTCGATCGCTGTCGTGTAGATAAAGGGTTTGAACGAGGACCCCGGCTGACGCCGCGCCTGCACGGCGCGGTCGAACTGGCTCTCGCCGAAACTGAAACCGCCGACGATGGCGAGCACGCGCCCGGTATGCGGGTCCATGACGACCATCGCTCCCCTCACCGCAGGCACCTGCTCAAGAGCCCACTGTCCCGCCACATCGTCTTGCGCGTCGTTGGGCTCGCGTGGCGAGACATAAATCACGTCGCCGGGCTTGACCACATCGGTGACGCCGCGCGGCGTTGCGCCCAGCCCCCGCTCCCCGATCTGCGGGCGCGCCCATTGCATGGTCGAAAACGGGACATCCCCGGTCTCGCGCTTGGCGACAAGCTGACCCTTACTGTCGCGCGTCGGACGAAAGCCGACGACGGCCTTGTCCAGGCTGACTTGAAGCACGACAGCGAGACGCCACGGATCGATGTCGTTCCACACCGGCTCGGCGGCGAGCGTCTTGCCCCAGTCGCCCTTGATGTCGATTTTCTTCACCACGCCGCGCCAGCCATGACGATGATCGTAGGCGACGAAGCCATCGATCAAGGCCTTGCGCGCGATGCGCTGCAGCGTCGGGTCGAGCGTGGTGCGCACCGAGAGGCCGCCGCCGTAAAGTTTGTCTTCGCCAAACACGTCGATGATGCTGCGACGGACCTCTTCAGCGAAATATTCCGACGCATAGATCTTGGCGCCAGGATTTCGCTTCCTCACATCGAGCGGCGCCGCCTTGGCCGCCTCGGATTGATCGCGCGTGACAAAGCCGTTTTCAACCATACGATCGATCACCCAATTGCGGCGCTCGATGGCCCGCTCCGGGTGCTTGAAAGGATCATAGTTCGACGGAGCCTTCGGCAAGGTGGCGAGATAGGCGACGTCGGAGACGGTGAGTTCGTTGAGCGATTTCCCCCAATAGGTATCGGCGGCGGCCGCGACACCGTAGGCGCCGGCGCCGAGATAGATCTCGTTCAGATAGAGCTCGAGAATTTGTTCCTTGGTGAAGGCGCGCTCGATGCGGATAGCAAGGATCGCCTCCTTCAATTTGCGCTCGATGGTCTGGTCTTTGGTAAGTAGGAAGTTCTTTGCCACCTGCTGGGTGATGGTCGAGGCGCCGACCGCGCGGCGCCCCGATTGCGCATTGCTCAAATTGGTGACGACGGCACGGATGATGCCTTGAATGTCGAGCCCGCCATGCTGATAGAAATTCTTATCCTCGGCGGAGATGAAGGCCTGGATCAGGCGGTCCGGCATGGCGGTGAACGGCACATAGATGCGCCGCTCGCGTGAGAATTCGGCGATCAGATTGCCGTCATTGGCGTGGATACGCGTCATCACCGGAGGCTCGTATTTGGCGAGCACCTCGTAGTCGGGAAGGTCTTGCGACACTTTCCAGAGTACGAAGGCCGCAGCGCCCGCGGCCGCGACGAAAACGATCATGCCTGCGGCGAAGATAAAGCCGAAGAAGCGCAGCAACAGGCCGCCACGGCGGCGTCGACGCTTAGGCTCGGTTGGCCTAACAGGAGCCGTAAGGTCCATTGCAAATTTGATCCCGATAGCGGATAGCGCCGCCCGTCGTGGCGCGCAGCTTTTGAGGCAACCCTAGTCAAGATTATGGCAAGAACAAGCTGGCGTCCTGCCAAAATCCTTCTTGAGGGGTGACGCTTTACGTCGCAAGAAACGGCTCTATCAGTAAGGATTGCGAGCGAGGCGTTTGGCGAAATAGGCGTCGATAGCCTTAACCACGCGCTCCGCCGTGGTCTGGCGCCAGCTATCGGTCGTGAGCTCTTTCTCGTCGTCGGTATTGCTCAGGAAGCCAAGCTCTAACAGCACCGAGGGAATATCAGGCGCTTTGAGCACGCGGAATCCCGCGGATTTCAGCGCCTTGGAATGCAGGCTTCCCTTCATCTCCCCCACCACCGAGCGGGCAAAAACCAGCGACCGATTCTGGGTCTCTCGCTGTGCAAGATCGATGAGGATGTTGGCCACCACCTCATCCGAATCGCCTGGCAGCTCTGAGCCGGCGAGCGCATCGGAAAAATTCTCCTTCGCCGCAAGTTCCTTTGCCTCCTCGTCAGAGGCTTCTTCGGAAAGCGTATAGACGGTGGCGCCTTTGGCATCCGCAGGCTTGTCCGGGAAAGAATCGGCGTGAACCGAGAGGAAGAGGCTTGCGCCTTTCTTCTGTGCAAACGTCACGCGATCGCGCAAAGGCAGAAACGTGTCATCCTCGCGGGTCAGCTGCACATCGTAATGGCCGTCGGCTTCAAGCTTCGCCTTCAGCACTTTGGCGAAGGCGAGCACGACATCTTTCTCGGTAATGCCGCTCGAGCTTGTGGTGCCGGGATCGACGCCGCCATGACCGGGATCGATCACGACGATCGGCTTGCCGCTCGGAGGCTGCGGCGCTTCGGCAGCGGGCACTGAAACGGTTGTGACTTGAGCCGGCGCAGGGTTAGCGGCAAGCGCTTTCAAAAACTTCTCGCGGTCGGTCGCAACCAGATCCACAACCAGACGCGCCGGTTGGGAGTCGCGAGCGTCGAGCACGAAGGCCTTATCGATCAGGAACGGCCCGTTGACGTCGATGACGATGCGGGATTTGCCGGGCGCGAACAGTCCGTAGCGGTAGGCCTTAATGAGTCCGCGCGGCTCTTTGTCGAGTCCGGCAGGCATCTGAAAGCTGACGTCCGGTAAATCAATGATGACGCGGTAGGGATCGTCGAGAGCAAAGGCGCGGATGTCGACCTTCTTCGATAGGTCGGCGATGAAGCGGGTGCGCACATGATCGCCGGCCACACGGGCAGAGTTGGCGACCGGCCCCTTTGGGCCCGATTCCGCCGTGGCCGGGACGATTGCCGCTGTGAGCAGGGCAAAGACCAAGCACGTCAGCCCAAATTGGACGCACACACCACGCATCCCGCGATGATCCCCCAAAGGATTGATTCAGATCGGATTTCCCGTAATCCGGTCAAAACGGCGGAAACGGGCCGAATCTGGTCCTATCGCCTAAAATCCTAAGGGTTTTCGGTTAAGCGATGCTTGTGACGCTTTGGGGGCAATTGTCGCGGCAGGCTTGCCAACGCGCGCTCCTACCTCGTAATAAGAGATAGGTCCGTGCTTCGCATTGGACCGCGCTCGCCCCTTCGGACGCTTTTTGCAGGCGATACAGGGAAAAGCGGGAAGATTTGTTTTTGCGCGTCAGGCAATTCAGCACTCAGCCTGGACGCGGGAAGGATGCCGGTCAGGTGACAGACGGCCGGGATCGGAATGCTCAAGACCGCGCTTGGCGCGGTGGTTGAGGAGCACACATGCACGTTGATCGCATCGGCCTAAGCCCAGGAAAACTTGGAGCTTTATCGCAGCCGCCGCTTGCAGGCGCTGAATTTCGGCCGACTTCTAAGGCCCGCGAATGGCACGGGCCGGTGCGTCAGCGCGGCGAATCATGGTCTATACAACAAGAGCACGCGCGGGCTTCGAGCCACTGCCGGGCATGGCGTCAAACGCCGTTCCATGGTCGCGCGGCGGAGAACAATCAATATGGCAAGCAAAATGCTGATCGATGCGGCGCATCCCGAGGAGACCCGGGTCGTCGCGGTAAAGGGTAATCGCGTAGAGGAGTTTGACTACGAGTCTGCAAACAAGAAGCAGTTACGCGGCAATATTTACCTTGCAAAAGTCACGCGGGTCGAGCCTTCGCTGCAAGCGGCGTTTGTCGATTACGGCGGAAACCGCCACGGCTTTTTAGCCTTTACTGAAATTCATCCGGACTACTATCAGATTCCGGTCGCAGATCGTCAGGCCCTTCTCGAAGAAGAGGCCCAAGAGGAAATTCGTGCGAGTGCCGCCGAGGCGGCCGAGGACGATGCTGCCGCAGGCCGCCGCCGGCGGCGCGGACGGCGCGGGCGCGGACGGCGGGATCAGCAGCCAAATTCTCGGGACGCTGCCAAGCCGAAAGGCGGCGAGGATCTTGAAGCCCGAGGCGAAGGCGATTCGGGCGAAGATGCTGCGAGCGAGACCGAGACCGTCGTGCTCGAGGCGAGCAATCTCACCCACGAAGTGTCGGAGCGCGCCGAGTCGCCAGAGGCGGAGGACAACGAAGCGCCTGAGCGGCAGACGGCGGACATCACCGAAGTGGTCGAGACGCATGACGAGGATGACGACGACGACGAGGAGGAGGATGACCGCCCGCAGACCGTGAGCCGGTCGGGCGAGTTCGCCGAAGGCAGCAATGGCGGGCCAGTTCAAGAAACAGTCGAGTCGGTCGGCTCGGAGGACGCTCTCGAGGAATTACCCGAGCGTGTCAGGCGGCGGCGCGGCCGCCCCTATAAAATCCAAGAGGTGATCAGGCGCCGCCAGATCATCCTCGTGCAAGTGGTCAAGGAAGAACGCGGCACCAAAGGTGCTGCACTCACCACCTATCTCTCGCTCGCAGGACGCTACACCGTGCTGATGCCGAACACGGCGCGCGGCGGCGGCATCTCGCGCAAGATCACCACCGCAACCGACCGCAAGCGCTTGAGAGAGATCGCAGGCGAGCTGGAAGTACCGGACGGCATGGGCTTGATCGTGCGCACCGCTGGCGCGCAGCGCACCAAGACCGAGATCAAGCGTGACTACGACTATCTCTTGCGGCTGTGGGAGACGGTACGCGACCTCACGTTGAAATCGACCGCCCCTGCTCTGGTCTATGAGGAAGGCAGCCTGATCAAGCGCTCGATCCGCGATCTCTACAACAAGGACATCGACGAGGTTCTGGTGGCGGGCGACGACGCCTATCGCGAGGCCAAGGACTTCATGCGCATGCTGATGCCAAGCCATGCGAAGAACGTGAAGCCGTACAAGGAGCCTGAGCCGATCTTCATCCGCTATCAGGTCGAGCGGCAGCTAGGCGCGATGTTCAACCCCCGCGTGGTGCTGAAATCCGGCGGCTATATCGTGATTAATCAGACCGAAGCGCTGGTCGCGGTCGACGTCAACTCGGGCAAGGCGACCCGTGAGCACAATATCGAGGACACCGCGCTCAAAACCAATCTCGAGGCGGCGGAGGAAATCTCGCGGCAGCTTCGTTTACGCGACCTTGCCGGCCTGATCGTAATCGATTTCATCGACATGGACGAACGGCGCAATAACCGGCTGGTTGAGCGGAAGTTGAAGGAATCCCTGCGCAACGACCGCGCCCGGATCCAGGTCGGCCGCATCAGTCATTTCGGCCTGATGGAGATGTCGCGGCAGCGCTTGCGCACCGGCATGTTGGAAGGCTCGACCGGCCCCTGCCCGATGTGCCAAGGCACCGGCATCGTACGTTCCGTGGAGTCGGTGGCTCTCGACGTGCTCCGTTCGCTCGAGGACCGGTTGATTACCGACGGCGTCATGCCGCTGGTCGCCACCACCGCGGTCGATGTGGCGCTCTACATTCTCAATCAGAAGCGCGCCCATCTGAAGGACATTGAGCTGCGTTACCGGATTCCGATCACGGTGACGGCCGACGAGGAGATGCATATTTCGCAGTTCGCCATCGAGCGCTCTGCCGAGACCGCATTCAGCCTCGGAGAGGGCGCGGTCGTGCATATGGATTGGGCGCACCATACACCAGTCGCCGAGGTTCCGGCCGAGCCCGCTCCCACGGCGGCGGCTGCGGCGGAAACCGAAGGCGAGCAAAGCCGGCGTCGTTCGCGGCGGCGACGACGCAAGCGGCGCGGTCCCGGAGACCATGCGCATGAAGGGCAAGGCGCCCCGCGGCATGACATGCACGCCACACCTGACATGCACGCCACAGAGGCCGAGCACAATCATGACGAGGATGCGGACGACGCTCGCGCCGAAACCCAAGCTGAGGATTCATCCCCGCGCGAAGGCGGCGGAGAGGAGCGGAGGCCTCGCCGCAGGGGTCGCCGCGGCGGACGCCGCGGCCGCTCCGGTGCAGGCCGCGAGCGTGGCCCGGGCGAGACGGCAAATGCCGGCGAGGCCCATGCGGATTCTGATCGGAGCGAGACGCCGCATCACCCTGAGGAGCCGTCACGCCGCCGGTCAGACGATGCGGGTCCGCAGAATGGTTCGAGCCCACGCGAGCGGGAAAAGACCGAGGAGGCGAAATCGCCCGAGCCGAAGCACGCGCCCCGGCGCGAGCCGGCGCCTGCGTTCTCAAGCGAGCCCCGCATTGTCGAGCGCTCGATTGGTAGCGAGGGCCGCGCCGAGGAAAAGACCACGCCGCCTCGCCGCGGGTGGTGGAGTCGGTAGAGGGTGGCGAGGGCGGCTTGGCCAAGGTTTCCGGCAAGCGTCGCGTTCAAGCAATTGTGAGTTAGCTGCCCGTTCAATCCCTTGATTGCGCGGGCAGGTTTGGCCCATATGTCGCCGCATTCCAACGCCAATCAAGCTCGTATTGCGGCTCCAACCCACAACCGCCGAATGGTTCTGGGTTCGGCAGCAACGGACGATTTGACCACTATGATTGAGCCGCTACAATCGGGGCCAACCATGCTTCCGGCGCGCCCTAAGACACGCACGCTCCGGCGAAGACTTCGCTTGGCCGCTCTGTCCGGCTTGGCGCTGTGTCTGATCAATTCCAGCCCTGCCAATGCGACCGGAATTATCCGCGACGCGGAAACCGAAGCGCTGCTGCGGGACTATGCCAAACCGATTTTCAATGCCGCAGGCCTCGGCGCCCAAGGCATCAAGATCCACGTCGTCAACGACCGTGCCTTCAACGCCTTCGTCGTCGACGGCCACAATATGTTCATTCATGCCGGGCTGATCATGAGCGCCACGACACCGAACCAGGTGATCGGGGTCATCGCGCATGAATGCGGACACATCGCCGGAGGGCATTTGGCGCGGTTACGGGCTCAAGTTGCGAGAGCGCAGTCAGCAGCTTTGATGTTGCAGTTGCTTGGGCTCGCGGCCGTGGCGGCTGGGGCGGCGACGGGCTCGTCTTCGCTTGGGCAAGTCGGCATGGGAGGTGCAATGGGCGGCGGCGACGCGGCGATGCGCTCGGTGCTTGCGTATCAGCGGAATGAGGAATCCTCGGCCGATCAGGCCGGCGCTACGTTCCTGAATGCAACCAAGCAATCCGGCCGCGGCATGCTCGAATCTTTCGAGCAACTCGCCACCAAGACCATCGGCGTCGGCGGCATCAATCCTTATCTCCAGTCCCACCCCATGCCGCAAGAACGCATGGTGCAGCTTCGGCAGATCGTCACCTCGAGCCCTTATTACGACAACCGAGACCCGCCCGCTCTGCAGCTAAGGCACGACCTGGTGAAAGCAAAGCTGTTTGGCTTCCTCGATACGCCGGAAACTGTATTCAATCGCTATCCGCAGAGTGACCAGTCGTTGCAGGCGGCTTATGCGCGGGCCATCGCCACCTATCGCAAGTCCGGCGTCCAGGCGGCCATGCCGCAGCTCGATGCCCTGATCGCAAGCAACCCCGATTGGCCCTTCTTCTATGAGATCAAAGGCCAGTTCCTGTTCGAGAGCGGCCGGGGCGCTGAGGCGGTCGCGCCTTTGCGTGAAGCTGTCAGACTCGCTCCCGACGCACCCCTGATTCAGATCATGCTGGCTCAAGCTCTGCTCGGCGTGCCGGGGCAAGCCAACGTCGACGACGCGATCGCGAACCTCCGCACTGCGCTTGCCAATGAAACCACCTCCTCCATGGGCTACCGGCAACTGGCCGCGGCTTATGCCCGCAAGGCGGACAGCGTAAAGGGCCAGGCCCGGCAGCAATTCCTGGCGCAGGCCGAGCTTGCTTCGGCCGAGGCGTATTTCTATGAAGGTCAGCTAAGGCTGGCCAAGGAACAGGCCAAGAGAGCGAAGGCGGGCTTGGCGAACGGCTCGCCCAACTGGATCAAGGCCGACGACATTCTTACATTCCAGATACCCACGACAAACTGAACCCCGACTTCAGGAGAACTCCGCATGACAACCAGCCCCGGCTTCACGACCGCCTTGGTCGCAGCGCTCGTTTCCGCCGTCGTCTCGCTCACCACCGCCGGTCTCGTGCTTCATCGCGCCGGTGTTTCGCTCATGGGCGAAGATGTGGGCGGCTCGTTGGATGACGCAAAGATCCACGACTATCTGGTCAAGAATCCCGACATCCTGGTCGAAATGTCGAACGAGCTCGACAAGCGCCAGGCGGAGCAGCAGGACGCCAAGCAGCAGAAGGCAATCAGCAAGAATGCGGACAAGATCTACCGCTCATCCGAAACTCCCGTGGCGGCCAATCCCGACGGCGACGTCACCCTGGTCGAGTTCTTTGACTACAATTGCGGGTTCTGCAAGCGCGCGATGCCCGAGGTGGTGAAGATCGTGGGTGACGACAAGAAGGTGAAGCTGGTGCTGAAGGAGCTCCCGATCTTCGGCGAGGATTCAGAAGCGGCTGCCAAGGCTGCGCTCGCCGCTCGGAAGCAGGGCAAATATTTCGAGATGCACCAAAAGCTGTTCAGCGAACCGGGCAAGGCTAATCTCGAGAAGGCCTTACAAGTCGCCCAAGAGCTCGGGCTCGATGTCGAGCAGCTGAAGAAGGACATGGAAGACCCCGCAGTGAAGGATGCTCTCGCCGAGAATCGCGCCCTTGCCGAGGAACTCGGGGTGCAAGGCACGCCCTATACGCTGGTCGGCGATATTGTCGTCGCCGGCGCGCCCGACGATCTCCACGATCAGCTCACGAAGAAAATCTCGGAAATTCGCCAGAACGGCTGCAAAACGACCTGCTAGGGGCTGGTCTTTGACGCATAATCTTGAGCGAAAGGTCTGCAACTTTTCCGGATTATGCTTCAGCAGCCGTTTTGCCTGTGGCGGCAAAAGCTGTTAAGGGTTTCCGCTTCTGCCTGCCCAAGCCGGATGTCTCCAAGGAACCGGGGCGCGCCTGCCGCTCGATTCAATGCCATGGCAAAACCGATTTATGTCTTGAACGGCCCCAACCTCAACCTGCTCGGCAAGCGGGAGCCAGAGATCTACGGGTCTGAGACGCTCGACGATGTCAGGGTCCGTTGCGAGAAGCGGGCGAAGGACTATGGCCTCAAGATTGAATTCCGGCAGAGCAACCATGAGGGCGAGTTGATCGATTGGGTGCAGGAAGGGCGCGAGAAGGCCTCCGGGCTGATCGTCAATGCCGGCGCCCTTTCGCATAGCTCGATCGGGCTGCTCGATGCGTTGCTTGCCACGCCGATTCCGTGCGTCGAAGTGCATCTGTCGAATATTTTCGCCCGTGAGCCGTTCCGCCATCACTCGCATCTGTCGAAGGGCGCGAAGGGCGTGATCTGCGGCCTGGGCGCGCTCGGTTATGAACTCGCGGTCGAGGCCATCGCGGCCACGATTGCGCAAAGTCCGGTCCGGTAATGGGCGAAGAGAGGGAGCCGCCGATGACGGCGAAGAGTGGAGATTTCGACAAAGATCTGATCCGCGAGCTCGCCGAGCTGCTGGATGAGACCGGCTTGACGGAGATCGAGATCGAGATCGAGGGACGCAGGGTGCGTGTCGCGCGGGGCGCGAAAGCCGTGCCTTCGTCGTTCGCTCCCGATCCCGGCCATGCCGCTCCGCTTCCCCCGCGCGAAGGCGGTTCAAGAGGACGAAAGAGCGAGGACGCGAGCCATCCCGGCACTGTCCCCTCACCGATGGTCGGCACCGCCTACCGCTCCGCGGAGCCGGGGGCGGCGCCCTTCATCGAGGTCGGCACCAAGGTCACAGCCGGCGAGACGCTGCTTATCATCGAAGCGATGAAGACCATGAACCAGATCCCCTCCCCCCACGCCGGCACGGTGCTTGCTATTCTGTTTGATGACGGTCAGCCGGTCGAATATGGCGAGCCCCTCGTCATCGTCGAGAGAGGCTAGCGCATGATCCGGCTCCGTCCGAACCGGTTTTCCGAACCTAAGAGGATGGCGCTTTAGGCGCCGGACGGAATGTTCGACAAAATCCTGATCGCCAACCGGGGAGAAATCGCGCTTCGTATCCAGCGCGCCTGTAAAGAGCTTGGGGTCGCGACCGTCGCGGTTCACTCCACGGCCGATGCGGACGCGATGCATGTCCGGTTGGCGGACGAGAGCGTTTGCATCGGCGCGGCACCGGCGAAGAGCAGCTATCTCAACATTCCGCAGATCGTAGCGGCTTGCGAGATCACCGGCGCGGATGCGGTGCATCCGGGCTACGGCTTCCTGTCGGAAAATGCACGGTTCGCCGAAATTCTCGAAGAGCACGAGATCACCTTTATCGGGCCGACCTCCGAGCATATCCGCATCATGGGCGACAAGATCGAGGCCAAGACCACTGCGGTCAACCTCGGTATCCCGGTCGTTCCGGGTTCGCCCGGCCCGGTGCGCGACGTGGACGAAGGCCGCAAGATCGCAGGCGAGATCGGCTATCCGATCCTGGTCAAGGCTGCAGCCGGCGGCGGCGGGCGCGGCATGAAGGTCGCCAATAACGAGGCCGAGCTCGAGCTCGCTCTCTCTACGGCGAAGACCGAGGCCATGGTCAGCTTCGGCGACGACACCGTCTATCTCGAGAAATATCTCGCCCATCCACGCCATATTGAAATTCAGGTGCTCGGCGACGGCCAGGGCCGCGCCATCCATCTCGGCGAACGCGATTGCTCGATCCAGCGAAGGCATCAAAAGCTTTGGGAGGAAGCGCTGTCGCCGGCGCTCAACGCCAGCGAACGCGCGCGAATCGGCGAGGTCGTGGCCGAAGCGATGCGGAAGCTGCAATATCGCGGCGTCGGCACCGTCGAGTTCCTGTACGAGAATGGCGATTTCTATTTCATAGAAATGAATACGCGGCTCCAGGTCGAGCATACGGTCACGGAAATGGTGACCGGCATCGACCTCGTCATCGAGCAGATCAGGATCGCTTCCGGCGCGCCGCTCACCCTCACCCAAGACGAAATCCAGTTCAACGGCCACGCCATCGAATGCCGAATCAATGCCGAGAACCCGCGCACGTTTCGGCCCTCTCCGGGGAAGATCACGCATTTCCACCCGCCCGGCGGGCTTGGGGTCCGCGTCGATTCCGGCGCTTACGCCGGCTACACCATTCCTCCTTATTATGACAGCATGATCGGCAAGCTGATCGTGCATGCACGCAACCGCAATGAGTGCCTGATGCGCTTGAAGCGTGCGCTCGGCGAGTTCGTGGTCGACGGCATCGAGACCACAATTCCGCTTTTCATCGCGCTGATCCAGGAACCGGATGTCGTCAATGGAACCTACGATATTCACTGGCTGGAGGATCATCTCGCGCGCGGCTAGAGCTTTAGGGTAATACGGCCATGGCCTCAATCGATGACGTTACGATCGAGATCACGCCGCTCGTGCTGCTGAAGGCCTATGCTTGCGGCATTTTCCCCATGGCGGAGAGCGCGGAGGACAACGCGCTTTATTGGATCGAGCCGGAGCGGCGGGGAATTCTGCCGCTCGACCGCGTGCATGTTCCAAAACGACTTGCCCGCACCATCCGCCAAGGCGGCTTCGAAGTTAAGATCGACAACGATTTCGACGCGGTGATCGAAGGCTGCGCAGCGCCGCGAGCCGGGAGGCGCTCGACCTGGATCAACGGGCGGATTCGCAGCCTCTATCGCGAGCTGTTCGCCATGGGCCATTGCCACACGGTCGAAGTCTGGCAAGACGACAAGCTGATCGGCGGACTCTATGGCGTGCACCTCGGCCGGGCGTTCTTCGGCGAGAGCATGTTCAGCCGCGCGCGCGACGCAAGCAAGATCGCCCTCGTCTATTTGGTGGCGCGACTAAAATATGGCGGCTTCGAACTGCTCGACACGCAATTTGTCACCGACCATCTCGCGAAGTTCGGGGTGATCGAGGTGAGCCGCGCCGAATTTCAGCGATCGTTGGAGGGCGCGCTGGCAGGCGGCGTCGGTTTTGGTTTCGGTTTGGGCTTGGCGGCCGGCGGAGGAACGGGCGCGGCTGCGTCAGGTGGTGCCGCGTCGGGCGAGGCCGCCGCATCGGGGGCCGGCGCGGCCGCGGCACCAGGCGTTACACCGGGAGCACCTTCAGGGGCTGCGGCATTCGCATCGCTCGGCGCAGGCGTCACTGGTGTCGGCGTCTTGCAACTCGTCAGCCAGACATCGAAGACCGGATGCTCGACGGCATTCAGTCCCGGACTCTCGGCAAACATCCAGCCGGTGAAGATGCGCTGAATTTCCCCGTTCAGCTTGACCTCATCGACCTCGACAAAAGAGGATGTGTGCGGCGCCTCGGTCGGCGGCCTGGTATTGCAGACGCGCGGGGTGACTTTGAGCGCGCCGAACTCGACGGTCTTTCCGATCGGAATTTCGAGATGAGAAATGCGGCCCGTGACCTTATCGAGGGCCGCGAACACGGCGATCGGGTTCTCGATCTTGTCGGCCCAAGCCTGTCCGACACCAAAATTTGAAATGAGGATCGCGAGCCCAAGGCCTGCAAACGACCGCATCCGCCGCTGGAATTCCCGCATCGCCCCTTAGTCCCTAAGCCCCTGCCCCATGAGCCGTGGTCCAAATTTTGGGCATTGGTGTGGCAAGGATAATGCGGTCCCCGGCCGCGGCGCGCAAGTATGGCGGCGAAGCAGAGCCGGATCGGTTTCCGGGTGAGGCCTTTCCGTCACGATGGCCGCCACGGCTCGTAACCAAGCGCAGGTTGCTCAGGCCTTGGATTCAGCGTGCTTCCCGGCGGCCGATAGGCTTCAGGCGTTCCGGTCATGTTTGGCAGCGAGGGGAGTTCCCAAGGTCGCTTCTCATAGGACTGCTCGGTCGGCGGCACGTCCACAGTATAATGTAGCCAGCCATGCCATTCCGGCGGCACGAGCGATGCTTCCGATAGATCGCGATAGACGACCCAACGTTTGGGTCCGTTCTTCTCGCGATAATAGACGTTGCCAAGCTCATCGGACCCGACGCGGATGCCGCGGCGCCAGGTGAAGAGGCGCGTGCCGATGGTATTGCCGGTCCACCAGGCAAATAACTCTGTGAACAATCCCATGAAAAAGACCGGTAAGAGTGGCGATCCGGCGGACTATGGCCCGGAGGCTAAGCGCCTGTCCAGTCTAGGGGGCCGCTTAGCAGCGCGACATCTTCGGCAGAAGCTCGCTCGCTTCCACGTCCCAGGCGGAGGTCCTCGGCTGGGGAGTGGAGACATAGGTCGGCCGCTGCCGGCTGAGCTCGAGACGCTCATTCAGTCCGGCCACAACATAATGTCCGTCGATCACCTCGTACGGACGGTCGTCGTTCAGGAGCCAATCCAGCCTGCGCAACAGCGTGCTCGCGGAGGTCGGCAACACCAGAACCTGATGCGCGCCGGCGATCAGTGCGTCATCGACGAGGCTCGGCTTCGAATGGGTACTGGTGATGACTGCGGGCACGAGGCCAAGCGGATCTGCGTCTGCCCGGATCTGCCGGACGAGATCGCAGCCGGAGAGCGGGCGAAGTTCGTCTGCTGCGAAAACGACGTCGGGCACTTCATGCCGCATGGAGTTGAGCGCTTCGGCGGGATGCTCGAAGGTCTCGATCCGGCCGACGCCGATGGCGGCGAGCATGGCGCGGAGTGCCGAAAGCATTGGGCGTCTGTTGTCGACCACAGAGACGACAAGCAAATCGAGATCACGGCCAAGAGCACGATGGGTCAACATGGAAGAAGACACCCGATACGCAAAAAGACTGACCACAGCCCGAAGACGACGATACGGCCAAGGTCGTAAACGAGCGGTGAACGCCCCGACCAAAACGGATCAAACGCTCCTCGGGAGGGCTTCGGACGCCAAAGACCGGCTGTTGGGAAACTTGGAAATAATCCACAGTTTTTGTGGAAGGATTGTGTCAGACCCACTATATCTTGCTCTACTAAGCGAATCGAAACACGGTCACAGACTCGACTCATTATGAACAAGCCAGCGCAAGGCACGCGGGCGGGTCTGTCACCGGGGGAAAAGAATGCGGATCGAAAGACGGTTTACTGAGAACGGCAAGTCACCTTACGCGACGATTGCGTTCCGCGAGAGCGGAAGCGAGATCCGCAATCCGGACGGCTCCGTCGTTTTTGCGCTCGACCGCTTCCACGTGCCCACACATTGGAGCCAGGTCGCGGCCGATATCCTGGCGCAGAAATATTTCCGCAAGGCCGGCGTCGCCGCCAAGCTGAAAAGGGTCGAGGAGAACTCCGTACCCTCTTGGCTGTGGCGCTCGGTGCCCGATACCACCGCACTCGATGTGCTTCCCGAGGGTGAGCGCTTCGGCAGCGAGACGGACGCCCGCCAGGTCTTCGATCGGCTCGCCGGTACCTGGACCTATTGGGGCTGGAAAGGCGGCTATTTCACCACCGAAGAGGACGCATCCGCCTTCTTCGATGAGCTTCGCTACATGCTGGCGATGCAGATGGGCGCGCCGAACAGCCCGCAATGGTTCAATACCGGCTTGCATTGGGCCTATGGCATCGATGGCCCGAGCCAGGGTCATTATTATGTGGATTTCAAAACCGGCGAGCTGAAGGCCTCGGAATCGGCCTATGAGCACCCGCAGCCGCATGCCTGCTTCATCCAGTCGATCGCCGACGATCTCGTTAATGAGAACGGGATTATGGATTTGTGGGTGCGCGAGGCGCGACTGTTCAAATATGGCTCCGGCACGGGGACGAATTTCTCGCGGCTCCGCGGCGAGAACGAGCCGTTGTCCGGCGGCGGCAAATCTTCCGGCCTGATGAGCTTCCTCAAGATCGGCGACCGTGCGGCAGGCGCAATCAAGTCCGGCGGCACGACCCGGCGCGCGGCCAAGATGGTCGTGGTCGATATCGACCACCCCGACATCGAGTCTTTCATTAACTGGAAGGTGATCGAAGAGCAGAAGGTGGCGGCGCTCGTCACCGGCTCCAAGGTGCTGTCCGAGCGGCTGAACGCTATCCTCAAGTCTTGCGTCAATTGCGAATCGGACGGTGATGGCTGCTTCGACCCGAAGGCCAATCCGGCGCTGAAGCGCGAGGTGCGCGCCGCCCGCAAAGCCAAGGTGCCCGATAATCTGGTCCGGCGCGTGATTCAGTTCGCGCGGCAGGGCTATACCTCGATCCACTTCCCCGTCTACGACACGGATTGGGATTCGGAGGCCTATCGCACCGTCTCCGGCCAGAACTCGAATAATTCGGTCCGCGTCAACGACGATTTCTTGCGCGCGGTTCAGGGGGACGGCGACTTCGACCTCACCTACCGCAAAGACGGCAAGCTGGCCAAGACGGTGAAGGCTCGCGCGCTCTGGGAGCAGGTCGGCCACGCTGCGTGGGCATGCGCCGATCCCGGCATCCAATTCCACACCACGATCAATGACTGGCACACCTGCCCGGCATCAGGCGAGATCAAGGCATCGAACCCGTGCTCCGAATATATGTTCCTCGACGACACGGCCTGCAATCTTGCTTCGCTCAATCTGATGGCGTTCCGAAAGAGCGATGGCAGCTTCAACATCGAGGGCTACGAGCACGCGATCAAGCTTTGGACCATCGTGCTCGAGATTGCCGTCACCATGGCGCAATTCCCCTCGAAGCAGATTGCGCTCTTATCTTACGAATACCGAACGCTGGGGTTGGGCTACGCCAATATAGGCGGCCTCCTGATGGCTTCGGGCATTCCTTATGACTCGCCGCAAGGCCGCGCGCTTTGCGGCGCGCTGTCGGCGATCATGACCGGCGTGGCCTATTCGACCAGCGCTGAGATGGCGCACGAGCTTGGCGCCTTCCCGGGCTTCGCCGCCAATCGTGAGCCGATGCTTCGCGTGATGCGCAATCATGCCCGCGCCGCGCGGGGCGAAGCTGCAGGCTATGAGGGCTTGGCGACGGCGCCGGTGCCGCTCGATCATGCCTCCTGCCCGGATCCGAAGCTGCTCTCCCCTGCCGTTCACGCCTGGGAGCGGGCGATCGAGCTCGGGCGGCAATATGGTTATCGCAACGCACAAGCGACCGTGGTGGCGCCGACCGGCACGATCGGCCTGATCATGGATTGCGATACCACCGGCATCGAGCCAGACTTCGCGCTGGTGAAGTTCAAGAAGCTTGCTGGCGGGGGCTATTTCAAGATCATCAACAGCCTGGTTCCGCAGGCCTTGCGCACGCTGGGTTACGACGAAGAGGCGATTAAACGGGTCGTCGAATATGCCGTGGGGCGCGGCACGCTCCAGGGCGCGCCCGGCATCAATCATGAGACGCTGGCTGCCCGCGGCTTCACCCCTGAGAAGATAGAAGCGGTGGAGAAGGCGGTGGCTTCCGCCTTCGACATCAAATTCGTCTTCAATAAATGGAGCCTTGGGGAAGAGTTCTGCACCAATGTGCTGGGCTTGGCGCCGGAGCGGCTCGACCATCCCGAATTCGATCTCCTGGCTGAAATCGGCTTCCTCAAGCGCGATATCGAGGCCGCGAACGAATATGCTTGCGGCGCCATGACGCTCGAAGGAGCGCCGGGGCTCGATCCGAAGCATCTGCCGGTGTTTGATTGCGCCAGCCCGTGCGGGCGAAAGGGACAGCGCTATCTCTCAGTCGAGAGCCATATCCGCATGATGGCAGCCGCACAGCCCTTTATTTCCGGGGCTATTTCCAAGACTATCAACATGCCCAACGAGGCGAGCGTCGATGACTGCAAGGAGGCTTACATGCTCTCCTGGCGGCTCGCGCTGAAGGCCAATGCGCTCTATCGCGACGGCTCGAAGCTGTCGCAGCCGCTCAATGCTCAGCTCCTCGCCGATGAAGAAGAAGAGCAGGACGAGGTGCTGGCGGCCGTCGCGTCAGACCAACCGCAAGTGCAGCGCGCCACGGTGATGGCCGAGCGCATCGTCGAGCGGGTCGTGGAGCGCATGCGCGCCCGCGCTGATCGCGAGCGCCTTCCCGATCGCCGCAAGGGCTACACACAAAAAGCCGTGGTCGGCGGTCATAAGGTCTACTTAAGAACTGGGGAGTATCAAGACGGGCGTCTTGGTGAAATTTTTATCGACATGCACAAGGAAGGCGCCGCCTTCCGCTCGTTGATGAATAATTTCGCCATCGCTGTGTCAGTAGGTTTGCAGTATGGCGTACCACTGGAGGAGTTCGTTGACGCCTTCACCTTCACGCGCTTCGAGCCAGCAGGCTTGGTGCGCGGCAATGAAGCGATCAAGAACGCAACTTCGATTCTGGATTATCTATTCAGAGAGCTTGCAGTTTCTTATCTTGGGCGTTACGAGCTAGCTCATGTTGATCCAAATGAGATCGGCAGCACAACACTCGGCTCCGGCGACGCAAGCGAAGGCATGCGTTCGGCGGAAGCTTACGTCTCGCCAGGCTTCACCCGTGGTCGCCTCAGCGAACGTAAACTCATTGGGCCGAGCAAGACGCAAGGCACCGCCGCTTCGGCGCAAGCCTTGCAGGCGAGACTTGAGGACGATGCAGTTCCGCACACGACAGGACTCGCCAACACCCCCGCACCGAGTGCATACTCTTCTACCAAGACGGTCGAGCATGTCGCTCGCGCTGTCGAAGCGCTCGCTGAGCGTGGCTCCAATGGGCTCATCGCCGAAGCGCGCGTTAAGGGTTATGAAGGGGAAGCATGCGGAGAATGCGGAAACTTTACCCTTGTACGAAACGGTACGTGTCTTAAATGCGATACGTGCGGTTCGACGAGCGGATGTAGCTAGAGTGATTTGAATCATCAGCCAGCCCTAAAGGAGGGATTATCATGGCAGCAGCGAAGAAGAAGCCAGCGAAGAAGAAAGCCGCGAAGAAACCTGCGGCGAAAAAGAAATCGACAGCCCGTCGCAAGACGGCGAAGAAGCGCTAGTCCTCGACAAGCGCTAAACTTCCAGAGGCGCGGGGCATCGTCCCCGCGCCTTTTTCTTTTGCGCAAGACGGTGCGCTTAAGCTCCGGCAGCCGGGCTACTAAAGCGCGCAAAAGACCCTGAATTATCCTTGTAAAACCAATGACTTGCAGCAGGCAGGCAGACCGCTTTGGTGACGCGTGCCGATCAGGACTCGCTGTCTTCGGCCTTGAAGCGCTCTCTTTCAATCAGCTTCCAGAGCTCTGCGTGAGCGGCTGCGAGCGCGTCCGCATCCACGGAGCGCAAGACCACATAGGTACCAAGTCGTCCCTTCTCGAAGAATGGATAGCTCCCGATCTGCACCGTCGGATGAGCGTCTTGCAGCGCCGCCAATCCAGGGGCTGCGTCCCCTTCCGGAACGTCGACCCTGACGGAGCGCGCAAGCATCCTCCGCCCGGTGCGCAAGCGAGCAGAGACCGAATCAAGCATCACCTGCATGATTCGCGGGATGCCGGCCATGACGATCACATTTTCCAGCATGAAGCCCGGCGCCTTCGAAATCGGGTTATCGATCAAGTCGGCGCCTTCAGGGATGCGGGCCATTCTGAGGCGTGTTGGCGTGAGGTCGGCGTCGCTGTAGCCTTTCCGCATGGCTTCGACCGCTCGAGGGTCGATATCGACGCTGACCCCGAAGGCCTTGGCAATGGCATCAGTGGTGATGTCGTCGTGGGTCGGGCCAATGCCGCCGGTGGTGAAGACATAAGTATAAACAGGGCGGAGCGCATTCACCGCCGACACGATCTCGTGTTCCAAATCGGGAACGATCCTCACTTCTCGTAAAGCGATGCCGATTTTGCCAAGATGAGCCGCGATATAGGCGATGTTGGCGTCTTGGGTGCGGCCGGAGAGAATTTCCTCCCCGATTACGACGAGCGCGGCGGTGATGGTCTCCTCATTTCCACCGCTTCTACCCATCACAGTCGACCTCTCGCCCTATCAGTGGCATTTTGTCATCCCGCTGGGGCCTTGAAAATCCGCGGTCGCGCCGTTGCACACGAACATATTTCGTCTTAAGTCAACTTCAGGTCAATTCGGCAAGCAACCATGTCAAACCTCGAACTCAGCCGCGCGCAAGGCCGCGATACCAAGATCAAGCTGCATGGCCCGGAGGCTTTTGCCGGCATGACCAAGGCTGGCCGGCTTGTAGCCGAGGCGCTCGATGCCCTGGTGGACATCGTCAAGCCAGGGGTCACCACCGATGTGCTCGACGATTTTGTGTACGATTTCGCCATGGCGCATGACGCGATCCCCGCGCCGTTGAATTATCGCGGCTTTCCAAAGTCGATCTGCACCTCGATCAACCATGTGGTCTGCCACGGCATTCCCGGTCCCCGACCACTGAAAGAGGGGGACATTCTCAATATCGACGTGACCTTTATCGTCGACGGGTGGCATGGCGATTCAAGCCGCATGTATGGCGTGGGCAAGATCTCCCGCGCCGCGGAGCGGCTGCTCGACGTCACCTATGAGGCGCTGATGCGCGGAGTCGCCGCCGTGCGTCCGGGCGCTACCACCGGCGATATCGGGGCTGTCATTCAGGCTTATGCCGAGGGCGAGCGCTGCAGCGTGGTGCGCGATTTCTGCGGACACGGGTTGGGGCGCGTGTTCCACGACCGGCCGAATATTCTGCACTATGGCGAGCCGGGCGAAGGCGTGGCCCTGAAGCCTGGCATGCTGTTTACCATCGAGCCCATGATCAATCTCGGCCGGGCGCCGGTCAAAATCCTGTCCGACGGCTGGACAGCGGTGACCCGCGACCGCTCGCTCTCAGCGCAATTCGAGCATACGGTCGGCGTCACGGAGACCGGCTGTCAGATCTTTACCGCCTCACCCCAAGGCTTGGACCGGCCGCCCCTCCAGATGAAATGAGTCCGGCGGGATGGCTTCAAGGACGCGGGCAAGCCACATTATCTCGGACATCGCTTGCGGAAACGCTTTCGCGACGCCGGCCCCGACGCCCTCCCCGATTACGAATTGATCGAGCTGGTGCTGTTTCAGAGCGCATATTTTTAGACCCCGCTGGTCGCCCGGCTCCCGCCCTTTTTCCACCGCGACCTGCCGTAGCTAGCGCACGATCGGCCGGGACGTGCTCGTTTGAATTCAATAATTTGTTGGAGTTCCGCATCCTGTTTCTCGACAAGCGCAATCAGAGGGTGCAGCAGGAGGGCACGGTCGACCACACGCCAGTCTAAGTGCGGGAGGTGGTGAAGCGAGCGCTCGAGCTATCGGCGACGGCGATCGTGCTCGTGCACAATCATCCGTCGGGGATCCGACGCCGTCGCGGGCCGATATCGAAATGACCAAGCAGATCGTGCAATCGGCCACGAATCTCGGCATCGTGGTCCACGACCACATCATCGTGGGCAAGCAGGGCCACGCGAGTTTCAGGGGATTGGGGCTGATCTAGAGCGTCGACTGATCAACACGGACCGCGGCACCCGTTCTTTCGGATGTCGGCCACGCCATCGGTCAGTGTGGCATAGAGATCGGGGGAATCGTTTTCGATCACGCGGTCCCCGACGAGGTAGAACGGCACGCCCTTGATGCCTAACCTGCGAGCCAGGCGTCTGTTCTCCGCGAGCGTGTTAGACACCGAGCGGCTGTCGCTGTCTTTGTCCAGCTTGGCCCGAGTGATGCCGAGCCCTTTGGCGATGCGCAGCGCGCGATTGCGGGTCATCCTGCCTGGCTCGCTGAACAGAGCATCGTGCAGCTCGAGATATTTGCCCTGCTTCTTCGCCGCAAGCGCCAATCGCGCGACGCTCTCCGAATCCGCTCCAAGAACTGGGAGCTCCTTTATGACGAGTCTGATCTTGGGATCGTTGGCGATCAGCTTGGCGACGTCGGGCGCACCTTTTTTGCAGTCTGGACAGTTGTAGTCTGAGAACACAACGACGCTCACGTCACCGTCTTTGTTGCCGGCGACGAAGGAAGATGGCGTATAGAAAACTTGCTTGGCGAATTCGCCAACCGAGCTTTCCTGCTTCGCCAGGCGTGCCCAATGCTCGTAGTTATAGGCACCCAGGCCGATAACCACCGCGGCAAGAAGCAGGAAGATAGGGTTTCCGAGGATCCGCACCACAAAAGTGGTTTAGCCGGGTGGCGGCCCGAAGACCAGCACGGCGTTAAGGCCGCCGAAGGCGAAGGAATTCGACATCGCGTAGGTTACGGCGCGCTTCTTGCCGATATTCGCCGTGTAATCGAGATCGCATTCGGGGTCCGGCTCATTGAGCCCCAAGGTGCAGGGAACAAAACCCTCCTCCATGGCTTTCAGGGCCGCCACGGCCTCGATGCCGCCGCCGGCGCCCAGGCAATGGCCGTGCATGGATTTGGTCGAGGAGATCGAAAGCTTGTTGGCATCGGCACCAAATACACGCTTGATGGCATTGGTTTCGTTGATGTCGTTCACCATGGTCGCGGTGCCGTGCGCATTGATGTAATCGATCTCGGAGGGCGAGAGTCTGGCATCGTCGAGCGCCATCTGCATCGCCATGGAGGCACCATCGATCGAGGGATTGACCATGTCGGCGGCATCTGCCGTCATGCCGTAGCCCATCAATTCGGCGTAGATCGGAGCGCCGCGCTCCTTGGCGCGCTCATATTCTTCGAGCATCAGGATACCGGCGCCCTCCGCGAGAACCGTGCCGTTGCGGTTCTTGGCGAAGGGCCAGAGTCCGTCGGGGCTCAAGACGCGCATCGCCTGCCAAGCGCGGGTCGCGCCCCAGTTCAGCGAGGCTTCGGCCGCGCCGGCGAGGCCGCGATCAACGAGGCCCTCGCGAATCATCCGATAGGTCAAGCCGATGGCATGGGTCGCGGTCGAGCAGGCGCTCACCACGCCGAAGGTCGGGCCTTTGATGCCGTGATCGATGCTGACATGGGCGGAAGCCGAACTGCCGATAGATTTCAGAAGGGTGAGCGGATGGGTGGCGCGCTTATTCTCCTTGAACAGCATCTTATAGGAGAATTCGAGCGTGGTCAGGCCGCCAACGCCGGAGCCGATGATGCAGGCCGAACGATAGGCGTCTTGGTCGTTGATCGGCGTCTCGAGCTTCGACATGGCCACGGCTTCTTGCGCCGCACAGCCCGCATATTGCGAGTATTTGTCGGCAAGCATCAGCGCCTTGCTTTTAAGTCTCTCCTTCGGATCGAAATCCGGCACCTCACCAGCAATGGTGATGTACAGCTCCTCGGTCGAGAAACTCTGCACCTGGCGGATGCCGCATTCGCCGTTCTTGAGCGCGGTCCAAAACCGGCCAACGCCGGTTCCCAAAGGGGTAACCACGCCTTTGCCCGTGACGACGACGCGCCGGCGACCATTAGACTGTGTCATATGTTGATAAGCCCGTTACTCCAGGACCATTGCTAAAGCGCCTAGGAAAGCCCCGAGCGAAGCGGCTGATCAGGCAGCTGCGTTGTTGCTGTTGATGATGCTCTTAACGCGATCGACGACGGATCCAACCGTCGCGAAGGCCTCGACTTCCTCATTGGCATTATAGGGAATCTCGATGCCAAAGGTATCCTCAATATCGAAAACGATCACAGCAAGATCAAGAGACTCAATTTCAAGCTCGCTCAAAGGGGTCTCAAGGGTGACAGCCTTCGAGGGGTCTTTCATGTTCTTGCGCAGAATCTCGATGATCTTGGTAGCCACATCATCCATATCGCTCTCCCTGCCCCCAGATTTACGGGGTCCTTGTCCGATAGTCCCTCAGCTAGGTTGCGGTCCATTTGAGGGCAAGCTGGGGCTTGAAATAGACTTAAAAACTGGTCGAGTCCACCCGGCGCTTGTCCCAATTCGATTTGACAGCAATCCTCTCATTACGAATAAAATTGGCGCTTTTTGGCCTTTTCGTGCCTCGTCCTTCCCACCATCGCATTGGAATCCTAAAGAGGGGTAGACAGAGTCAGAACACCGCTCCGCGTGGTATATGATTTCGCAACAGGCGGCGAACAAGAGAATATGCGGCCAAATGCCTCTGAGGAGCGCCAATTCCATAACGCGTCGCGGCAGCCGGTAGAATACCAATAGGTTCAATGGCATGGCAGAGGTCTCGGGCTCGCCCCGCGCAACACGTGTCGAAGGTGGTAGGGAGCCGCAAGCTGCCCATCCCTGGTTGAAATCCTATCCAAAAGGCGTCGATTGGCAGCAGAGCTTCGAACCGAAGCTGCTGGGCGACTTGCTCGATTCGGCGGTTTCGGCGCACGGACCTCGCCCTTGCATCTATTTCATGGGCAAGCGGACCACCTATCAAGAGCTCGGCGCCCTCAGCGATCGAGTGGCTAAAGGCTTGCAGGCCTTGGGCGTGGGACCGGGCGTCAAGGTGGGGCTGTTACTCCCCAATGCCCCGACGGTGCCCGTCTTTTACTATGGGGTACTGAAGGCCGGCGGAACCGTCGTCAATTTCAATCCGCTCTACAGCCTCGAAGAGATCGAGTTCCAAATCCGCGACAGCGGCACTGAGATCATGGTCACGCTCGATCTCGAGCTCACCTTCGACAAGATCGAGGCCATGTTGAAACGAGGGGTGCTCCGGCACGCCGCCGTGGCAAGCTTCGCGTCGCAGCTGCCGCAGCTTAAAGCCATAGGCCTCAAGCTTACCCGCGGTCCCCGGCTTGCCGCGCCGGAGAAATCGCCGGAACGGCAGAAGATCGTCTTAGAGTCCGAGCTCACGGCGAACGACGGAGGCTACCAGCGTCCTGGCATCAAACCGGACGCGATCGCGGTACTGCAATATACCGGCGGCACCACTGGCACGCCCAAAGCCGCGATGCTGACCCACGCCAATGTCTCTATCAACGCCGCGCAAATCACGGCCTGGATGAATCGCAAGCCCGCCGAAAACGACCGCGTGCTCGGCGTGCTGCCGCTGTTCCACGTCTTCGCCATGACCGGGGTCATGAACCTCGGCATCACTCAAGGCATGGAGATCATCCTCGTGCCTAAGTTCGAGCTGATCGACACGCTGAAGCTGATCGGGAAATTGCGCCCGACCGTCATGCCGGGCGTGCCGACGCTGTTCAATGCGATCATGCGTTATCCGCATATCAGCAATTACGACATCAGCTCGCTCGAATTCTGCTTGAGCGGCGGCGCTCCGCTTCCCATTGAGGTGAAGCGCGGGTTTGAGGCGCTGGCCGGCTGTCATCTGGTGGAAGGTTACGGTTTGAGCGAGACCTCGCCAGTGGCGACGTGCAACCCGCTCGACCGCGAGCCGAAAGAAGGCTCGATCGGACTTCCCCTGCCCGGTACTGAAATCTCGATCCGCTCGCTCGACGATGCTTCGGTGGAAATGCAAATCGGTGAGGTCGGGGAAGTTTGCATCGCGGGCCCGCAAGTCATGCCCGGCTACTGGAACAAGCAGGAAGAGACCGACGCGTCGTTCTCAGGTCGCTTCTTCCGCACTGGCGATGTCGGCTATATGGATGAGGAGGGCTTCGTGTTCATCGTCGATCGCATCAAGGACATGATCAACTGCTCCGGGTTCAAGGTCTATCCGCGCCGGATCGAGGAAGCGCTTTACGAGCATCCGGCGGTCGCCGAGGTGACGGTGATCGGCATTCCAGACCCCTATCGCGGTGAGGCGCCGAAGGCCTTCGTCAAGTTAAGAGAAGGCTCACAAGCAAGCGAAGGCGAGCTGATCGAGTATCTCAAGGAGAGATTCTCCAAGATCGAGCTTCCGGCCGAGATCGAGTTCCGCGACGAGCTGCCGAAAACCATGGTCGGCAAGCTGTCGAAGAAGGAGCTCCGGGCCGCGCATAGCTGGCAGCCGAAGCGCGAAACGTGACCTATCGCAAATACCGAGCAATCCGCTACGCGATCAGCATAGCAGATTGGCCCCCGTTTCACGCGTGGGTCTAGCGCTCTACAACCGGGCTTAGCCCTAGGGAGTGCCGGCGGTTACGGACGCTGCAGCCAGGGTAGATCTTCTCTCTTCTTTTCCACCCTAGGCTTGGGTTTTGCGACGGGAGCAGCCGCCACCGTCGTATCGGCTTCAGCCGTGGTCTCTGGCTTTGGCTTTGGAGCGGGCTTGGTAGCAACCGGGACCG
>DATBSU010000227.1:0-8050 GCA_036559585.1 Methyloceanibacter sp.
TCACCTTTGCGCAAATTCGAGGTGACCGGCCCGGACGCAGAATCGTTGCTGCAATACACGCTCACGCGCAACGTCCGGAAACTTGCCGTAGGTCAGGTCGTGTATACCGCCATGTGCTACGAGCACGGCGGCATGATCGACGACGGCACACTGTTCCGTCTCGGCGACAACAATTTCCGCTGGATTGGCGGCGACGAGTATAGCGGCATCCGGCTGCGCGAGCAGGCCGAGAAACTCGGCCTCAAGGCGTGGGTGCGCTCTTCGACCGACCAGCTTCACAACATCGCCGTGCAGGGGCCGAAGAGCCGGGACATCTTGGCGGAAGTTATTTGGACCCCGCCGACGCAGCCCGCGTTGAAAGACCTCGGCTGGTTCCGCTTTACCATTGGGCGCATCGGCGGCTATGAGGGTGTGCCGGTGGTCGTTTCGCGCACTGGCTATACGGGTGAGCTCGGCTATGAGATCTTCTGTCACCCCAAAGATGCGCTCTCCGTGTTCGATGCCGTCTGGCAGGCCGGCGAGCCGCACGGTATGCTGCCGTTTGGGCTGCAGGCCCTCGACATGGTGCGCATCGAGGCCGGCCTTGTGTTCGCCGGTTACGAATTCTGCGATCAGACTGATCCGTTCGAGGCCGGTATTGGCTTCACCGTGCCGTTACAATCGAAGAACGAGGATTTCATCGGCCGCGAGGCGCTGGTCCGCCGCCATCAGCACCCGCAGAGGAAGCTTGTCGGCCTAGAGATGGAGGGCGATGAAGCGGTTGGCCACGGCGACTGCGTCCACAATGGCCGCGCCCAAATTGGCGTCGTCACCAGCGCCACCCGTTCGCCGATCCTGAAGAAGACAATCGCACTCGCTCGAGTCGATATCACGAATAGCGAGCTCGGCACGGAGGTCGAAATCGGCAAGCTCGACGGCAAACAGAAGCGGCTGCCAGCGCGCATCGTGCGCTTCCCCCACTACGATCCCGACAAGAGTCGGGTGCGTGCGTAACAGGATATTCCGACGCGATTGACCAAGCACGCCACGATTGACATCCTCGTTCTATGATACGCGCAGTTTTGCTCGATCTCGTCGGCGTTGTCTATCAGGGCGAACGGCCGCTGCCAGGCGCAGTCGAGGCCGTCGCGGGTTTACGCGAGGCGGGCTTGCGCTTGCGTTTCCTCACCAACACGACGCGCATGCCGAGACGCGTGCTTTTGTCGCGTCTGAATGAAATGGGCATCGCGATCGCCGAGGAGGAGCTCTTCACGCCGGCTCAGGCCGCGAGAGCGTGGCTTATGGCCAAGGGACTTTCACCCCACCTCTTGATCCATCCCGATCTTGAAGAGGATTTTGCCAACCTGGACGGCTCGGGCGGTGAAGCGGTCGTGGTCGGCGACGCCGCCCAAGGCTTCACCTACGCCGCGCTGAACACGGCGTTTCGCAAGCTGCTGGAGGGGGCTGAATTCCTGGTGCTCGCACGCAACCGCAGTTTCAAGGATGATGACGGCGAGCTCAGCCTCGACGCAGGGCCTTTCGTGGCCGCGCTGGAATATGCGTGTCAGCGCCAAGCGGTTCTGTTCGGCAAGCCTGCTGCCGATTTCTTCCAGGCCGCGCTTGCCAGCGCCGGGTGCGACGGCAAGGAGGCGATCATGGTCGGCGACGATGCCGAAGCCGACGTGGCCGGTGCGCTCGCGGCGGGCGTCGGTAGCGCTCTGCTGGTCCGCACCGGCAAATATCGTCCGGGAGACGAGAACAAGGTGAAGCCTTGCCCGAGCGGCACGGTCGAGGATCTCGCGGCGGCCGCCAGATGGATCATGCAGCACCGCTCATAGAAAAGGCCGCCCGATTGGGCGGCCTTTTTGCGCATCACAGTTAGGGCAAACTATTCCGCGGCAGCCTTGCCCTTGACCGCGAGGAAGGTCTTCATCGTATCGTCCATCGCCTCAAGCCAGGGCGTGTGGTGAACCGGCGGCACCGTTCCCGTGCATGGCGATTTAAATGCCTTGTCGCGATAGCCGGTGATGGAATCGACCTTGTCGTGCTCCCACTCCTTGAACTCGTCGACCGTCATGTCGATGTCGAATTTCGGGTAGTCGGTGGCAGCGCATAGGTCGCGCACATAATCGGCCTGGAAGTCGATCTTCTCGAAGGCGTCCTTCAATGCCTCCTCTCGCTTCACCCAAGCGGCATCGTCCTTCTCCATCTCGGCTTTAGACGGCAGCTTGATGCGTCCGAGGATCACGTCACGCGCGTACCAGGCCTGGGCATCGAACATGGAGAAGGTGTAGAACTGGTCTTGCATGCCGAGATACATGAGTTTCGGATTGTCGATCCAGAAGATGCCCTTGTAGATATGCGGCGGATGCATGCGGTTGTGCGTGCGCAGCTTCAACTCATCGTCCAAGAATGGGAAATGATGTTGATAGCCGGTGCACAGGATGATTGCGTCGAAATCCTTCTTTGACCCGTCTTTGAAATAGACGGTCTTGCCCTCGATCTTGGTCAGCAGGGGTCGCTCGTCCATCCCTGCTGGCCATTTGAAACCCATCGCCACCGTACGCCAGCACATGGTGACGGATTTGGCGCCGTATTTATGGCATTGCAGCGCGATATCTTCGGCTGAGTAGCTCGCGCCGACTACGAGCAAATCCTTGCCCGTAAATTCATTGGCGCTGCGAAAATCGTGGCCATGCAGTACGCGGCCGGGGAACGACTCGATGCCGGGGAAATAGGGAATGTTGGGCACCGAGAAATGACCTGATGCGACGACGACCCAATTGAAATTCTCGGTGTGCAGCGTGCGGTCTTTCAAATTCTCCACGGTCACCGAGAACTGACCGGAAGTCTTATCGTAGGCGACGTGACGCGCGGCGGTGTTGAATTGGATATATTTCTTCAGGTCGCCGTCCTTAGCCCGCCCTACGATGTAGTCGTAGAGCACCTCGCGTGGAGGATAGGAGGGTATTGGCTGCTTGAAATGCTGGTCGAACGTGTAGTCGGCGAATTCCAGACATTCCTTCGGTCCATTCGACCACAGATAGCGATACATGCTACAATGGACCGGCTCGCCGTACTCGTCAGTGCCGGTGCGCCAAGTGTAATTCCATAGGCCGCCCCAATCGCTTTGCTTCTCGAAGCAGACGATCTCGGGAATTTCCGCTCCCTTGCTCTGCGCTTGTTGGAATGCGCGCAATTGGCCGAGGCCGCACGGCCCCGCTCCGATGACGGCAACACGACGTTTCATGATCTCTCTCCCCTCGCTCGACCACCAACCAAGTAAAGACTGCAAGATTACATTACATCATTCTCGGCGGCTTCTCGACTCGGTCGATGATGATCAGACCAATCTGGGCCCATCTATCAAAACCAATCTGGGCCCCTCCAGTCAGTATTGTCAGAGGGTCGCTGGGGCGCGCAAAATTCAAGATCGCGCCGATCCCTCCGCGGTTTCGCTTTGTGCCAATCAAAGATGATGATAACGGGAGCCTGATTTCCCGCGCCTGAGTCCAAACGAGATCTCCCAGGAACGTAAGCGTGGCCGATAACGTCGTCCCTATCCTCAGCGCGCATGACGTATCTGTGCTGATCGATTTTCTGCTGTTCGCCGCCACGCTTGCCTGCGTCGCAATCTTTCACCGTCATACGTTTTCCGCCGCGCTCACCGGCCTTGGCGTCATCACGCTCAAGAAGTTGGTGGGGACCGGCTTCAACGAGGGGCCAGGGCTCGCGGGCCTCTTGGCGCATTACGAGCATGAATGGGTTCTCCTGACGAACCTGTTCCTGCTGCTGGTCGGCTTTGCTTTCCTTGCACGTCATTTCGAGGAGAGCCGCATCCCCGATTGGATGCCGGCTGCGCTGCCCGACAATTGGACCGGCGGCTTAGTGCTCCTGGTTCTCGTGTTCGTTATCTCCTCGTTCCTCGACAATATCGCCGCGGCGCTAATCGGCGCGACCGTTGCAAGGCATGTCTTCAAAGGCCGTGTCCGCATCGGCTACATCGCGGCAATCGTCGCCGCGTCCAACGCCGGCGGCTCCGGCAGCGTCATCGGCGACACAACGACTACAATGCTTTGGATCGCGGGAGTCAGTCCCCTTCAAGTGCTTCATGCCTATGTTGCGGCGGTGTGTGCGCTTCTTATCTCGGGCATCCTGGCAGCGCGTGCCCAACAAAGCTATGCGCCGATCGTCAAGGATCCGCCGACAGGACTGCGAATCTCGTTCAGGCACGTTGCCGCGGTCATCGTGGTGCTGGCATCGGCGATCGCTGCCAATGTCGGGGCGCATCTTCTCGACGCCCACATTCTGGACGAGCTCCCCCTCATCGGACTTGCGGTCGCGGCGGCAATTCTGCTGATGGCCCCGATCGCGCGACCGGATTGGTCGATCGCTCCCCGCGCCGCACGGGGCGCGATCTTTCTCCTCGCTCTCGTCTCCGCAGCATCGATGATGCCGGTCAAATCCCTGCCGTTGCCCAGTTGGGAGACGGCGCTTGGGCTTGGCTTCGTTTCGGCGGTGTTCGACAATATTCCGTTGACCGCACTCGCCATAAAGCAAGGCAATTACGACTGGGGGTTCCTGGCCTACGCGGTCGGTTTCGGCGGTTCGATGATCTGGTTCGGGTCGTCCGCTGGCGTCGCCGTCGCGGGGTTGATGCCGGAAGCGAGATCCGCCTCCCGCTGGCTAAGAGAGGGTTGGCCCGTGGTCGTTGCCTATGTCGCCGGGTTCTTCCTCATGCTAGCGCTGCTAGGCTGGAACCCTGAGAGCCTATCGTAAACCCGACTACAGTCGTTGCAGAGTTGCTGGACGTGCAAAGGAGACCAAAATGTATCTCGTTATCGGCTTTGTGATCATGGTTGGTCTTATTTGGGTTGCATTGTTGATTCCGCGGGATGCTGTTTATGAGATTTGGCCGCGCCAGCGTAGGATAAGAAAGTCTGATCGTAACGATCGGGACGAAGATAGTTAGACCCGCTGCGAGGGGATCGTTGGCACGCCGAGTCTTCTGGCACACTGGACCCATGTCCGCTTTGGGTCAAAAGCCTCGGTCGCGCAGGTCCGCCGGCATGTCTGCTTAGTGCCAATAGCGGTCATCCGACGACTCCAGGCTGATTTCAGGTGAGTGCAATCGATCGCGGCCCAGCGCCGAGTAAATCCGCCATCCGCAACAATTCGACTAGAGAGTGCGCTTTCATCTTGCGCATGATATTGGCTCGATGCACCTTCGCCGTGACGTTGCTGATCCCGATCTTAGCGGCAATTTGCTTGTTGGTGAGACCGGCGGCGACGAGCCCGATCACTTGTTTCTCACGCGCGGTCAGCGACTCGAAGCGAGCGCGCAAGGCCCGCAGGGTCTCCTCATCCCTGCGACGCGTGCGGTCAATGTTCAGCGCCACCCGGACGGCCTCCAGAAGATCTTGATCACGGAAAGGCTTGGTCAGGAACTCGACAGCGCCAAGCTTCATGGCCCGCACGCTCATCGGAATATCGCCATGCCCTGTGATAAAAACGATCGGCAAGGAATCGCCCGACTTCAAAAGCTCGTTCTGAAACTCAAGCCCGCTCAGGTCGGGCAGCCTCACATCGAGGATCAGGCAGCTCGGAGCCTCGGGCCGGCAAAACCTCATAAAGGCCTGCGCCGAATCGAACAGCTCGGTGTGCAGCCCGACCGTCTCCAGGAGATTCTTCAACGAGTCGCGAACAGAAACATCATCGTCAATGACGAAGACAACGGGTTCTGGAGGGGAGCGCTCCTTCATCGGGACTTCATGCGAATTGGCTTGGATCGTCGGTTGGCAATCCTATCTGAAACAGCGATCCGCCGTCTTGAGAAGGTGACGCCGTGATGCGGCCGCCATGCGCTTCGATGATCGATCTACAGATGGAAAGCCCCATGCCCATGCCTTCCGGCTTAGTGGAAAAGAACGGCCCAAACACGCGCTCTAGGTTGTCCTGATCGATTCCGGTTCCGGTGTCCTCAACGGCTATAAGTATGCCAGAGTCGTTGGCGTTTAGGGAGCGGATGGTGAGCACCCGCCGCTCCGCGGAGGTCATGGAGTCCACGGCATTGGCAATCAAATTGAGCAGCACTTGCTGGAGCTGAATGCGGACGGCCGATACGAGCGGCAGATTGTCGGCGAGTTCGGATCGCACCGTAATCCCGTGATGTCTTAAATCGGACCATATGAAAGTCATGACCTCGCGAATGACGTCATTCACATCAAGCTGAGTTCTCTCCTGGCTGCCCTTTGCAAGCATTCCGCGAATGCTTCGGATAACCTCGCTCGCCCGGCCCGCATCGCTTACCACACGCTCGAGCACCGAACGCGCCCGCTCCACATTGGGCGGATTGCGGCCCAGCCAGCGCAAGCTCGCATTCGCATTGTTCGCAATTGCTGCAAGAGGTTGGTTGATTTCATGTGCGATCGAAGCCGCCATCTCTCCCATGGTTGTTATCCGCGCTACCCGGGCCAGTTCGGTTTGCATCGCCGCCCTTCGCGCGGCATCGGAGGCCTCGCGCTCGCGCGCTTGCGCCAGCTCTGTCAGCATCACATTGAACGCCGCTGCGAGCCGGCCGATCTCGTCTCGGCTCTCGTAGTCGGTGCGCAATCTGTAGTCCTTGGTCTGCGCCACCTCGTCGGCGAGACGTTCAAGTTTCCTGAGCGGTTGCACGATGTACCTACCGGTCATGAACGCAAAGGCCAGACTGAGCGCGACGAGAAGACCGTTCAGAACGAGGCTGCGCCGCAATTTGATGAGAAGGTTGGACAGGCGCAAATCGAGCAGCTGCTTCAGCTCGACCAAGCTCTCCGTCCAAGCGTGGATTGCGCTGTCTACCGCCGCAGCATAGCGGTTGTCGAGAGTGCCTGCTTCACGAGGGCCGTCGAGACTCTTTTTCACGGCGTCAAGATAGGCGCTCCAAGCCAAGAGCATCGCGGCTAAATCGGCATCGAGAGATTGCCGAAGGCGAGAACCACTGCCGCCGCGGTACGACGCGCGCAGGTCTCTCTCGATCGCTTCGAGATTTGATCGGATCGTGCCGTCCAGCACCAAAGCACGCACTGCGATGGTCTCTGGCGCCGATGACGCGAAGGAAGGTATGTCGAGGTGAGACTGCAGCTCTCCGATCTCGCTCAGTAGCGCCGGTATTTTGGCGACAACAATGTCTTGGACATAGTAGCTATCGAGATCCGGATCGAGAGTGAGGTTAGAGTCATCGCCGATCCGCGATGCGAGGTCCCGCGCCCGGGTAAGCTCCGAGACAAAGGAAACTTGTCTTTCGCCGGATTTTGCCGAGGCGAGCTTGTCGATGGCCTCCGCGAGTGCACCTTCGAGTTCGGCTGTGTCCAGCTGCTCGAAATCAACCGCGCGCGTCGCCGCGAGGCTGTTCAGCGCTTCGCCGATGGCGTTCCTGTCCGTCTCGCTCGGCGCCGCACTCATGTTCTGTTGCATGATTAGCGCGTAAACATCGCGGAGGAGTTCCAAATGCCGAACGCCAACAAGCTCCTTACGCACAAAATGAATGGCGATTTGCTTCTCGGAAACGAGGCCATAGTTCGCCACCACTAGAGCGCCTACGAACACGCTGCAGAGGAGCAAGAGCTTCGTGCCGGTTCGCAGGCTCTTGAACATCGGTAAGCTCACTGGCGTAGACATCGGCCTTCGGAGCGCTCGCCCAACCCGGCAACTTAGCGGCGTATGGGGTGTCGCGAAACCCGCAATGCTCTCACACAGGGGTCTAAACCAAAGGCCAATGTGCACTATCGTTTTGGTAATGCCTCGATCCCACGCGCCAATGGCGCCTTCGTTCGCCGCAACTTATCTTACGGTTGGTCGAAAAAAACGCACGGCCCGACAGAAACTGCCTGTCAAAACTCGAGGCGAGGCTTTGATAATGAAAAAATCCACCAAGTGCATGACCTTACTCGCGTTCCTCCTCTTGCTCTCTACCGGTGTGAATTCACTCTTCATCGGAATCCCCGGGGGCGCAATGAAAGCGCAGCATGCTCGCCACGAGGTGTCCGCCCGGCAGCAAGCCTCCGCGCTTGAATGCACGCCTGACACAAAT
>DATBSU010000228.1:0-4050 GCA_036559585.1 Methyloceanibacter sp.
CGGTAGGGACCGGAGCCGAGTGGCATCTCCATCGTGGTCTTCATTGGGTCGCGCTGCTCGCCCTTGGCGTCTTTGCCCGTCCACCAATGTTTGGGAAGAATGGTCAGCTGCCCCATGATCATCGGCAGCTCGCGATTATTCTTCACGTCGAAAGTGAAAGTGACCTCGCGCTCTCCGGCGGGCTCCGCCTTCACCACATTCTTGTAGTAGAGGCCCATCCGCGGATTGGCCTGCTTATTGACGTCGAGGCTGTAGATCACGTCGTCGACGGTGATCGGCGTCCCGTCGTGCCAGCGCGCATTGTCGCGAAGCTTGAAGGTCACCGAGGAATAGTCGTCCGGATAGGACGCCCATTCCGCGATCAACCCGTAAGATGTCGAGGGCTCGTCGAGACTATCGAGCATCAGCGTCTCGTAGACGAGGGCAAGACCCGCCGCCGCATCGCCACGATAGAGCACCGGATTCAAACTGTCGAACGACCCGATATCGGCCATGCGGACCAGTCCGCCCTTTGGCGCGTCGGGGTTCACGTAACCAAAGTGGAGGAAGTCTGCCTTGTATTGCGGCGTGCCGATCAACGACAGAGCGTGCCGGTGTTCCGGTTCGGCCCCGGCAAGGGTGGGAAGGGCACAGGCAAAAACCGCAAGAAGCAACCAGCGACAAGGACGCATCATCGGCAATTGATCTCCCGCCGGTGTGAAATTGATCTTGTCGCGGAAGAGCTTAAGCCGCCGGCCGCGAATTTGGCCCCCGGGTCTTAGCATAGGCCCTGGGAGCGCTAAATGAATTCTCCTTCATGGTCATCATTAAGCAAAGGCCGGATGGAGCGGGTTACGGTCCATCCGGTCCTTAGCATTTCTGCTGATCCACTTATTGGGGCGGCGCTGCCGGCGCTGAATTCCCAGCCGGTGCCGACTGACCTTCGCCGCCTGTTGGTGCGGTGTCCGCAGCGGGAGCCTCGGCTTTTGGAGCCTCAGCAGGGGCCTCGGCCTTCGGTGCCTCTGCGGGCACAGGTGCCGCGCCCCCGGCGCCGGCCTCAGGTAGGGGCGCTGGCGTATCGGCGTGCTCACGGAGGAAGGCAATCACATCCGAGCGCTTCTTGGCCTCGGGAAAGCCCGGGAAGGCCATGGCGGTGCCGGGTGCGAAGGCTTGCGGGTTGGTCAGCCAATGATCGAGCGTCGCGTAATCCCAGGTGCCCTCTTTGCCCTTGAGGCCGGTGTAGTTGAAGCCTTCGACGGAGGCGATCTTGCGGCCGACGACCCCATAGAGATTGGGCCCGACGACCGTCGCTCCTCCTTTATCGAATGTGTGGCAGACCTTGCACAGGCCGGCATCGGCCTCGCCTGCTTTCGGGTCTGCGGTCGCCATCAGCGGTACGACCTCCGATGCTCCACCGCCTGCTGAGGCGGCTGGAGCAGCCGCCTCGCCGGCGGGCTTGGCGGCTTCGGGCTTGCCCGCGACTTCCATCCCGGGCTTCTCGGCTTCGGGCTCTTCATTGGCGATATTGATGATGGTCTTGGTGCCGAAAAAGAGCAGCAACGCGCCCAGCACGGCCATGGCGATTTGGTTCAGGCGATAGTGCTTCATGGTCTAGTTTCCCCCCGGAGTCAGAGGCTGTTATTAAGAGCCCTTATATCGGACCGGAGACTAGCGGGGGCAAACGCCTGTTGCAACTGACCGAATTGGGGGTCAGCCAAGGTGTCGCGGGCGCCGCTTCGGCGTGCTAACCAAGCCTCCCATGCTAGAAACCCTCATTGTCATCCCGGCCCGTTTGAAGGCCACCAGGCTCCCCGATAAGCCGCTTGCCCTGATCGAGGGCGAGCCGATGATCGTCCATGTCTGGCGGCGCGCCATGGAGGCCAATTGCGGGCCGGTCCTGGTCGCGACCGATGCGCCTTCCGTAGAGGCCGCGGTCCGCAAAGCCGGCGGCGAGGCCATGCTGACCAGCGAACTGCATCAAAGCGGCTCCGATCGCATCTATGAGGCGCTGACCCGCGTCGATTCCGGCAGGAAGGTCGCTGCGATCGTCAATTTGCAGGGCGATCTGCCGACGCTCGATCCAAGCCTGGTCCGCAGCTGCCTGGCCACAATCCAAGGCGGCAAGGCCGATATCGGCACGCTTGCCGCCGAGATCAGGCGCGAGGAGGAGCGGACTGATCCGAATGTGGTGAAGGTCGTCGGCTCTCCCCTCGATAGTGGCCGCACAATGCGCGCGCTCTATTTCACCCGCGCCACTGCGCCCCACGGCGAGGGGCCGCATTACCACCATATCGGCATCTACGCCTATACGCGCGATGCGCTGGAGCGCTTCGTCAAGCTGCCACCATCGGCGCTCGAGAAGCGCGAGAGACTGGAGCAGCTCCGGGCGTTAGAGGCGGGTTTACGCATTGATGTCGCCCTCGTTGACACCGTCCCCCTCGGTGTCGATACTCCGGCCGAACTTGCGCGGGCGCGTGAACTCCTGAAGTCCCGACGCTAATCCTTCGCCCGCGACACCAATGGCCAAAACTCTACCCAACAAAATCGCCTTCCAAGGCGAGCCAGGCGCCAACTCGCATCTCGCCTGTAGCGACGCCTACCCGAACATGGCGGCGTTGCCATGCGCGACCTTCGAGGACGCGCTTGCCGCGGTGAAGAGAGGTGCGGCGAAGCTCGCCATGATCCCAATCGAGAATTCGGTCGCCGGCCGCGTTGCCGACATCCATCATCTTCTGCCGGATTCGAAGCTCTATATCGTCGGCGAGCATTTCGAGCGCATCCGGCAGCAGCTCCTGGCGCTTCCCGGCGCCAAACTCAGTCAGTTGAAGACGGTGCACAGCCATCCCATGGCACTCGGCCAGTGCCGCAAAGTCATCAAGGCGCTGAAGCTGAAGACCGTCGCCGAAGCTGATACCGCCGGCGCTGCGCGGCATCTGAGCGAGCTGAAGGATCGTAGCCGCGCGGCGATCGCATCTTCGTTGGCCGCCGAGATTTATGGTCTCCGCATCATCAAGTCGAATATCGAGGACGCGCAGCACAACACCACGCGCTTCGTCGTGCTTGCCGTGAAGCCGGATCACGCCAAACCCGGTAATGGTCCGGTCATCACCACATTTGTCTTCCGCGTGCGGAACGTGCCCGCGGCGCTTTACAAGGCGCTCGGCGGCTTTGCCACCAATGGCGTCAACATGACGAAGCTTGAATCCTATCAGCTCGAAGGCTCGTTCAACGCCACGATGTTCTACGCCGACATCGAAGGCCACCCGAAAGAGCGCCCCGTCGAGCTTGCCATGGAGGAGCTCGCCTTCTTCACCAGCGAGGTGCGGATTCTCGGGACCTATCCGGCGAGTCGGTTCCGCGCCAAACTGAAGGCCTGAACGCGCATCAGTTTGCCACGACCTAATTGCGGAAATCGATCGGACGGTCGATGTCGCGAAAGGGCTCGAGCGTCGCCCCAGTGCCGCGCTGCTGCGATAATGCCTGCAACCGCGAGGCCAATCGGCACCAAATACAGCACCCAGCTCACGCGGACCGTTTCTCCCGGCTGCAGGACTTGTTGGATGTAGCTCAAAGCGCGCTCCCTATAAATCGTGGAAATCGTTGGCTTCGGCCGAGGAGCTTGCCACACAAGCACCCATCCCCGATATAGTGTTCAGGGAGGTTGGCGGCAGGCGGATCGCTCGCCAACCGGGTCAGGTCCGGAAGGAAGCAGCCCTAACGAGTTGATGCGGGTTGCTCGTCCAGCCTCCCACCCCCTTCGCGTGAAAGTTCCTCGTCCATGGCCAACGCCAAAGACCAAGCCGACGCCTCGAAACCTGCCGCCACCAGTGTGGCGCATGCGGCGCTTGCCCGGAAATATCGGCCCGCGACCTTCGCCGAGCTGATCGGCCAAGAGGCCATGGTGCAGACGCTCAGGAACGCGTTCGCGACCGGGCGCATCGCCCAAGCCTATATGCTGACCGGCGTGCGCGGCGTCGGCAAGACCACGACGGCGCGGCTGATCGCGCGCGCCTTGAACTATGAGCCTATGGCAGGTGGCGGCGCCCCGACGCTGGAAATGAGAGAAGAGGG
>DATBSU010000229.1:0-4004 GCA_036559585.1 Methyloceanibacter sp.
CGCTTGAATAACGCTTCCGGATCACCTCATATTTCACTCGATCGGCCTCGGTCCACGGCATCGCGAATCCCTCGGAGTTGTTGCAAACCCAAGGAATCAAAGGCCGCGAGGCCGATCAACCAATTTCCGGTCGGGCTCTCAGCGAAGCGGCTGAATCGACCCGGCAAAAGATGCACCTCATGATTCAGCCTCCATCAACGCTTTGGCCTACCAGCGCGGCAGATATAGCCGCGAACTGGTTCGGACGATAGATAAGCAAATCGACGCCGAGCTCGTGGCAGATCATAAAGGCCTGTTCCCGCGCGAAGTCTTGAATCTGGCCAAGTCGATCGACATTCGGCAGAGGCCGGATGCGGCTCGCGTCGCTGCGGCGCCGTTTGGCGATGGCTTTTGGGTCATCTTCGAGGAATATCATAGCGCTTATTTTAATCGCCTTGAATACAGCGGCGTCGATAGGCGCGAGTTCATCGCCTTTCTCGATAACGGTGTGGGCGTCGAGGATGACGAGCCCGCGCTTCGATGCCGTAACGAGCTTGAACCCCGCGACGAGAAGTCGTTGGTTTTCGTCGAGATTGATCAGACGCAATTGGTCTTGTGTCACCATATCGCCAGTAGCATTCCGCCCTTCTCGAATCAGTGCGCTTGCTTGCAAATGCTCAAGCGGAATCGCTGTTGAGAGCGCGCGCACCAACGTCGATTTACCCACACCGGAAACACCCGTGAGCGCAATAGTCCGTGTCGTCATATTGAAAACCAGAGGTTCATGCGGCGCAGCAATGCATCAATATGCGTGCCGCTTAGCTCGAAAATCGACTGTGGGGGATGGCTAGGCACAACGCCGAGAGTTCGTAGCTCTTCAAGCGAAATCGCGGGTTCAATATAGGCCGCCAAAAGGTAGTTGATGACCTTGACCGGCCGCGCTGCCGTTGCCGCCCAGCCGATGAGTTGGGTTTCGCTATAGACGGACCGGCCGCCCGTGAGATGCATCAAATCCTTGGTGGATTTCGCCTCGGACCAGTCCTCAAAGACCCCGACCGCGGTAAACGCCTGAGACGGCGGGTCTTTGGATTTGCCCTTGTAGAATAACAGCAATGAGCCGGGCGGTCCTAGCCCCGATTTGGCGCGGCATAGATAGACTTTGCGGATCGTATTGCCGGCCCGCTTCGGGCCGCTTCCCCCTCCGGGAAGTTCGAACAATTCTGCCTGGATCGGGTTACGCAAATCCGGATACAGCGTGTCGTGATATTCTTCCTTTATAGGAACGCCGAACGCACGCACGCTGGGACCGGCGACAAAGCGCGGGTAGTTTAGACGGTCAAGGTCGAAATTCGAGACACCATCGACAGTCGGCAGCGCCGCTCGCGAGAATGACTTCTCGTAGATCATCTCTCCGTCTACCTTTGTTCGCGTATGCTTGAAACCAAAATATTCGAGCAGATCAATTAAGGCCGTCTGAGATTTATAGGTCGTGATATAGACGAGGTCATATTTGTTGGCCTGTGCGAACCAAAACACCTTCTTCAAAAGCAACTCGCCGAGCTTCACGCCGCGCTTCTCCGGGCGCACCTTGAAGGTGCAAATTTTGAGAATCTTGGCGGCCTTTTCCGTTGCGTCCGTATCGGCGCCAGTCTCGTCCTTGCGAACGATCAGTCCCGCCAAGCCTTCCGACGAACCCTCGTCGAACACTGCCCAGCACGGACGGCGGCCGCGCACGCAATTCTCGCGCCACCAGCTGTCGAAACCGGGGTAGTCCTCCCGCAAGCTGTCGAAGATGTCGTCGGCGAGGTGAATTTCGTTCGCGGTGATTTCTTCGACGTAGCGAACTTGGGGTGCTTGCGCCTCATACGTCGTTCGCAGCAATTGAACGGCATCGGCGACGAACAAGACACGTCGGCCGAGTTCTGCTGAGGCGCGGCGGGCGCGCTCGTGAAGGCCCCGGTCCTCGGTTACAAGAAAGTCGGCGGCACCTCGTGCGACGGCGTCCAACAGCGTGGCGTCGACGACGTCGTTCTGACGCGCGAGGGTCCCGAACCTCTGTTCCAGCTCCGCCCTTCCAAGCCCACGAACCTTTCGCAGCAGCTGAAACTTCGCCAGTTTACTCAGCGAAATATCCCGCCGCGTGGCGTCCCGGTCTCGTTGAATATCGTCTTGCGCGGCCTCGTGGACCAGGATGTCAACTTTATAGGTCGCGGCTAAATTCAGTAGCGCTGCGAATGCAGGCTGAACGCGACGATTATCCTCTAGGCCAATAACTACATTTGTATCAATTAGATACGCTTGAGTGCTCATGGCGGAGGGCTGTCCGAAGATCAGAAGTTGCGTAAAGGAACGATTGTGGGGGCTCAAAGCCAAACCGGTCTCTCAGCTCGGCAAGGTCAATTGGACGGGAAAAAGCGCGTGCGTTCGAAATCGCAAGAGCAAACCCGTCTGTGAGGCCTTCGAAATAGCGGTCGAAATCGGGCTTGGAGATTTGCGCCCTTTTCCCAAACTTCTTCCAGATTTCCGCTACCGGCAACTTGTCCACGCTCTCAATTTCAGTGCTGCCCACCATCGCGCGAATAGGCGATGTGGAATAAATATACGCGAGGGTGCCGCGTGGTGCAGATAACGGAAAGCGCCGACGCAGTTCGACGGTCTTCTTCCCTTCAAAAATCTTGTCCGAATACCATGGGCGCACGCTCAGAACCACGTCCCGATTCGGGCGAAAAAGTTCGTCACCGAAGATCGGAAAAACAAGCTGGTCTTCATTGGTGAAAGCGCCATCGAAGGCATCTTCCAAGCGACCGGCTGCCTGCGCATCGAACGCCGCGTCGATGCGAAGCCTTGCGCCTAGCGCCTCGACATAATTCTTCAACGACGAGATGTCGACGTCGCCGTGGCTTTCGAATTTCGAGATCGCGGCTTGTCCGACTTTAAGACGCGCTGCCAAATCGGCTCGGGTGAGGCCCGCGAGCTCGCGAAGGCCCTTCAACGATTGACCGACAATCCGGCCTAAATCGCTGTCCGCCACGCGTACGGCATCGACGATTTTTCTTTCGCTCTTGGCCATTCGGTCCTCTTCGACGGAATAGATATGTGAATCGCTCATTTGTTGCAAGGAATGTGCGCGATCACGAATCATGTCTCTACAGCCGCCAGGGCGATACGCGGTGAGCACTAACAACTCCGCAAAAGCCATCAGATCGTTGGAGCGTATAAAATGTGCAGGACTGCAATGTCCATTATTCTCCTGACGTTGAAAGACCGTATTTAGTGCAATGACGGAATCGAAACCCGACGAGAAATCGCCATCGTCGCCTCAAAACAACGACCCCTGTCCCCCTCCATCCTTCTCGCGCCCGCGCTTCCCCCGCACCGGCGCCGCAGCCGCAGGCGGCTCCGCCGCCCTCCCGCCCTCTGCCCGGGCGCGCGTACACCCGTCGGAAAACTCGATCTCCAGCCTCGCCCCCGGCGTCACCTCCCGCGCCTGCCGCAGCAGCGCGCCGTGCTCGTCGCGCACCAGAGCGAAGCCGCGGGCGAGCACGCTCTGATAGCCGAGCGTGCGGCGCAGCTGGTCCAGCCGGTCGAGCTTGGCCTGCCGGTCGGCGAGGAGGCGGAAGAAAGCCGAGCGCAGGCGCTGCTCGGCATGGTCGATCCGACGCCGCGCGCCATCGGCTTCCCGCCGCTCCAGCGCCATGCGCGAGGCGAGGCCCTGGCGCAATCGCGCATGCAGGCCTTTCAGCCGCTCGGAGGCGCGCGCCAGCTCCGCCTGGGGCGAGTGGCGGGCGAGGATGTGGGTCAGATGCGAGAGCCGCAGGCGGCGCGCGTCCAGCGCCCGGCGCAGCGCGGCGCGCAGGCGCTCGCCGGCGCGGTCGCTGCGCTGGACCGGCTGGATCAGCAGCTCCGGGCCGGAGGGCAGAGCGCGCTGCAGCGAGACGAGATGCCGCCGGTTCTGGTCGAGGAGCCGGCGCTCGGCGCCGGCGAGGCGTCGGGCGAGATTCGCCGTCTGCTCGATCAGCTCGGCG
>DATBSU010000230.1:0-2889 GCA_036559585.1 Methyloceanibacter sp.
GGATCGCGCTTGGTCATCATGCGCCACGCCGTCTCGGCGCTGACGAAAACCGGCTTCGGGCTCAAGCCACATGCCTCATCGATGCGGACCCAGAGCTTGCGGATGGCGCGGAACTTCGCGGTGGTGAGGAATTGGTCCTGATCTGCGGCAAGGCGGAAGAAAATATGGTTGCGCGCGTCGTCCAGAGGAATTCCATGCGCTTCCAAGGCGCGGAGATAAGACACGGCGCAGGCTAGCGTGAAAGCAAGCTCCTGCGCCTCCGAGCCTCCGGCGGCATGGATCGGTCGCCCGTCGGCAACAGCGAAGGGTCCGGTAAAGCCTTGGGTCGCGATTTCCGCAACGTAGTTGGCGAAATTCCCGGCGATCTCCGGCCAGGGCTTCGGACTCTCCCCGGTGGTAGCAATCGCGCCCAAAGGATTGAAACCGAATCGAATGTTCAGGGTTCGGGGGTCGAGTCCTCGCGCCTTGACCAAAGTGGCGAGAAGTCCCGCCGCGTGCCTCGATGGGCGGCCGAGATTGAGCTCTATGGCGATGCCGGCGTCGAGAAAAACGCCGTCGAGGGCTTGAGAGAGAGCGGCCCCGGTCGCTTCCATCGCGTAGCCGTAGTCGCCAATGGCGCCCTCGAAGACGAGAGCGAGTCCCGTCGTGCCGTTATTCAGGTCGGCGAGAATTTGCTTGTTGGCGGCTTCCGCGTCGGCGATGTCGGCCCGCTGCATGACGGTCCACGGTACGCCGGCGGCACGACCGGGGATCAGGCTCGCGTCGCTTGCGCGGGGATAGAGCGGCTCGAGAGGAATGCCGTCATAGGTCTGGGAGCGGAGCGAGGCGAAAGGCGCGCCCTTCAGGGCCTCCTCGACCAGTTTCCGCCAATCAGCCTCTTCCGCTCGTGGAAAGTCCTTCGCTAAAACCAATTCAGCCATTTTGTCCTAGCCTTAAGCGTTGTTAGTTCCTCCTAGCACGAAGACTTCGGCCCAAGAAAGCCATGCGACGAAAGGGGGCGCGAATTGGTATTGGGGCCTCTTGTTGGCACCTTTACGCTCACGCTCGGTAAACGCTAGAGTCCGGGTAAAGCGGACCACAGGAGGAAGCGATGGCGGCGAAGAAGAAGCCAGCGGTAGCGAAAGTGAGCGACGTCGTCGTCGGTGGTGGCAAGCCGCCAAAGGACAGCGTCTATATCGGCCAGAGCGTCAATCCGGAATTTATTCTGCTTCGCCTCGCCAACCGGCACGGGCTGATCACTGGCGCCACCGGCACGGGCAAGACCGTCACCTTGCAAGGCTTGGCTGAAGGGTTTTCCGATCAGGGCGTGCCGGTCTTCTGCGCCGACGTGAAAGGCGATCTCTCCGGCATCGCCGAAGAAGGTGAGATGAAGCCCTGGATCGAGGCGCGCGACAAGGCGATCGGCTTCACCCAGGACTTCCAGGCCTATCCCGTGATCTTCTGGGATTTGTTCGGCGACAAGGGCCATCCGATCCGCGCAACGGTCGCATCGCTTGGGGCGTTGCTGCTGTCGCGCCTGATGGATCTGAGCGAGGCACAGGAAGGCGTGCTGAACATTGCCTTCAAGATCGCCGACGACGAGAAGCTGCCGCTCATCAATCTCAAGGACCTGCAGGACCTGTTGCAGAATCTGGCTGACCGTGCAGGCGATCTCACCACCAGATACGGCAACATTACCAAGGCTTCGGTCGGCTCGATCCAGCGCTCCCTGCTCGTGCTCCAACAGCAGGGTGCCGAGCATTTCTTCGGCGAGCCGGCGCTCAAGATTTCCGATCTGATGCGCGTCGCGCGCGATGGGCGCGGCTATATCAGCGTGCTCTCGGCCGAGAAGCTGATGCAAAGCCCGCGGCTCTATGCGACGTTCCTGCTGTTCCTGATGTCGCAGCTCTTTGAAGAGCTGCCCGAGGTCGGCGATCCCGATAAGCCGAAGCTGGTGTTCTTCTTCGACGAAGCGCATCTGCTGTTCAAGGATGCGCCCAAGGCGCTGCTCGAGAAGGTCGAGCAAGTGGTGCGGCTGATCAGGTCCAAGGGCGTCGGCGTCTATTTCGTCACGCAGAACCCGCTCGATATTCCCGATACAGTGTCGCGGCAGCTCGGCAACCGCATCCAGCATGCGCTTCGTGCCTTCTCGCCGCTGGAGCAGAAGGCGGTGAAGGCTGCGGCGACAACCTTCCGCGCCAATCCCGCTTTCGACACCGAGAAGGCGATCATGGAACTCGGCACCGGCGAGGCTCTGGTCTCGACGCTGGACGATAGGGGTCAGCCGACCATCGTGCAGAGAACCTTGGTCAGGCCGCCGAATTCACGGGTCGGGCCGATCACCGACGCCGAGCTCAAGGCGGCGATGCGAGCAAGTCCGGTGGCGGGCGTCTATGACGAAACTGTCGACCGCGAGTCGGCATCGGAGATCCTCGAGAAGCGCGGCGCAGAGCATGCCGACGCTGACACCGAGGCGAAAGACGAGAAAGGGGCAAAATCCGGCGGCAGCACCCGCACCGACGGATTCTGGAGCACGTTCGGCAAACAGGTCATCAGGGCGGTGGTGCCCGCCGCGACGCGCATGGCCGAGAAGGCGCTCAAAGACTCGATGAAGCGCGGCGGGCGTTGAACGGCTTCAGATCGATGAGTCGTATTAAGCGGTTAGGCGCGCGGGCTTAGTGCTTGCGGGAGGCCTTCCGAGGTTCGGCAAACCATGCGCCGGCCTCTCTGTCGAGCAAGGCGCGCTTACGGTGCACGCCGCCGCGATAGCCTGATAGCGATCCGTCGCTCTTCACCACGCGGTGGCAGGGGATCGCTACGGCCACGGGGTTCGAGGCGCAAGCTCTGGCCACGGCGCGCGCGGATTGGGGCTCGCCAATCCGTTTGGCGATCTCGGCATAGCTCGCCGTC